>JBMOGN010000063.1:0-15361 GCA_049318345.1 Rubrivivax sp. | reverse complement strand
CCCTGATGGCGTCGAGCCCGCGGGTATCCGGTGCAGGACATGACCGAAGGCCTCTCGGCAGAAAGCGCCATAGGCCTGCGCGTCCTGGGTGAAGTGACGCCACAGCGCATCTGCCGCGCGGGAGGGCATGGCCAGTGTCTTGGAGCCCGTGTGCAGGTGAGCGAGGAAGAATCCCAGGAGGGCTTGCCCGACCCGCGCCAGGTCGTGAGGCTGAAGGTGCGGGTACTCGGCCCGCAGGGCCTGCAGGAGCGCGCCCGAGAAGACATGGTCACGTATGCGGCGCTCGCGAACAAGGTTCCGAGTCTTGAGGCGCATGCTCAGCCAGATGGCCACACCAACCGCCAAGCATCCGATCAGGAGACCCAGCAAGGGCCACAAGAAGCTCATGGCGCCACCCCGAGCACACTGAAGCCCAGTTCCATTTGCCGAACCGGCTCGCCGTTCATGCCCCTGACGGAAAGACTCACCTGGCGCGCCCACCAGTCGATGTCGACGGTGCCGAAGTTCTCCATGCCGTAGACGGCGCCGATGCGGTTGGGCCCGGGCTCGCGGTTGCCGGGGAAGGGGCGCGTGGCCGGGCTGGCCGTGAGCTCGACCAGCGGCCGCGCCAGCTCCGCCTCGTGGCGGTAGAGCGCGCCGATGTGCCGGTCGCCCGACAGCACGATGACACCGCGTGCATCCGTCTCGCGCAGCAGGTCGTAGAAGCGCTGCCGCTCGTGCGGAAAGTTGCCCCAGCGCTCGAAGCCGTGCCCCTCGGCCACGAGCTGGATGGAGGATACGATGAGCCGGATTTGCGCTGGCTCGCGCAGCTGCTGCGCCAGCCACGACCACTGCTCCTCGCCGAGGAGCGTCTTGCTGCGGTCAGCCGTGGGCGTGAAAGGACCGAAGGGTTGCGCGGTGGGGGCTCGCTCGAGCGGTGAACGGAACCACCGCGTGTCGAGCAGGATCACCTGCACGCGCTGGCCGGGCGGCCCGACGACCTCGGCGTGGTAGAGGCCTGCGCGCGAGCGGCGAGGATCCTCGGCGGGGATGCGGTGGAATGCCAGGAAGAGCTCCTTGGCACGTTCCCTGTAGGGCATGTCGGCCCCGCCGTCGTTCAGGCCCATATCGTGGTCGTCCCACACGGCCATGACGCGTGCCTCGCGCAGGATGCGCGGATGCTCCTGGCGTGCCGCGGCGGTGCGATAGGCCTGCGCGAGCACCTCGAGCCCCGGCTCCAGTGAGGCGGCTGGCACCGATCCGTAGACGTTGTCCCCTGCGTAGACGAACACCTCCGGGCGGTAGCCGAAGATGGCCCCCCAGATGGGCTGCTCCATCCGCTGATCGAAGCAGGAGGCCACCGCGATGCGCGTGACGGGCGATGCATCGCGCGCAAGAGCGGAGGGGCTGGCTGCCAGCCAAGCCAGGCACAAGGCCAGCAGGATAGGCAGAAGGCGATGCATGTTCAAGAGGCAGTGGGCAGGCTTGAGGAGCAGGCTCATGACAGTTTGCGGCGGCGATGTGTCAGCACTGTTTACACCAGCCCATCGCCGAGCCTCAGGGACTGGCTCCTTCGAGCGCTCGGACTTCACTCTCCCGCATGGGCGGAGCCCTGTCACGGCCTCTTCACGGACTGAGGACAGACTGCCGTGCGCGCTGGGGCCACTACCCTGAGCGCCTGGAAGAAGCTGGCCATGGCCGCCCGGTGGGTGGCTTTGCCCGGGTTTCCGTATGGGGCCCGGGCAGTTTTTTCGCTGTGCACGGCGTAGCGTCGACCGGGCTTCACAAGGTGGAGCCGGACGCAGGGTTGTCATGAATCTGCCACGCCACTGCGGTGCACTCGCACCCCGTGGATCTTCAGCAGCAGATGTCCTCCAGCGAGCCCCACCCGGACCCTGGCGCAGGCGCGGCTTCGGCCGAGGCCGTGTCGGCCCTCAGGGTCGTGTCGGCGAACAAGACCTTCGGCCTCGGCGGGCCCTCGGCACGCCAGGCCCTGCGAGACGTGAACTTCACGGTGCGACCCGGTGAGCGGGTGGCTCTGCTCGGCGCGTCTGGCTCGGGCAAGTCCACCCTCCTGCGCTGCCTGTGCGCGCTCGAGGTGCTCGATGCCGTCCCCGGGCGCATCGAGGTACACGGCGAAGTCCTGCAGCGCGATGGCAGGCTCGCGGCGGATGTGCGGCGCATGCGCCGCGGCATCGGCATCATCTTCCAGCAGTTCAACCTCGTGGGCCGCCTGCCAGTGGACGTCAACGTCTTGACGGGTCTGGCTGCCGACCTGCCGCTGTGGCGTGCCCTGGTGGGTCGCTTCACGCAAGAGGAGAGGGCCCGGGCGCTCGACGCCCTGGAGGCCGTGGGCCTGCACGACCAGGCCTACCAACGGGCCTCCACCCTCTCGGGTGGCCAGCAGCAGCGCGCCGCCGTCGCGCGCAGCCTGGTGCAGGGGGCACGGCTGCTGCTGGCCGACGAGCCGGTAGCCTCGCTGGACCCCGAGTCCACCCGTCGCGTGATGGACCTGCTGATGCAGATCAACCACCAAAGCGGCCTCACCCTGCTCGTGAGCCTGCACCATGTTCCGCTGGCCCGGCGCTACTGCACACGTGTGCTCGCCCTGCGCGAAGGCTCGCTCGTCTTCGATGGCCCGACCACCGCACTCTCCCCGGCCTTCCTGCGCGAGCTCTATGGCAGCGCTGCCGAGGAACTGATCGTCGACTGACCGACTGCGTTCACCCCCCCCCCACCCGACCCGGAGCCTGTCCATGAGAAGAGCCTTCTTGAGAACCTTGTCCGCCCTGTGCCTGGGAGCATCCGCCTGGGCGGCAGCAGCTCAGGAGATCAACTTCGGCATCATCGCCACCGACGCCGCCAGCGTGCAGCGCGAGCGCTGGGAGCCCTTCTTCCGCGACATGGAGAGGAAGACCGGTCTGACGGTGAAGTCCTTCTACGCTCCCGACTACGCCGGCGTGATCGAGGCTATGCGCTTCAACAAGGTGCAGGTGGCGTGGTACGGCAACAAGGCGGCCATGGAGGCGGTGGATCGCGCCAACGGCGAGGTCTTCGCTCAGGTGCGTTTCGTCGACGGGAGCTACGGCTACAACTCGCTGCTCATCACGCACCAGGATTCGCCCTACCGCACCCTCGAGGACGTGCTGCGCAACGGGAAGTCGATCAACTTCGGCATCGGAGACCCCAACTCGACCTCGGGCTTCCTGGTGCCAGGCTTCTACGTCTTCGCGCAGAACAACGTCGATCACCGCACCGCGTTCAAGACCGTGCGCAGCGCCAGCCACGGCGTGAACATGCAGGCCGTGCTGTCCAAGCAGGTCGACGTGGCCGCCAACAACACGGAAGAGCTCGATAAGCTCGAGAAGACGCGGCCCGACCTCTTTCGCCAGATCCGCGTCATCTGGACGAGCCCGCTCATACCGAGCGACCCCTTCGTCTGGCGCAAGGACCTGGACCCGGCGGTCAAGCAGAAGCTGCGCAACTTCGTGTTGAACTATGCGAAGAGCGACCCCCAGGAAAAGAAGATCCTCAACAACATCTACGGCTACGACGGCTTTCGCGAGTCGAACAACGACCAGCTGATCCCGATCCGCCAGCTCGAGCTCTTCCGCGACCGGCGGCGCACCGAGACCGACGACAAGCTCTCGGCGGAGGAGCGCACCCGCCAACTTGCGGATATCGACCGCAGGCTGGCCGCGCTGAAGAAGTGATCCCGTGGGCGCGCTCGGCTTGACCCCACCCGAGGCGAGCGGCCGTTCGCCTTCGCAGGCGGCTCTGGAGCGCGTGCAGGCCCGGGCGCTGGCCGAGCGCCCGGGCTGGCTGTACTACCTCGGCTGGGCCTGTGCCCTGGCCATGCTGGCCTGGGCCTGGCGCGGAGCCGAGATCCGCCCGCTGGACCTGGTGCGCGACTCCGGCAACATCGCCACCTACGCCCGGGACTTCTTCCCGCCGGACTTCCGCGACTGGCGTATCTACGTGCGCGAGATGCTCGTCACGCTGCACATCGCCGTCTGGGGCACGCTGCTGGCGATCGTGGCTGCAGTGCCGTTGTCGCTGCTGGCGGCCGCGAACGTCGCGCCGCGCTGGGTGCACCAACCTGTGCGTCGGCTCATGGATGCCTTTCGCGCCATCAACGAGATGGTTTTCGCGATGCTCTTCATCGTGGCCGTCGGGCTGGGCCCCTTCGCCGGGGTACTCGCTCTGGCTATCCACACCACCGGCACCCTTGCCAAGCTCTTCTCGGAGGCGGTGGAGGCGATCGACCCGCGCCCGGTGGAGGGCATCCGCGCCACGGGCGTGCACCGGCTGGTGGAGGTGGTCTACGGTGTGCTGCCGCAGGTGCTGCCGTTGTGGGTGTCGTTCGCACTTTATCGCTTCGAGTCCAACGTCCGCTCGGCCTCGGTGGTGGGGATGGTGGGCGCTGGCGGAATCGGCGTCGTGCTCTACGAGGTGATCCGGGGCTTCCAGTACGCGCAGACATGCGCGGTGCTGATCATCCTCGTTGCCAGCGTGAGCCTCATCGACATGGTCTCGGCCAGGCTGCGCCAGCGCTTCATCTGAGACGGGCTGATTGCACGGGGCGCGAGGCAGGCGCTGGCAGTGCGGCCATCAGGACGTGGTGGGCCCTGGTCATTGGGCACGGCCGCCGGCTGATCGGGTCGCGGCCGACTCCAGGCACGCCAGGGCTCGCCGCCCGGCCAAGACCTTGATCGCGGCGCTGTAGAACTGCGATTCGCCGCCGTCCTCGAGTTGCCGAATCTGCGCTGCCGACAGGGCGCACAGCTGTGCGAGCCGCCAGACATCCCAGCCCCGCGCCTCCCGCAGGGCCTTCAATCGGTGCCCGTCCTCTGCCTGCCACACCTGCTGCACGCTGACCACCCGTTACGACGCTGAAACGAGATGCAAAACATGATGAGCCGGTATCGTGAAGTGCTCGTGACAAGTCGAGCGCCTGTTGGCGCCATCCTCTCCTGATCCGCGTAAGCCGGGCAAGGGCCGGGGCGGGCCGGGCTGTATCAGGCTGCTCTCCCACAGCGCGCGAGCCCGCGTGGCCCGTGGCCAGATGCTTGTTGCGCCAGGCGTCGGGAGCAAAGCCCGTGAGCCCTGCGAGCCAGCCTTCAGGGTCTCAGCGTGAACCGAGCCAGGCTGGCAGGGCCGTGGCGAGCCACGGGAAGCCGGCGATCAGCAGCGTGCCGGCGAAGATCGCGCCCATCGCCGGTGCCACCGAGACCGCGACATAGCGCACGCTCTTGCCGAACATCGCGGAGGCGAAGTAGATGTTCAGCCCTGCTGGCGGACAGAGGAAACCGACCTCCATCGCTGCCAGGAAGATGATGCCGAAGTGGATCGGGTCGATACCGTAGGCCAGCGCCAGCGGCAGCAGCAGCGGCACGAGCACGACGATGGCAGCGTAAATCTCCATCAGCGCCGCCGCGGCGAAGAGGAACAGGCACAACGCCACCAGGAACAGCCACTTGTTCGGGACCACCCCCTGCACCCACTGCACCGCGGCGTCGGGGACGCCGGCGTCGACCAGGAAGTTCGTCAGCGCCAGCGCCATGCCCAGGATCAGCATCACGCCACCGATGATCTGCGCGCAGTCGGCCAGGCAAGCGCGCAACCGGGCCCACGGCAACTCGCGGTGTGCCAGTGCTTGGGTGAGCACGGCATAGAGCGCGGTGATCGCGGCGCTCTCCGTCGGCGTGGCCAGTCCGCTGATCAGGCTGCCGACGGCCACGCCTGGTGCAGCGATCTCCCACTTGGCCGCCCAGGCCGCTCGAGCGGCGGCGCGCAGGTCCGGGCGGCTTGCGGCTGCCACCGTCGATGTCGTCGTCGCGCCCTTGTCGCGCCAGAGAAAGTTTCCGAGCAGCAGCAAGCAGGCCACCATGACCATCGCCGGCAGCAGTCCAGCAAGAAACATGTCGAGAATCGGAACCCGAGCCACCACAGCCACCATGATCAGTGGCACCGACGGCGCCAGCAGCACGCCCAGCGCACTGGCGCTGGTGACCAGGCCGATACCGCGCCGTTCGGGGTAGCCGGCACGCAGCAGCAGAGGCAGCAGCAAGCCACCGACTGCGAGAATGGTGACGCCGCTGCCGCCGGTGAACGCCGTGAAGGCCGAACACAGCGCTGCGGTGGCCAGTACGGTTCCGCCAACGCCCCCGCCAAAGAGCGCAAGAAAGAGCGCGCTCAGGCGCTGCGCCGCGCCGGTGCGCGCGAACACCAGACCCGCGAGGGTGAACAGCGGAAGCGCCGGCAGAGATGGATTGACCGTGATCGCGTAGTGTGAAAGCGCCACCGAGGCCAACGGCAGGCCTTCGCTCGAGAACAGCAGCAGCGCCAGCCCACCGAGGAAGGCGAAGATCGGCGCGCCCGCCAGCAATGCCGCCACGAGCAGCAGCACAGCCACGCCGATCGGCACGATCTGGCCGTCGAAGGCCATGCCAAGCGCGATGCCGGCGCCAGGTGCGGTCAACGCCCAGAGTGCACGCCAGCCCGCGATGCTCGCGCAACGGGCACCCAGTTTGGCGCCGAGCAGCGCGAAGCCGATCGGCATCACCGCCTGCACCCACCAGGTTGGCATGCCATAGGCGAGTTCATGGGGCGCTGCGATCTCGCTGGCGACGAAACGGCCGCTGGCCAGGGCCAGTACGCCGCACAGCACAGCCGAGACACCGTTGGCGAAGCCATGCAGCCGCTGCTGCCAGGCCGCACCGACGAACTTCGGCAAGGTGCTGCCGAGCGTTGTCAGATGGCCATGTCGCTCTGCCGCCAGCGCCCCGGCCATCGCCAGCACGAGCCCGAGGTGCTGGACGAGGACGGGCGCGTTATCGATGCCGCGGCCCAGCAGCGGTCGCAGCGCCACCTCGATGGCCGGGATCACGGCCATACACGCGAGTGCCAGCGATGCCAGCGCGTCGTCGAGCGCCCAGCGCGCAGGCGCGGTGCCGGGGGCTGACGCCGGCTTCGGAGTGTTCGTCAAGTCAGCGCACCCGCGTGGCGCGGAAGGCCTTCAGATGCATGAAGACTTCGTCGAAGGTCTCGGCGGGCACCATCGTGCCGCGGATGCGCGGGTACAGGCGCTCGGCGAGCTGATCCCACTCGCGCAGCTGCTCGGGGCTCGGGCGGTTGACCACCAGGCCCCGCTTCTTCATCGCGTCCACCGCCTCGTCGACCTCTCTGCGCGCCTGTGTGCGCATCGCAATGCTCGCAGTCTCGCCACCCGCACGCAGCGCCTGCTGCGCCGCCGGGCTCATCGCGTCCCAGGCGCGGCGCGTCACCACCAGCGCGCCGACAATGGGTGCCCAGTTGATTTCCAGCATGTTGGACGCCGTGCCGAAGACCTGCGTGGCCAGCGCGAAGTAGGGCGTCGAGGGCACGACGTTGATCATCCCGGTCTGTATCGCCGGCAGGATGTCGGTGGTCTCCAGCGGCACCGGCGTGTAGCCCAGGCTCTTCATGATCGCCTGCTGTTCAGGCTCGCTGCCCCAGGCGAAGAACTTCATGCCCTTGTAGTCTTCGGGCCGCAGCGCAGGCTCCTTGGAGAAGAAGCGCACCCAGCCGGCGTCGCCCCAGCCGATGACGACGAAGCCCCGCTCGAGGACGCGCTTCTCGATCGACGGCCGCATCTTTTCGCGCACGTGGTCGACCTCCTCCCAGTTGCGGAAGAGCAGCGGCAGGTTCTGCAGCGCAGCGATCGTCGGCTCGATGTCGCGAAGACCCACCACCGAGATCAGGCCGCCCTGCAGCTGGCCGATGCGCATGCGGCGAACGATCTCCGCCTCACCGCCCTGGCTGCCGTCGGTGAAGACCGCAAAGCGCGCTCCCGCACCCTGGGCGCTACGCCAGGCTTCGCCAATCTCGAGCAGCTTCTGGTGGTAGAGCGAGTTTTTCGGCACCACGCTGCCGATGCGAAGCTGCACGGCGGTCTGCGCGCGGGGCGCGGCGGCGGGAAGAATCAGCCCGCCGCCGGCGGCAAGAAGGTGTCGTCGTTGCATCGAGGTGGCTCGGGGTTCAGAAGAGGTCGTCGATCGAGGCCAGCAGCCAATGCGCGCGCTCGGTCATCACCCGGGTGCCGAGGTCGAGGCGGCCGCCGGCGGCCGGCTGGGCAGATCGCAGCGCCAGCTGCAACCAGCGCTCGAAGCTGGCACGGTCGCCAATCGGCAGGGCCAGCGCCTCGGCCATCGCGACGTAGACCGCCGTTGGGCTGCGGCCGGCACTTGCCAGAGCCATCTCGAAGTAGGCCAGTGCCTGCACACGGCTGCCATCGGGCCGCGAAGCCTCGAGCGTGCCGAGCAGCGAGGCCAGCGCGCCCTGGCCATGTCTGGGGTCCGCGGCGTAGGCGGCCTGCGCCAGCGCCACGGCCTGGGGCAGGTCAGCGACGGTGTCGGGCCGATCCTTCGACAGCGAGATCGCAGCCGCCCACGACGCGGCCGCCCAGTAGGCCAGGCCGGCCTGCGCCGCAGCGATGCGCAGCCTGCCGGGCTCCTTGTCGAGCGATGCGCGCAGGCCCGGCTGTGCCTGCTCGAGCGCGAGCATGGCGTGGCGATGTGCACGTTCGTACAGCCGCGCGGCTCGCTCACGCATGCGCCGCGCGGCTCGGGCGTCACTGTTCTCGATGCGGTCGGCCTCGAAGGCGACGAAGGCGTAGGCGTACTGCGTGAACCCCCCTGCGACCGACTCGGCAAGGGCGACGTGGCCCGGAGTCTGCCGCAGCAGGGACTCCGACAGCTTCAGGTAGAAGGGTGCGGCGTCGCGCGCCAGTTGCAGGTCGTCCTCGTCAGCCTGACCCTGGGCAGCCAGCGCATCGGCCACGCCGTCCAGGACCATCTGCCGTGGTGAAGCGCAGCCCTGCAGCAACAGGGCCGCTGCCATCCAATGCACCGCCCCACGAAAGAGTTCGACTCGCACAGGTTCCCGAGTCTGGTGCGTAATCTTGAAACTTCCGTGACAGCCTTGGCCTGAACCTCCTCGACGATGCCAGTCACGGCCGACCCGCGCACGAGCGCGCCGCTGGCGTGATGGCCGCGCGCTCGCAACCGCTCCACCTGCGCGTCCAGGAGGACCCTTGCACGGGACGTCTCGGACCCCAGGGCTGTCGCATCGGGCCCAGCCGAGTCATCCTCGAAGATCGCCGACTGTGGCGGCGTCACGGCCGCAGACAGCGCGCGATGCGCCGGCTGAAGGTGGCCAGCCGAGGGGCGGCCAAGCCGGCTTCCTCGCTCAGGCCCGCGGCGGGCTCATTCGTCTGCTGACGAGCCACCCGATTCCCGCCGATACGCAGGCGATCACCGTCACCATCATGAAAAAGCCGTGGGGATGGTCCGACAGGGGAATGCCACCGACGTTCATCCCGAACATCCCCGAGATGAGGTTGATGGGCAGGGCCAGCACGGTGACCATGGTCAGCGTGAAGAGGCTGCGCCCGGTCTCCTCGGCCAGACGGGTGGAGCATTCATCCTGTAGCAGGCGCACCCGGTCCTGCAGGGCCGCGATGTCGCGCAGCACCAGGGTGAATTCCTCGTAGGCCTGTGTGAGGTGTGGCAGGTCCTGCTGGCTCATCCACGCCGGGGGCCGGCCGATGATCCGGGCCAGCGCGCCGGGCTCAGGCGTGAGCAGCCTTTGCAGGCGGACCAGCAGGCGGCGCAGACCCGAGAGCTCCCGCACATGCAGGTGCTGTCTCCCCCCCAGTACCGCATCCTCGATGTCGTCCAGCCGCTCGGAAGAACTGCGCAGGATGCGCTGCAACTCGTCGGCCTGGAGTTGCAGCAGCCTGTCCAGCAGATCGATGCTGGTGTCCAGCGCCGCTCCCAGTCGGACTTCCTTGCGCAGGTGATCCACAGCCCGCAGGGGCCGCCGTCGTACGCTCACGACCAGGTGCTGGCGCACGCTCATCCACAACGTCTCGACCTCCCGTGCGCCGTACTGGAAGTCGAAGGTCACGTCGTTGAGCACCGCCAGGAGGTCGTCGCCGTCTCGGTCGATTCGGGCCGATCGAGATCCTCCGGCGAGTTCCTCCTGGAATCGGGCGCTGAGTCGGCCGTGCTCGCGCAGCCAGTGTTCGGTGGCGGCATGGCTCAGATTGAAGTGCAGCCAGACAAAGCCGCTGAAGGACGTGGCCGCGAGCTGCGCGGCTTCCTGTGCGGAGCTGATTTCGCGCGCGGCCTGACCCGGCAGGAAGTGGTAGCCGCAAATCAGGCCGTCGTCGTGCAGCAGAGCTGGCGGCCCCTGCATCGTGGAGCCCGCGCCGCCGAAGGAGGAGCCCTCCTGCATGACAGGTGCCGCTCAGGCTGCCAGTGCCTGCAGCGGCGCAGCCTCCAGAGTCGCCCCGGTCGAGTTCAGGCCGCGGCCGATGCCCATGTGCTCGAAACCAAGCTGCTGCATCAGGGTCGGGTCATAGAGATTGCGTCCGTCCACGATCACGGGCGTGCGCATGGTGCGAAGCAGGCCGGAGAAGTCAGGGCTGCGGAATTGCCGCCACTCGGTCACCACCGCCAGCGCATCGGCGCCGGCGGCGGCCGCCATGGGATCGTCCACGAGCACCAGCCCGGGCTGTCCGGCGTGCAGTGAGGCCAGGCCCGGCATCGCCACCGGGTCGAATGCCCGCACTGCGGCGCCGCGCTCGAGCAATTCCTCGATGAGCACGAGGCTCGGGGCTTCCCGCAGGTCGTCGGTCTCTGGCTTGAAGGCCAGGCCCCACACGCCGATCACGCGTCCGCGCAGGTCAGCTCCGAAGCGCTCGACGATGCGCCGCGCCAGCAGGCGTTTCTGGTGGTCGTTGACCTCGACCACCGCCTGCATCACACCCATGTCCACCCCCGCGTCCGCGCCCATTCGCTGTAGCGCGCGCACGTCCTTGGGAAAGCACGAGCCGCCCCAGCCGCATCCGGCATACAGGAAATGGGTGCCGATGCGCGGATCCGAGCCGATCCCCCTGCGCACCTGTTCAATGTCCGCGCCCACGCGCTCGGCCAGGCTGGCCATCTCGTTCATGAAACTGATGCGGGTGGCCAGCATGGCGTTGGCCGCGTACTTGCTGAGTTCCGCGCTGCGCACGTCCATGAGCAGGATGCGGTCCCGGTTGCGCAGGAAGGGCGCGTACAGGGCGCGCATGAGCAGCGTGGCCTGCTCGTCGTCCGACCCGATGATGACCCGGTCCGGATGCATGAAGTCCTGGATCGCCGCACCTTCCTTCAGGAACTCCGGGTTGGACACGACCGAGAAGGGCACCAGCGCCTGGCGCGCGCGCAGTGCGCCCAGCAGGACCTCCCGCACCCGGTCTGCCGTGCCCACGGGCACCGTGCTCTTGTCCACCACCACCTTGTAGTCGCTCATGTGGCGGCCGATGGTGCGGGCAACTTCGAGCACCCCCGTGAGGTCGGCCGAGCCATCCTGGGCGGGCGGCGTTCCCACGGCGATGAACACGATCGTGCCGTGATCCACCGCCGCAGCCGCGTCGTCGGTGAACCTCAACCGGCCGGCCGACACGTTGCGCGCCAGCAGTTCGGACAGCCCGGGCTCATGGATGGGCACATGCCCCTGCTGGAGCCGGGCGACCCGGCCCGCATCGACATCCACGCACAGTACGCTGTTGCCCATGTCGGACAGGCAGGCGGCAGAAACCAGGCCGACATAGCCGGCGCCGAAGACGGTGACTTTCATGCGGGGGACTCCTCGGCCGGCAGGCTCATGAGCGCGCGGCCAGCTTGGATGCGACGGCCCGGCTCGATGCCGGGTGCGAGTTCGAAACCGGGCGGAGCGAAGACGAGAATGGTCGAGCCGTGCTGGAACCAGCCCATCTCCTCGCCTCGTTTGATCGGGGTGCTCAGGGGCCGATGCCGGGGGCCCTGGTATCGCAGGTGAAGCAGCACATCCAGGCAATGCAGCCTGATGCTGGCCACCAGGATCGCCGCCACCGGCACGAGCGCGATGCGGTGCCCGCCGCGTGCCAGCCGCATGTCGATCACGGCCCGCTCGTTGAGGCAGAACAGCCGCTGCACGCGCTGCAGCGCGATCGGGTTGACGTTCCAGGTGTCGCCGCTGTGGTAGGTCACCCCCTCTACCAAGGCGTCGTGCGGTGCGTGGAAGCGGTGGTACATCGCCGAGGTCAGCCGCAGCGTGACGAAGGTGCCGCCTTCGAAGCCGGACCTGTCCTGGTCGGGCCCGAACAGGTCCGCCACCGAGTAGGGGAATCCTTTGGCCTGCCAGACCTGCCCGTCCCGAACCTGACCGCAAGCCCCCACGATCGCATCGCAGGGGCTGGCCAGGGTGGCCTCGTCAGGGTCGAACGGGCGTGCGCCGGGCACCAGTTCCCGCGTGAAGCATTCCTGCAGGCTGTCGAAGCGCTTGCGGCGCGCTTCGGACAGATCCAGGTCGGTGAACAGTCGCCAGACGGCGATCGACAGCCGGGTGAGCAGGGGGCTTCTGATCGCGCTATACCACCCCATGAACCGGGTCAGCGCGATGCGGGGCACCCGATTGGTCAGCAGGAAATTCAGGTCCTCCTGCAGCCAGATCGAGCGCAGGGATCTCACGGTTCCGTGCGTCAGAGAGCTCGAGGCGTTCGACACGGCCGGCGAGGCCGGTTCAGTGCTGGCGGACATGCGGCATCGGGTCGATCAGCTCGCCTCGCAGCAGGTGCAGGGGAGCCTTGTGGTACAGCCAGATGTCGTGAAAGGGATCGGTGAGGATCTTGGCGGCCCACACCAGGCCCGTGACCAGGCTCTGCTGCCACCACAGCTGCAGAACCCGAAAGACGAGACCGCCCACTCCCAGCGCGAGCCACGCAATCCCCACGTCGTGGACGAAATCTCCCAGGCTGCGCGCCGGCTCGATGAGCCCGTACAGGGAGGGTTCGAACCACAGGACCAGGGGCAACGCGGCCCACACGGTCATCAGCACGATCTTGCGCCGGATGTTGTAGCCGACCTTGATCTCTTCCTTGTAGTCGTCCGTGGCCTGGTTGACATGGTCGTAGCCCCGGGGCTCGAAGAAGAAGTGCCCGGCCTGACGTGACGTCATCGAGACGCACCAGGCCAGGATGGCCGACCAGGCCGGGTCGATGAACAGCATCGCGTAGGCGATCACGAAGCTGATCGCGCTGACCAGATGCAGGCTCTGGTTGATGCGGCTGTGGTGGTAGTAGCGGTGGTCGTCCCAGCGCTGGGTCTGGAGTTCCTTCAGTAAGCCTTTCACGGGAGTGTCCTCTGCGGTGATCGGGCCGATCGGGAGTGACGGCGTGCAGCGGCATGCTCCTGCGGCTGCATGAAAGTGCATTGACGGATCCATGACAGAACAGTCGTGAAGCTGTCATCCTTCTGTCTCGGAAGGGTCTGAAGATGAGACGCATGAGCGCCTTTGGAAGCACCCTTCTCGACGTGGAAGAGTTCCCCGCCGCGCGTCGCGCCATACGGGTGGCCGTGGTGACCGAAACCTACCCGCCCGAGATCAACGGCGTGGCCACGACCATCGCCCGAGTCGTGCTGGGCTTGCAGGCCAGGGGCCACGATGTGCAGCTCGTTCGCCCTCGGCAGGGCCAGGAGGACGCAGCAGCCACCGGCGAACGGTTCCACGAGGTGCTGATGCGCGGCCTGCCGATACCGCGCTACGCCAATCTGCGAATGGGCGTGCCGTCCAAGCGCAGCCTGGTGCAGCTGTGGTCGATGCACCGCCCGGACGTGGTGCACGTGGCCACCGAAGGGCCGCTGGGCTGGTCGGCGCTGCAGGCCGCACGGGTGCTTCGCCTGCCGGTGACCTCCGACTTCCGCACCAACTTTCACGCCTATACCCGCCACTACGGGGTGGGCTGGCTGCGCAAGCCCATCATGGCCTGGCTACGTCGCTTCCACAACGCCTGCGCGCGCACCATGGTGCCCACGCAGGAGCTGATGGACGATCTGGGGCGATGCGGCTTCCGCGGGCTGCAGGTCGTTTCCCGCGGAGTCGATTCGGACCTCTTCAACCCGGTCCGGCGCGATGACGACCTGCGCGCCCGGTGGGGGGTGGAGTCGGAAAACGATCTGGTCCTGCTGCTCGTGGGCCGGCTGGCTCCCGAGAAGAATCTCGATTTGCTTGTGCAGGCCTGGTCGGCATGCTCGGCCTCCAGCCTGATCCGGCCGCGCCTGGTGGTCGTCGGCGACGGCCCGCTGCGCGAGCAGTTGCAGGTCCGATTGCCCGCGGCCGTCTTCTGCGGCCAGAAGCTCGGGGAGGATCTTGCGCGCCACTACGCCAGCGCCGACCTCTTCGTCTTTCCGAGCCTGACCGAGACCTTCGGCAATGTCACCACCGAGGCGCTGGCCAGCGGGTTGCCGGTGGTCGCCTTCGATTACGCGGCGGCTGCCCGCCGCGTGCGGCATGGGCAATCGGGATGGCTGGTCCCGTTCGGAGACGAGGCGGCGTTCGTGCAGGCCGTGGTGGCGGCCTGTCGAGATCCGCACAGGTTGCGCGTCATGCGTCAGGCTGCCCGCGAATCCATGAAGGACCTGGGCTGGGACGGTGTGCTGGTGCAGTTCGAGGCGCAGTTGCTCGCGGCCATCGAGGAGTCGCGGCAGCGCTGGCGGCTGGAGGCTCGCCCCGCCTGAGCCTGGCGACGGCCCGCACCGCCCGAAGCGGCGACAATCCGGCCTTCGAGAAGCAGACCGACAAGAAGATGTCCACACCTCCCGGCCTGCTTGCGGCCATCGACATGGGTTCGAACAGCTTCCGGCTGGAAATCGGCCGGATCGCCGCCGGCCGCTACCGACGTCAGGCCTACTTCAAGGAAACCGTTCGGCTCGGGGCCGGGCTGGACGCCGATCGGCGGCTCACCGAGGACGCGGCCCAGCGCGGGCTGGCCTGCCTGCGCGGCTTCGCGTCCGAGCTTCAGGGCATGGATCCCGTGCATGTGCGCGCCGTGGCCACGCAGACGATGCGCGAGGCGGCCAACCGCGATGAATTCCTGCGCCGGGCGCAGCCTGTGCTGGGATTCCCCATCGAGGTCATCTCGGGCCGGGAAGAGGCTCGGCTGATCTATGCGGGGGTGTCGCACCTGCAGCCCTCGCAGGAGCGTCGGCTTGTCGTGGACATCGGCGGGCGGTCCACCGAACTGATCCTGGGCGAGGGGCTCTTGCCGCTGAAGGCGGAGTCCTTCCCGGTGGGCTCGGTGAGCCTGTCCATGCGCTATTTCCCGGACGGCCGCCTCACCGCGGATGCCTTCCGTGCCGCGCAGATCGCGGCCGGGGCCCACTTCGAGGAGGTGCTGTCGGCCTTTGCACCGTCCGAGTGGACCACCGCGATGGGCTCGTCTGGCACGGTCGGTGCGGTGTCGCAGATCCTCCAGGCCCAGGGATGGACTGACGGGCGCATCACCCCGCGCGCGCTGGCGGCGCTGATGCGCGCC
>JBMOGN010000062.1:0-15392 GCA_049318345.1 Rubrivivax sp. | reverse complement strand
GCATCGAGACGCTGCCGCTGCGCATGGAGCGGCACGTGGCCAACACGCGCAAGGTCGTGGCCTTCCTGGCGGGCCACCCGATGGTGGCCGCCGTGGGCTACCCCGAGCTGGAGAGCCACCCGGACCATGCGCTCGCGCAGCAACTGCTGCCGCGCGGCTGCGGCGCCGTCTTCAGCTTCGACCTGCGCGGCAGCCGCGCGCAGGGCCGGGCCTTCATCGAGGCGCTGAAGATCTTCTCCCACCTCGCCAACGTGGGCGACTGCCGTTCGCTGGTCATCCACCCGGCCTCCACCACGCACTTCCGCATGGACGACACCGCGCTCGCGCGCTCGGGCATCGGCCCGGGCACCATCCGGCTGTCCATCGGGCTGGAGGACGCGGACGACCTGATCGACGACCTTTCGCGCGCGCTCAAGGCGGCGCAGAAGGCAGGGTGAGCCGGCCATGAAGTGGACCCTGGACGGCCGCACGGCCTACGCCTACACCGGCGGGCGCGCCCTGGACCCGGCGCTGCCAGGCGTGGTCTTCGTGCACGGCGCGCTGAACGACCACAGCGTGTGGATCCTGCAGAGCCGCTACCTCGCACACCACGGGCGCGCGGTGCTGGCGGTGGACCTGCCGGGCCATGGCCGCAGCGACGGCCCGGCGCTGTCGGTGGAAGACGCCGGCCGCTGGGTGGCGGACCTCGTGGCGGCCAGCGGCGTGGCGCGCACGGCGCTGGTGGGCCACAGCATGGGTTCGATGATTGCGCTGGAGGCCGCCGCCCGGCTGGGCGAACGCGCCAGCGCGCTGGTGATGGTGGGCAGCGCCTACCCGATGAAGGTGTCGCCAGCGCTCTTGGAGGCCAGCCGTACCCGCGTGCACGAGGCCATCGACATGGTCAACGCGCTGTCGCAGTCCACCCACGCCGCGCGGCCCTCGTGCCCGGGCCCGGGCTTCAGTATCCACGGCGGCAACCGGGCCCTCATGCGCCGCATGCAGGCCGGCTATGGGCAAGGCAACCTGTTCCTGCACGACTTCTCCGCCTGCGACGCCTACGCCGGGCTCCCGCAGGCCGCCGCCGGCCTGCGCTGCCCCGCGACGCTGGTGCTGGGCGCGCGCGACTCCATGACGCCGCCGCGTGCCGCAGCCTCGATGGCCCAGGCGCTGAAGGCGCGCCTGGTGACGCTGGAGGCCGGCCACAGCCTCATGGCCGAGGCGCCGGACGGCGTGCTGCACGCGATCGTGCAGGCCCTGCAGGCTGCCGAGACGCCCGCTGCGGCCAGCGCCGCCTGAAGATCAGGCGGTCAGCCGATCACCTCCGCCAGCGTCATCCTCGACAGCCCCGCACGCTCGCGGAAGGCCGCCACCGCGGCGGCGGGCTCCAGCAGCAGCCGGTCTGCCAGCGCGCCGCAGCGCGTGAGCGCGGGGTCGGCCAGCAGCACATGCCGCGGCGCGCCGGGCTCGTCCAGCCGCCCCACCCAGCCGAGTTCCACCAGCAGGTCCAGCAGGGGCTCGACCTGCAGCGGGTCGGCGCGCAGCGCCGCGGCGAGTTCGGCCGCAGCCAGCCCGTGCGTGCTCGTGTGGCGCGCCGCCTCCAGCCGGCCGAGCATTTCCACGGCGAGGATGAAACGCTGGCCGGGCGCGGCCGGGCGCAGCACGATGCGCATCGACAGGCTCGGCGCGTAGGCCGCGATCACGGCGCCCAGCAGCACGATCACCCACACCAGGTAGATCCACAGCAGCAGGATCGGCAGCGTCGCGAAGGCGCCGTAGATGGCCGAGATGGTGGGCACGCTGCGCACGTACCACGCCAGCACCTCCTTCGCCCCCTCGAAGACCAGCGCCACGAAGAGGCCGCCCGACCACGCATGCACCGCGCGCACATGGGTGTTGGGCACGTAGTGGAAGAGCCCGGCCGCCGCGGCGGCCAGCAGCGCGAACTGCAGCACGTCGACCACCGCCCCCACGCCCCCGGGCATGGCGGCAACGAAGCCGCGCGAGGCCGACAGCGCCCAGGAGGTCAGGGTCAGGCTTGCGCCGAGCAGCAGCGGCCCGAAGGTGAGCGCCGCCCAATAGATGAGCAACCTCTGGCCGAAGGGCCGCGGCCGGGGCACGCGCCAGATCGCATTGAGGGTGCGGTCGATCGTCAGCATGAGCGCCAGCGCGGAGGCCAGCAGCAGCACCAGGCCAACGGTGCCGATGCGGCTGGCCTTGGCGGCGAAGAGCGTGAGCGAGCCCAGCACCGGGCGCGCGATGCTGTCGGGCACGAGGTTCTGCAGCAGGAAGCGCTCGAGGCCACCCTGGAAGGTGGAGAACATCGGGAAGGCCGTGAAGACGGCCAGCATCACGGTGATCAGCGGCACGAGCGAGATCAGCGTGGTGAAGGTCAGGCTGCCGGCCATGACGCCCAGCCGGTCCTCCCGGAAGCGCTGCGCCAGGGTGCGCAGGGTGTCGCCCCAGGGCCATCGGCCGAGGTCCGAGAGCGCCTGTGCCACCCGGCTTAACCAGGACTTTCGCGGCGTGCCCGCGGCGCTCGTCGGAACGTCCATGGTCGGTATCATGCCGCATGCCTGACGCTAACGACCGCGCTGCCGCCGTCCCCGGATCCGGTGCCGATTCCGTGGTGCGGGCATCGCGCCTGTGGGCCCTGGGCGCGCTGGCCGGCCTCGTGCTGCTGGGCGCGGCCTGGGAGCTGTGGCTGGCGCCCACGGGTTCGGGCACCCTGGCGCTGAAGGTCGCCCCCTTGCTCCTGGCCGTGCCGGGTGTGATGCGTCACCGCATGGGTACGCACCGCTGGCTGAGCCTGCTGGTGTGGCTCTACGTCCTCGAAGGCCTCACGCGGGCCACCTCCGAGGGCGGTCTCGTGCCCCTGCTCGGCAGCCTGGAGGTGATCCTGTCTCTGCTGCTCTTCGCGGCCAGCGCCGTGCACATCCGGTGGCGGCTCGCGCGCGCGGCGCGGGCAGAGGTGGCATGAGCGCGACCGCGCTTCTGGAGGCCCTGCGCCGGCTGCTGGGCGATGCCCAGGTGCTGCATGGCGGCGCCCACCCCGGCCACGAGACCGACTGGCGCAAGCGCTGGCACGGACGCGCCCTGGCCATCGTGCGGCCAGGCTCCACGCACGAAGTGGCGGAAGTGGTGCGGCTATGTGCCGAACACGGCGTCTCGATCGTGCCGCAAGGCGGCAACACCGGCCTGGTGGGCGGCGGCGTGCCGGATGACTCCGGCCGCCAGGTGGTGCTGTCGCTGCAGCGCATGAACCGCATTCGCGCCATCGATCCGGCCAACCTCACGATGACGGTGGACGCCGGCTGCGTCCTGCAGCAGGTCCAGGAAGCCGCCGCTGCCCAGGGCTTGCTCTTCCCCCTGAGCCTGGCGGCCGAGGGCAGCTGCACCATCGGCGGCAACCTCGCCACCAACGCCGGCGGCACGCAGGTGCTGCGCTACGGCAATGCGCGCGAGCTGTGCCTGGGCCTGGAGGTCGTGACCGCGCAAGGGCAGGTTTGGGACGGCCTGAGCGGCCTGCGCAAGGACAACACCGGCTACGACCTGCGGGGGCTGTTCATCGGCAGCGAAGGCACGCTGGGCGTCATCACCGCCGCCACCCTGAAACTGCAGCCGATGCCCACGGCCTTCACCACCGCGATGGCCGCCTGCGCCACCCTGCAGGACTGCGTGGCCCTGCTCGACCTGGCACGCGCCCGGATCGGGCCGGGGCTGTCGGGCTTCGAGGTCATGAACCGCTTCAGCCTGTCGCTGGTCGAGCGCCACTTCCCCGCCCTGCCCTGTCCGCTGCCGGGAGCGGCGTGGACAGTGCTGCTGGAGCAGTCCGACTTCGAGGGCGAGGAACAGGCCCGTGCGCGCTTCGAGGCCCTGCTCGAGGCGGCCATGGAGTCCGGCGTGGTGCAGGACGCGGTGGTGGCCACCAGCCTCGCGCAGACGCGTGCGATGTGGCACGTGCGCGAGTCGATCCCGCTGGCCCAGGCCGAGGAAGGCCTGAACGTGAAGCACGACATCTCGATCCAGGTGTCGGCCATTCCCGCTTTCGTGGCCGCCACCGATGCCGCGCTCGTCGCGCGCTACCCGGGCATCCGCCTCGTGAACTTCGGCCACCTGGGCGACGGCAACCTGCACTACAACGTGCAGGCGGCGGTCGATGCCGACAGCGCGGCCTTCCTGCACGACGAGGAGCACACGATCAACCGGATCGTCTACGACGCCGTGCAGGCGCACGCCGGGTCGATCTCGGCGGAACACGGCGTGGGGGCCCTCAAGCGCGAGGAACTTCGCGAGCGCAAGTCGCCGGTGGCGCTGGAGATGATGCGTGCGGTGAAGGCCGCGCTGGACCCGCACGGCCTGATGAACCCGGGCCGGCTCCTGTAGCCAGCCCCTGCGCGCAGGCTACTGCACCGGCCCCTTGAGCGCGGCGGGCATCGGCAGCGCCATCACCTCGATGCCGTCCTCCAGCAGCGCGGCGCGCTCCTCGGGGCTGGCAATGCCACGGATGCCGCGCTGCGCGGTCTCGCCGAAGTGGATGCGCCGCGCCTCCTCGGGGAATCGGGTGCCGACGTCCTCGGTCTGCTCCACCACCTGGCGCACGGCCTGCAGCCACATCGCCTGCAGGTCGGCGGCCGCGGGCTGCGCGCGGGCCGCCTCGGGCTGAGGTTGGGACTGGGGCTGCGGCTGGGGCTCACGGGCACCCGAGAGATTCAGCCGTGGCGCGGTGGGCATGCGGGTGATGACGTGGTCGCTGCACAGCGGGCACTCCACCAGGCCGCGCCCGTTCTGACCCAGGAAGTCGTCCTCGGAGGCGAACCAGCCCTCGAAGCCGTGGCCGTTCGCGCAACGCAGGTTCAGCACCTTCATGACACGATTATGGGTCGGGCGGGATCAGTCTGCAGGACGCCAGTCGAGCGCCCACTTCCCGGCGCGCCAGCGCTGCAGCCACTGCAGGCCGATCATGGTCTTCATGTCGCTGAGCTGGCCGGCGGCCGCGAGCGCGTCCAGTTCGCGCTCCTCCACCTGATGCAGGTCAAGGAACTCGCCCGGGTCCAGCCGCTGCGGGCCGGCCTGCAAGCCGCGGGCGAACCAGATCTCCATCGCCTCGGTGGAATAGGCCGCAGCGTTGTGGAAGGCGCCCGCGCGTGCCCACTCACGCGCGCGGTAGCCGGTCTCCTCGGCCAGTTCGCGCACCGCGCAGGCCAGCACGGGCTCGCCGGGGTCGATCTTGCCGGCCGGGAACTCCAGCAGGATGGCGCCCACCGCATGCCGGTACTGGCGCACCATAACCAGTCGCCCGTCGTCCAGGATGGGCACCACGGCCACCGCACCGGGGTGGCGGATGTACTCGCGCGTGGCGTGACCGCCGTCGGGCAGGCGCACGGTGTCGCGCACCACCGTCAGGTAGCCCCCCGACAGCCTCGGCTCGCTCGAGACGAAGTGCTCGACCAGGTGGTCTTCGGGGCCGGTCTTCACGATCGGGCTGGGGCCGTCAGGCGGCCTGGCCGGGCGTACACGGGAAACGGCGCTGCGCTCAGGTGGCCAGCGCGCGCACGATGGCGTCGCGGCACAGCACCATGAGGCCGTCGGGCAGCAGGCCCAGCACCAGCACCGCTGCACCGTTGACGGCCAGCACCGCGCTGATGCCCCGCGTGCGGGAGACGACGGTGGAATCGGTGGGGGCATCGAAGTACATCACCTTGACCACCCGCAGGTAATAGAAGGCGCCCACCAGCGAGAACATCACCGCCACCACCGCCAGCACGAGGTGGAAAGTCAGGTTCGTGGTGACCAGCGTCTGCAGGATCGACAGCTTGGCGTGGAATCCCACCATCGGCGGCACGCCCGCCAGCGAGAACATGAAGACGGTCATCACGCCGGCCAGCCATGGCGCGCGCTGCCCGAGTCCGGCGAGGTCGCGGATCTCCTCGCTCTCGTGGCCCTCGCGCGAGAGGAACAGGATCAGACCGAAGGTGCCCGCCGTCGTCAGCACGTAGGTGAGGATGTAGAAGAGCGAGGAGCTGTAGGCGTTGGCACCCGACAGGGTGTTGCCGCTGACCACGCCCGCGCACATGCCCAGCAGCAGGAAGCCCATCTGAGCGATCGTGGAGTAGGCCAGCATCCGCTTCAGGTTGGTCTGCGCGATGGCCGAGAGGTTGCCCACCGCCAGCGAGGTGACGGCCAGCACCACCAGCATGGGCTGCCAGTCCACCGCCAGCCCGAGCATGCCTTCCACGAGCAGGCGCATGGTCATGGCAAAGGCAGCGAGCTTCGGAGCGCCGCCAATGAGCAGCGTCACGGCCGTGGGTGCGCCCTGGTAGACATCGGGCACCCACATGTGGAAGGGTGCGGCACCCAGCTTGAAGGCCAGGCCCGCCACCACGAAGACCACGCCGAAGACCAGCACGTCGTGATTGATGCGGCCGGTGCCGATGCGCTCGAAGATCTTGGGGATCTCCAGCGTGCCGGTGGCGCCGTACATCATCGACAAGCCGTAGAGCAGGAAGCCGCTGGCCAGCGCGCCGAGCACGAAGTACTTCATCGCCGCCTCGGTGGCCTGAGCATGGTCGCGGCGCAGCGCCGTGAGCGCATACAGCGACAGGCTCATGAGCTCCAGCCCAAGATACACCACCAGCAGGTGGTTGGCCGAGCACATGATCGAGATGCCCAGCGTGGCGAACAGCGTCAGCGTGAAGAACTCGCCCTTGAGCATGTCGCGGCTGGCGAGATAGGGCTGCGCGTAGGCCACCGTGAGCATGACGGCGATGCACGCGCTGCCGGCCAGCAGGTGGCCCATCGGATCGGTCACGACCATGCGCTGCAGGCCGTAGAGCGTGAGGCCGCCATCCAGCAGCGCGAAGTGCAGCGCAGCCACCGCCGCGAGCGTGCCCTGGGTGAGCCAGAAGGTCAGGCGCCGGGCCGGGTCGGTGACCCACAGGTCGACCAGCGCGATGACCAGCGCCATCGCCAGCAGCAGGATCTCGGGGTACAGGACGTTCATCGCTTGCATGGGGCAGTTCCCGCCGCGTCAGGGCAGCTTGCTGGCCGCCACATGGCGCAGCAGTTCGGTCACCGAGACGTGCATCACGTCGGTGAAGGGCTTGGGGTACAGGCCCATGGCGAGCACGGCAGCGGCCAGCAGAGCCAGCACGAGGAATTCGCGGGCGCCGATGTCGGTGAGACTGCGCACGTCGTCGTTGGCGATGTCGCCGAAGTACACCCGCTTGACCATCCACAGGGTGTAAGCCGCACCGAAGACGAGCGTGGTGGCCGCCAGCGCGCCGAGCCAGAAGTTCACCTTCACCGCCCCGAGGATCACCATCCACTCGCCCACGAAGCCGGCCGTGCCGGGCAGGCCGCAGTTGGCCATGGCGAAGAGCACCGCGAAGGCAGCGAAACGCGGCATGGTGTTCACCACGCCGCCGTAGGCCGCGATCTCGCGCGAGTGCACGCGGTCGTAGAGCACACCGATGCACAGGAACATCGCGCCCGAGACGAAGCCGTGGCTGATCATCTGCACGAGCGCGCCGGAGACGCCAAGCTCGTTGAAGAGGAAGAAGCCCAGCGTCACGAAGCCCATGTGGGCGATGGAGGAGTAGGCCACGAGCTTCTTCATGTCCTGCTGCACCAGCGCCACCAGGCCGATGTAGAGCACCGCCACGAGGCTCAGGGTGATGATGAACCAGGCCCACTCGCGGCTGGCGTCAGGCGCGATCGGCATGGAAAAGCGCAGGAAGCCGTAGGCGCCGAGCTTGAGCATGATGGCCGCCAGCACCACCGAGCCGCCGGTGGGCGCCTCCACGTGCGCGTCGGGCAGCCAGGTGTGCACCGGCCACATCGGCACCTTCACCGAGAAGGCGGCGAAGAAGGCGAAGAACAGCAGCGTCTGCGCGTCCATCGGCAGCGGCAGGCGGTGCCAGGCGAGGATGTCGAAGCTGCCGCCGGACTTGAAGTACAGGTAGATCAGCGCAACCAGCATGAGCAGCGAGCCGGCCAGCGTGTACAGGAAGAACTTGAAGGCGGCATAGACGCGCCGCGGCCCGCCCCACACCCCGATGATGATGTACATCGGGATCAGCGTCGCCTCGAAGAACACGTAGAACAGCAGCCCGTCCACTGCGCTGAAGACGCCCACCATCAGCCCCGAGAGGATGAGGAAGGCGCCCATGTACTGGTTCACGCGCTGGGTGATGACCTCCCAGCCCGCCAGCACCACGATCACCGTAATGAAGGCGGTGAGCACGACGAACCACACCGACAGCCCGTCCACGCCGAGCGCGTACTGGACCTTGAAGCGCTGGATCCAGGGCAGCGACTCCTGGAACTGCAGTGCCGCCGACGCCGTGTCGAAGCCCGTGACCAGCGGCACGGTCACCAGGAAGCCGGCCAGCGCCCCGATCAGGGCCACCCACCGCGCCACGCCGGCATGTTCGTCGCGGCCGACGGCCAGGAGCAATGCTCCCACCGCAATCGGCAGCCAGATGGCGACGCTCAGCAAACCCATCGAATTCCTCTTTCGCCCGCTCTACGCGTTCAGTGCAGGACCGTGCTGCGCAGCAGCGGCCACAAGGCCCAGGTCATGAGACCGAAGACGCCCAGGATCATGACCAGCGCGTACCAGTACAGGTGGCCGGTCTGCAGCAGCCGCGCCACCGACGCCACCCAGCCCACCACGCGCGCCGATCCGTTCACCACCATGCCGTCGATGAAGGCCACGTCGCCGCCCTTCCACAGGCCCCGGCCAAGCAGGCGCGCACCGGCGGCCAGCACGTGCTCGTTGAACCAGTCGAGGTAGTACTTGTTCTCCAGCACCCGCACCAGCGGGGACAGCGCACGGCCGATGGCCGCCGGCAGCGCCGGCTGCTTCAGGTAGAACCACCACGCGGTGACCACGCCCGCCAGCGCGAGCCAGAACGGCGCGGTAGAAAAGGCGTGCAGCGCCATGGCCAGCGGGCCGTGGAAGGCCTCGCCGAGCGCCTTCATCGCGCCGTGGCGAGTGGCGTCCACGACGATGGCGTCCTTGAGGAAGTCGCCGAAGAGCATGGGCTGGATCGTCAGGTACCCGATCACCACCGACGGCACGGCCAGCAGCACCAGCGGCGCGGTCACGACCCAGGGCGACTCGTGGGGCTCGTGCGCGTGGCCATGGTCATCGTGCCCGTGGTCGTCCTCGGACGGATGGGGCTTGTGGCGGAAGCGCTCCTCGCCGTGGAAGACGAGGAAGTACATGCGGAAGGAATAGAAGGCCGTGACGAACACACCGGCCACCACCGCAAAGGCGGCAAAGTGCGCGCCGGGCAGGTGGCTGGCTTCCACCGCCATGATGATGCTGTCCTTGGAATAGAAACCGGCAAACAGCGGCGTGCCGATGAGCGCCAGCGAGCCCAGCAGCGCCGTGATCCAGGTCAGCGGCATGTACTTGCGCAGGCCGCCCATGTTGCGGATGTCCTGATCGTGGTGCATGCCGATGATCACCGAGCCCGCACCGAGGAACAGCAGCGCCTTGAAGAAGGCGTGCGTCATGAGGTGGAACACCGCCACCGAGTAGGCCGACGCACCCAGCGCCACCGTCATGTAGCCCAGCTGGCTCAGCGTGGAGTAGGCCACCACGCGCTTGATGTCGTTCTGGATGATGCCCAGGAAGCCCATGAAGAGCGCCGTGATGGCCCCGATCACGAGCACGAAGTTCAGGGCCGTGTCCGACAACTCGAACAGCGGCGACATCCGCGCCACCATGAAGATGCCAGCCGTCACCATCGTGGCGGCGTGGATCAGCGCGGAGATGGGCGTGGGGCCTTCCATCGAGTCCGGCAGCCACACGTGCAGCGGGAACTGCGCGCTCTTGCCCATTGCACCGATGAACAGGCAGATGCAGATCACGGTGATCAGCATCCAGTCACTGCCCGGGAAGGCGAGCTTGGCCAGTTCACCCGACTTCGCGAAGGCTTCGCCGTAGTTCAGCGTGCCCGCGTAGGCCGCCACCAGCCCGATGCCCAGGATGAATCCGAAATCGCCTACGCGGTTGACGAGGAAGGCCTTCATGTTGGCGAAGATCGCCGTGGGCTTCCTGTACCAGAAGCCGATGAGCAGGTAGCTGACCAGACCCACCGCCTCCCAGCCGAAGAACAACTGCAGGAAGTTGTTGCTCATGACCAGCATGAGCATCGAGAAGGTGAACAACGAGATGTAGGCGAAGAAGCGCTGGTAGCCCGGGTCGTCGGCCATGTAGCCGATGGTGTAGACGTGCACCATCAGCGACACGAAGGTCACCACGCACATCATCATGGCGGTGAGGCCATCCACCAGGAAGCCCACCTCCATCTTCAGCCCGCCCAGCACCATCCACTCGTAGACGGTGGCGTTGAAGCGCGCGCCGTCCAGCGCCACCTGCTTGAGCACCACGGCCGAGCAGATGAAGGACACGAGCACGCCCAGGATGGTGAAGAAGTGCGCGCCGCGGCGGCCCACCCAGCGGCCGGCCAGGCCCGCGATGAGCGCGCCGGCCAGCGGCGCAAGTGGCACCGTCAGCAGCAGGTTCTGGGTAATCGTGGCGGCCATGGGCTAGCCCTTGAGCGAGTCGAGTTCCTCGACGGCGATGGAGGAGCGGTTGCGGAAGAGCACGACCAGGATGGCCAGGCCGATGGCCGATTCGGCGGCCGCCACCGTGAGGATGAAGAACACGAAGACCTGCCCGGCCATGTCGCCCAGGTAGTGCGAGAAGGCCACGAAGTTCAGGTTCACGGCCAGCAGCATGAGCTCGATGGCCATCAGCAACACGATCAGGTTGCGCCGGTTCAGGAAGATCCCGATGACCGACAGCGCGAAGAGGATTGCGCCAAGCGAGAGGAAGTGCCCGAGGGTGATCGGTCCGAGGCTCACTTCGTCCCCTCCTGGTTGTCGGGTTGCGCGGCAGGCGCTTCCACCGTCGGCGCCATGCTCAGCACGCGCAGGCGGTCGGCCTTGCGGGCCCGCACCTGCACCGAGGGGTCCAGGCTGCGGCTGTCCTTGCGCCGGCGCAGCGTCAACGCGATCGCGGCAATGATGGCCACCAGCAGCAGCACGGCGGCAATCTGCAGCGGATACAGGTAGCCGGTGTAGATCTCGTAGCCCAGCAGCCGCGTGTTGCCCATCTGGGCAGCCTTGGCATCCATCGGCGGCACGTCAGACAGCCGGAAGCCGCTGGTCAGCACCAGCGCCATCTCCAGGGCGATCACCGCTCCGACCAGGCCGGCCAGCGGAAAGTGGCGCCAGAAACCCTCGCGGAAGCTGTCGGTGTTGATGTCCAGCATCATCACCACGAACAGGAACAGCACCATGACCGCGCCCACGTAGACCAGCACCAGCGTGATGGCCAGGAACTCCGCGGACAGCAGCATCCACACGCAAGACGCGCTGAAGAAGGCCAGCACGAGGAACAGCGCTGCATGCACGGTGCTGCGCGCGGTGATCACCCGGAAGGAGGCGAACAGCAGCACCGCCGAGAAGACGTAGAAGAGGGCTGTGGCAGTCGTCATGGGGCTCAGGTGCGGTGCAGGCGGCCGGGGCGGCTCAGCGGTAGGGAGCGTCGGCCTCGCGCCGGGCAGCGATCTCGCGCTCGTAGCGGTCGCCGACGGCCAGCAGCATGTCCTTGGTGAAATACAGGTCGCCACGCTTCTCGCCGTGGTACTCGAAGATGTGGGTCTCGACGATGGAGTCCACCGGGCAGCTCTCCTCGCAGAAGCCGCAGAAGATACACTTCGTCAGGTCGATGTCGTAGCGCGTGGTGCGCCGCGTGCCGTCGGCACGCACGTCGGACTCGATGGTGATGGCCATGGCCGGGCACACCGCCTCGCACAGCTTGCAGGCGATGCAGCGCTCCTCGCCGTTGTCGTAGCGGCGCAGCGCGTGCAGGCCGCGGAAGCGCGGCGACTGCGGCGTCTTCTCCTCCGGGAACTGCACCGTGATCGTGCGCGACAGGAAGTGCCGGCCGGTCAGGGCGAGCCCCTTGAAGAGCTCGGTGAGCATGAAGCTCTGCAGGACGTCTTTCACCGCCATGGCGTGTCGGGCTCCGAGGCTATTTCCAGATGTTGAGGGGCGACTGGATCCACAGGCCCACCACCACCAGCCACACCAGCGTGACCGGGATGAAGATCTTCCAGCCCAGGCGCATGATCTGGTCGTAGCGGAAGCGCGGGAAGGTGGCGCGCACCCACAGGAACATCGTGACCACGACGAAGACCTTCAGCCCAAGCCAGATCCAGCCGGGGATGAAATCCAGCGCCGCCACCGGCGGCAGCCAGCCGCCGAGGAACATGAGCACGCACAGCATGGACACGAGAATCATGTTCGCGTACTCGGCCAGGAAGAACATCGCGAACGACATCCCCGAGTACTCGATCATGTGGCCGGCCACGATCTCCGACTCGCCCTCGACCACGTCGAAGGGATGGCGGTTGGTCTCGGCCAGGCCGGCGATGAAGTAGACGACGAAGACCGGCAGCAGCGGCAGCCAGTTCCACGACAGGATGCCCAGGCCCATCTCGGCGAAGGTGCCGCGACCCTGGCTCATCACGATGTCGCTGAGGTTCATGCTGGCCGACACCATCAGCACCACCACGAGCGCGAAGCCCATCGCGATCTCGTAGGACACCATCTGCGCCGAGGCGCGCAGCGCGCCGAGGAAGGCGTACTTGGAGTTCGAAGCCCAGCCGGCGATGATCACGCCGTATACCTCCAGCGAGGTGATGGCCATCAGGAACAGCAGCCCGGCATTGACATTGGCCAGCGCCACGTCCGGGCCGAAGGGAATCACGGCCCAGGCCGCCAGCGCCGGCATGATGGTCATCACCGGGCCGAGGAAGAACAGGCCCTTGTTGGCCGCCGTCGGGCGGATGATCTCCTTGAAGATCAGCTTGACCGCATCGGCAATCGGCGTGAGCAGGCCCCACGGGCCCACCCGGTTCGGGCCGGGACGGATCTGGCTCCAGCCGATGGCCTTGCGCTCCCACAGCGTGAGGTAGGCCACGCAGCCCAGCAGCGGCAGCAGCACCGCGACGATCTTGACGAGGCTCCACACCACCAGCCACAGGGTGGGGCCGAGCAGGCCCGCGCCGGCCGCGTTGATCTGGTCGATCATGCCGGCGCCCCTTCATGCTGTCCCACGCGCTCCAGGGCCAGCGAGCCTGTCATCGCACCCAGCGCCGCGGTATCGCGGTGCCCGGCGGGCACGCGCACGGTGCCTTCGGCCTGGTTGCGGTCGAGCACGGCCGGCAGCACCACGCTGCCTGCACCCTGGGTCACGCGGACCTTGTCGCCGGCCTGCAGGCCCAGCTGCTGCCACAGGCCCGGCGGCAGGCTGGCACGCGGGGCGCGTGCGTCGGCCGTGCGCTGCAGCGACTCGGCGCGGCGGACCAGCGCGTCGGTGGCGTAGATGGGCACCTCGGCCACGCGCTCGAGGGCGCCTTCGCCTGCTCCGGTGCCCACCGGCGCCGCGCATGCATTGCTCAGCCGTCCAGCCAGCGAAGCCTCGTCTCCGAGAGCCTGCGCCCTCACCTGCTCGACGCTGTCCTGGTCGAAGCCGGGAAGGCCCAGCAGGTTGCCCAGCACACGAAGCACCTTCCAGCCGGGGCGCGTCTCGCCCAGGGGCCGCACGACGCCCTGGAAGGCCTGCGGACGGCCTTCGGCGTTCACGAAGGTGCCGGCCGTCTCGGTGAAGGGCGCGATCGGCAGCAGCACGCTGGCGCCCTCCACTGCAGCATCCTGGAAAGGGGTGAGCGCCACGACGAAGTCGGCCGCCTGCAGGGCCGCGCGGGCTGCCTGCGGATTGGCCAGGTCGTGCTCGGGCTCCACGTTCAGCAGCAGCAGCGCGCGGCGGGGCTGGGCGAGCATGCCGGCTGCGTCGAGCCCGCCCTCACCCGGCAAGGCACCGGCGAGCTGCGCGCCCACCGAGTTGGCGGCTTCGCCGAGCCAGCCGACACTCGCACCGCTCTGCACGCCGATCCAGTTGGCCAGCGCGAGCAACTCGGCCGCGCGCGGATGCTGCGCGGCAGCGTTGCCCAGCAGCACCGCGCGGCGCTCGCCTGACATCAGCGCCTGCGCCACCGCCTGTGCCTCGTCCGTGACTTCTCCCGGTGCGGGTGCCTGGACACCCTGGGCCTGCGCGACCGCGGCGGCGATGTCGGCCAGCGCCTGCAGCCAGCCTGCAGGGGCCACGGTCAGGCGCCGGGACACCGGCATCAGCCAGTCGTCGTGCACCGCATGCAGGCTCATCACCTGCGCGCCGCGGCGCGCCGCCTGGCGAAGCCGCTGCGCCAGCAGCGGGTGGTCCTTGCGCAGGAACGAGCCCACGACGAGCACACGCTGCAGCTCCGACAGCGCGGCCACCGGCATCCCCAGCCAGCGCGCCGAGCCCTGCGGGGCGCCGTCGCGGCGGAAATCGGCATGGCGCAGCCGGTGGTCGATGTGCGGGCTGCCCAGGCCGCGCATCAGGCGCGTCAGCAGATGCAGTTCCTCCAGCGTCGAGTGCGGCGAGCCGAGAGCGCCGATGGCACCGGCGCCGTGCTGCTGCGCGATCTGCTGCAGGCTGCGCGCCACGTACTCGAGCGCGGTGGTCCAGTCGGTGGCGATCCACTGGCCGCCCTGCCGGACCATCGGCTGGCGCAGCCGCGCGGGGCTGTTCAACGCCTCGTAGCTGAAGCGGTCGCGGTCGGCGATCCAGCACTCGTTGACGGCCTCGTTTTCCAACGGCACCACGCGCATCACGCGGTCGGCCTTGACCTGCACCACGAGGTTGGCCCCGGTGGAATCGTGCGGGCTCACGCTGCGGCGGCGCGCCAGCTCCCAGGTGCGGGCGCTGTAACGGAAGGGCTTGCTCGTCAGCGCACCCACCGGGCACACGTCGATCATGTTGCCCGAGAGCTCGGAGTCGACCGTGCGGCCCACGAAGGTGGTGATCTCGGAGTGCTCGCCGCGATGGGCCATGCCGAGCTCCATCGTGCCGGCGATCTCCTGGCCGAAGCGCACGCAGCGCGTGCAGTGGATGCAGCGGCTCATCTCCTCCATCGAGATGAGGGGGCCGATGTTCTTGTGGAAGACGACGCGCTTTTCCTCGTGGTAGCGCGAGGCCGAGCCCCCGTAGCCCACCGCCAGGTCCTGCAGCTGGCACTCGCCGCCCTGGTCACAGATCGGGCAGTCCAGCGGGTGGTTGATGAGGAGGAACTCCATCACCGACTTCTGTGCCTTCACGGCCTTGTCGCTCTTCGTGCGCACGACCATGCCGTTGGTCGCGGGCGTGGCACAGGCGGGCATCGCCTTGGGTGCCTTCTCGATGTCCACCAGGCACATGCGACAGTTGGCCGCGATGCTGAGCTTCTTGTGGTAGCAGAAGTGCGGGATGTAGGTGCCCGCCGCGTCGGCCGCATGCATGACCATGCTGC
>JBMOGN010000061.1:0-15486 GCA_049318345.1 Rubrivivax sp. | reverse complement strand
ATCGTCAGCACGGCGCGTTCGCCCTGTAGCGTGAGGCGCGCCGCGGGGCCCAGCCTGTCGCTGGCCGCCTTCAATGCCGCGGCGGCCTGGGCCGGGGAAGGCAGCGCCGACTGGCGCAACTCGCGCGCTTCGGCCGCCTGCAGCCGCATGGCCTGGGTCTGCGCCTCCAGCGCATCGAGCCGGGCCGGGGCCGTGCGCAGGGTCGTCCACGCCGGCTGGATGGCGAGCCACCACAGCGCGGCCAGGCCCAGCACGGTCGCCGCGGCGACCACCAGACGGCGCTCGCGCACCGCAAGGCGGCCCCAGCCCGCGCGCAGCCGGGCCAGAGCGGGCAGCGCGGCAAGCGAGAGGCCCGCCTTCGAGGCGGTCTTCGGCCCGCTCTTGTCGCGAGCGGGCGCGTTCGAGGGTGCGTTCGAGGGCGCGTTCACGACGGACTCCTCGCACCGGGCGCGCCGCCGCCGCCCGGCTTGATCACCAGCCGCCCCGGCTGGGCCTCCACGAGGTAGCCCGCCGGGCGCAGGCGGTCGCGGAAGTCGCGCACCTCCTCCTCGCCCCAGCCGACAACCACCAGCGCGAGCTGCCCGGGCTCGAAGCGCAGGCCCTGCACGGGCGGCTTGCCGGGCGGCCAGGCGGCAGCGGCTGCCGCCAGCAGAGTTTCCAGGTCGTTCGGCCCGGGCCGCCCGGCCGCGGCCCGCAGCGACTCGGTCTCGCGCTGCATCTGCAGCGCCGGGTCGACCACGGTGCGCAACCGGGGGTGCGCGCTGCGCAGCAGCTCGACCTGTTCCTGGCGGCGCTCGGACAGCGCCTGGCGCTGCGACCACGCCCAGGCATTGAGGCCCACCAGCTGCGCGGCCGCGAGCGCCACCAGACCGATGCGCACCGGGCGCCAGGCCGGCGTGCGCCAGCGCTGCGCGGCGTCGCGCCAGGCCCGGGTCCAGGCCTTCCTGGGCACGAGGTCGAACTGCCGAAGATTCCACAGCGAGCGCACGGCCTGCAGCACGAAATCGGCCTCGCTCACGGCCTGCACGGGCCCCTCGAGCCAGCGTTCGGCCAGGGCCGACACGCGCGGGGTGGCCGTCCAGTGCGCGGGCGCCTGGGGCATGTCGCGCACCTGCTGCCGCGCCAGCGTGCCGGCCAGCGGCAGGCTGCTCACGCCGCGCTCGTCGGCCAGCGTCAGCACCACCTGGACATCGCCATCCTCGGCGCTGCCGCCTGACGAGGCGGACGCGCCCGCGGCGTGGAAGTGCCCCTGCGGGATGTCGCCCGGCCACAGGCCAGGGACCACGCGCTCCACCTCCAGCCCGGCGGCCTCCAGCGCGCCGATCTGCTGCTGCAGCCACGCGCGGTCGGCCACCGCCAACCAGCCTTCCTGCCCGGGCCGCAGCCCCGGCTCCAGCGCGATGTGGACCGCCTCGGCCTCCTCCAGCAGCGCCTCCTCCAGCACGCTGCCCAGCGCGGCGCGAAGTTTCGACGCCGGCGCCTTGGGCACGGTGACGCGGTGCCAGCTCAGGTCGCGCGGATCGAGCACCGCCACCACGCTGTCGGCCCGTGGCAGCAGCCCGGCAGCGGCGTAGCCGTGCGAGCTGGCCGACAGGCCGTCGCTGCTGAGCACCCACAGCAGCGACGCTTCGCCACCGGCGGCGGACTCGCCGGCTGCCGCGTGGCGGGCAGACAGCCGGCTGCGCGCAGGCAACTGGACGGCGAGCGTGGACATGAGCCCTATTGTCGCGCCTGCGGGGCCACGCCCGTGTGGGAATTCACCCGTTGTCTGTAGTGGGTCAGCACCTGGTCGCCCGTGCGCTCAACGAGCGAGCGCTCCTCCACCACGCGCTCGTCCAGCCGCAGGCGGCCGGTGATCTCGAAGAAGGCCGAGGCCACGCCCACGCCGCGCTTGTCGATGGGGAACTCCGGCCCGAGCAGGGCGCGCGCCTTCTCCAGCGTGTCGAAGGGGGTGCGCTGACGGGCCTGCACCAGGCGCTCGGCGGTGCCGCGGTCGATGCCCAGCACGGCAGCCAGGGCCTCGCGCGAGGCGGTGTTCAGGTTGAGGGTCGTGGCCTTGGGCAGCACGTCCACCACCGGCTGCAGCGTCTGCAGCGTGGCGGGGTCCAGGCCGAGCCGGGCAAGGTGCTCGAAGCGCTGCACCGGCAGCGGGCGTGCGGGCTCCTCGCCCGGGGCTCCGGGCGGCCGCCAGGACGCCTCCAGCCCGCGGGCGATCATCCCGGCCACCGAACCCGGCAGGCCGACCGCGTCGCACAGGGCGGCGAGCTTGCGCACCTCCTCCGGGCTGGGCTTGCCTTCGGCCAGCAGGTTGCGCAGGTTGTAGCGCGATTGCGCGTCGACGATGCGCCCCGACAGGAAGGCCTCGGGCCCGGCGTCGACGTTGTTGTCGCGGTCGGCTGCCAGGAAGGTCGACAGCCGAGCCTCCGCCAGTGGCGTGGCCCAGGGCTCGCCGAGGTGGTCGTGGGCGGGCACGCCGCGGCCGCTGCCAGAACGGTCGGCGCGTGCGTCCTCGCGCAGGATCAGGCTCGACCAGTCCAGCGCGCCGGCCAGGATCCAGGCCGCCTGCATGCGGCTGCGCTCGGCCGACTCCACCTGAACGGCGCGCCACTGCTGCCAGATCATGCCCGCGGCCAGGGTGGACACCAGGGCCACGATGATCATGGCCAGCAGCAGCGCCGCGCCGCGCTGGTGTGCGCGGGCCGCGCGGCGGGGGCGCCGGGCGGGCTTCATGGGGTCTGGGGCGCGAGCACCACGTCGCGGGTGAGGGTGCCGGCCGGCAGGGTCAGGACGATGCGCACGCCCGAGGGCAGCTTCTCGCGGTCTGCGCCCGCGCCGCCCGCGCCCGCTCCCGAGGCGCCGCCGCCCGGGGGCGCGGCGATGTCGCCCGTGGATTGCGCATTCGACCAGGAGTTGCCGCGCCAGAAGTACACGAGCGCGGCCGTGGGGCCTTCCAGCATGGTCAGCGTGCCGGCCTCGTTGCCCAGCAGCTGCTGCGAGCGCAGCCACTGCTGGCGCAGTTCCTCGACGCGTACCGTGGGCGGGGCCGCCCAGCGGCGCCAGGCCCCCTCGCGCAGGCTCCAGGCCACGCATTGCACCCCGCCCTCGGCGCTGCGCGTCAGGCGCAGCGTCTGGCCGTCGAAGGTCAGCGCCGGCACGGTGAGCGTGTCCTCCACCGACATCAGGTCCTGCTCCCACTGCGCCAGCACGGTGTTGATGCGCAGGGTCTGCTCGAGCGAGGCCTGGCTGAGCTCGCGCGCGCGGGCGATGCCGTCCACGCCCTTCCAGGCCATGGCGGCGACGACCGCCATGATGGTCAGCGCCACCAGCACCTCCACCAGCGTGAAGCCGCGCTGCCGTGCGGGCCGTGCGGCCAGTGCGTACGGCTTGGCCGCTGCGTACGGCCTGTTCAATTGCGCCCCACCACGGTGGACACCGTCAGCAGCGGTCGACCGTCGGCGCTGGCCACGGTGGCGTCGATGCGGCGGAAGTTCGGGTTCGGGGTGGGGCGCGTCTGCAGGCTGCCGCGAAAGGTGCGGCCGAGCTGCTCGCAGCTGAACTCGGCATCGCCCACCCCCGGAAAGCGTCGGGACAGGCGGATCTCGGCGAACTGGTTGTCGGCGCACCACTGTGCGGCCGAGACCTCGGACAGGCGCTGCGCGTTGTCAGTCACCGAGCCGGCGGCGCGCAGCCCCGCAGCCACCGCCACCGCCACGATGGCCAGCGCCACCAGCACCTCCACGAGCGTGAAGCCCGGCCGGGCCCGCGGGCCGGGGCGGTGCCGGTGGCCCGGGCCGCGGCAGGCAGGGCGGCTCAAGGGGTGGGGGCGCCAGCCGTGCCGGCGCTTGCCACGGCGAAGGGGGCCAGCCCGTCGGTGGCCAGCACCAGCTGCTGCGAGCCCAGGTGCAGCACGATGCGCTGCGCGCCGATGAGCGGCTCGGGCCCCAGGCTCACCGCGCGTGCGCCGGCGACCTCGGCCCGCACCTCCTCGTCCAGCCAGCGCTGCGGGAAGTTCAGCCGCCTGGGCAGCCCGGTGAAGCGAAAGCCCGAGCCGGCCTGGGCGGGGTCGTCGCGCCCCACCGGCTCCCAGGTCACGGGCAGGCCCGAGGCGCGGGCTTCGGCGCGGGCGGCGTCCAGCAGGGCAGCCAGGCGCGCGGCTTCCCGCTCGAGCTGGCCGCTGTGCGGGTCGCGCACGGCCAGGGATACGAGGCCGGTGGTCAGCGCCACCAGCGCCACCACCACCATCAGCTCGATGAGGGTGAAGCCCCGCTGGCGCGCAGGCCGTTGGCCTGCAGGAGCGCGTACGGGCTGGCTACTGCCAGGACCCGACATCCGCATTGTGGCCCTCGCCTCCGGGCTGGCCGTCAGCGCCGAAGCTGAAGACGTCGATCTCGCCCTTCACACCCGGGTTCAGGTACTGGTAGGGCCGGCCCCAGGGGTCGTTGGGCAGCTTGTCCAGGTAGGGCTTCCAGTTCGGCGGCACGGCCCCGGTGGAGGGCTTGCGCACCAGCGCCTCCAGGCCCTGCTCGGTGGCGGGGAAACGCTGGTTGTCGAGCTTGTAGAGCTTGAGCGCTTGCATGAGGTTGTTGACATCGGTGCGCGCGGCCGTGACCTTGGCGTCGCCGGCGCGGTCCAGCACGTTCGGGGCGATCAGCGCCGCCAGCACCCCGATGATCACGAGCACCACCATGATCTCGATCAGCGTGAAGCCGCCGGTGCGCAGGCGTCGGGTGGAGGGCATGAGGTTCATGGGATGCAGCGAGTCGTCCGATGGCAGACGGTGCATGATAATCCTCGCATGGCGGCGCGATGGGTGGCATTTCTCACGTGGGCGCTCGTGTCCGCGAGCCTGGTGTTCTGGGCGTCGCGGCTGCTTGTGCCGGCCACGCCGGCACCGCCCCACACCCAGCTCGCGACCTCGGCGGCCGGCCCGCGGGGCGACCTGAGCGCCCTGCTCGGTCAGGTCGCCGCCGCGCCGGTGGTGGCGGCCGCACCGGAGGCGCCGCCTGCCAATAACCGCTTCACCCTCGTCGGCGTGGCGGCAGCAAAGGGTGCGGCCGGCTCGCGCGAGGGCCTGGCGCTGATCGGTGTGGACGACAAGCCACCGCGCGCCTTTCGCGTCGGCGCGGTGGTAGAGGGCGAATGGGTGCTGCAGTCCGTCAGCGCCCGTGGCGCGCAGCTCGGCCCGCGGGGCGGCGCGGCCGCGGTGGTGCTGGAGCTGCCGCCGCTGCCGCCACCGGCCACGGGTGTCCTGGGCGCGGCAGGGGGTGGGCCGGCGCTTCCCCCCGGCCCCGCCGGCGCCGCTGTGCCGTCGGGCCTGCCGCCTGGCATGCCGACCGGCCTGCCGCCGGGTATGCCTCAAGGGGTCTACCCCGGCACTGCACCCGTGCCGCCACCGGGCACCCCGTCCGCCGGCACCCCGCAGCCCGGGGCCCGCATGCCCTGAGCGGGCTTGCTCAGCGCAGGAACAGCCGGTATACCGGGTTGGCCGTCTCCTCCACACACGGGTAGTCCAGCGCCTGCAGGAAGCGCCTGAAGGCCGGCCCGTCGGCCTGCGGCACTTGCACCCCCACGAGGATGCGGCCGTAGTCCGCGCCCTGGTTGCGGTAGTGGAAGAGGCTGATGTTCCAGCCCGGGTGCATGGCCGAGAGGAACCGCAGCAGCGCACCGGGCCGCTCGGGAAAGACGAAGCGGAAGAGCCGCTCGTCGCGTGCGAGCTCGCTGCGCCCGCCCACCATGTGGCGCACATGCTCCTTGGCGAGTTCGTCGTCGGTGAGGTCCACCGTGGCAAAGCCGTGGCGCTCGAAGGTGCGCGCGATCCGCGGCGCCTCGTCGCGCCGGGTGATCGACAGGCCCACGAAGACGTGCGCCTCCTGCGCGTCGGAGATGCGGTAGTTGAACTCGGTGACCTGACGCGTGCCGGACTCCCCGATGAGCTCGCAGAAGCGCTTGAACGAGCCGCGCTCCTCGGGGATCGTCACCGCGAAGAGGGCCTCTCGCTTCTCGCCGAACTCCGAGCGCTCGGCCACGAAGCGCAGGCGGTCGAAGTTCATGTTCGCGCCGCAGGTGACGGTGACGAAGGTGCGGCCCTTCAGGCGATTGGCCTGCGCGTACTGCTTGATCGCCGCCACGCCCAGGGCGCCGGCGGGCTCCAGGATGCTGCGCGTGTCCTGGAACACGTCCTTGATGGCGGCGCACACGGCGTCGGTGTCCACCACCACGTAGTCGTCCACGAGCTCGCGCGCCAGGCGGAAGGTCTCCTGCCCGACCTGCTTCACGGCCGTGCCGTCGGAAAAGAGCCCTACATCGGGCAGCACCACGCGGCGGCCCTCGCGCACCGAGCGCAGCATGGCGTCGGAGTCCACCATCTGCACGCCGATGACGCGGATCTCCGGGCGCACCGCCTTCACGTAGGCGGCAATGCCCGAGATGAGCCCGCCGCCGCCGATGGCCACGAAGATGGCGTCGATGGGCCCCTGGTGCTGGCGCAGGATCTCCATGGCCACCGTGCCCTGCCCGGCGATCACGTCCGGGTCGTCGAAGGGGTGCACGAAGGTCAGGCCCTGGTCGCGCTGCAGCGTGAGGGCGTGCTGGTAGGCGTCGGAGTAGCTGTCGCCGTGCAGCTCGACCTCGCCGCCCAGGGCGACCACGGCGTCGACCTTCACGCGCGGCGTGGTCACCGGCATCACGACCGTGGCCCGGCAGCCGAGCTTGCGCGCGGCCAGCGCCACGCCCTGGGCGTGGTTGCCGGCCGAGGCGCAGATCACCCCGCGGGCGAGCTGCTCGGCGGGCAGCTGCGCCATCTTGTTGTAGGCGCCGCGCAGCTTGAAGCTGAAGACCGGCTGCTGGTCCTCGCGCTTGAGAAGCACGTGGTTGCCCAGGCGCCGCGACAGCGTGCGCGCGGGCTCCAGGGGTGTCTCCACCGCCACGTCGTAGACGCGGGCGGTGAGGATCTTCTTGAGGTAGTCGGCCGCGGAGGGCGGGGCGGCAGGGGCCGCTGCGGCGGCAGGTCGCGTTCGGGGCATGGCAGGGTCGATCTTAGGGCCGGCCCAGGCCAAAAAAAGACCCGAAGCCTTGCGGCTCCGGGTCAATCCACCCTTGGAGGAGGTGGAGGAGACAATCGTCGGCTCGCCCGCCTGGGCGCCCCACGGAAAGCAAGCAAGCAGGGTTCGTGCCATCGTCCGCTCCCCGAGGCAGGCGGGGCCAAGAGGCAGGCCAGGAGGCAGAATCGGCTCCTTCGCCACCTCCCAACCGGGTGCGCCCGCGCACCGGATCGCAGCATGGAATGCACCGTTCACTGGATGCCCTCCGCGGGCATGGCCTTTGCCGCCGAAACCGGCAGTGGCCACCTCCTGACCATGGACGGCGCGCCCGACGGGGGAGGCCGCAACCTCGCGCCGCGTCCGATGGAGACCCTGCTGGCCGGCGCGGGAGGCTGCACGGCCTACGACGTGGTGCTGATCCTCAAGCGCGGCCGCCACGCCGTCACCGGCTGCCAGGTGCGCATGCAGGCCGAGCGGGCCCCGCAGGACCCGAAGGTCTTCACGAAGATCCACCTGCACTTCACCGTGACGGGCCGGGCGCTGCCGCCTGCCGCCGTGGCGCGGGCGATCGAACTCTCGCACGAGCGCTATTGCTCGGCCACCATCATGCTCGCCCGCACGGCCGAGGTGACGACCAGCCACGAGATCGTGGAGGCAGGCAGCGAAGGGGCGCAGGCCGCCTCGGCCTGAGCGGGTCGAACGCCCAAGCGGGCCGCTCGGCCGGTGGCTAGATCCGGTGCGCGGTGCTGGTCATCACCCGCGCAGCCAGGCGCATGAGGCCACGCACGGGTGCGGGCACCGGCGCCGCACCTGCGGCCAGCGCCTCGTCGGCGTGCCGGGCCTCGTCGGCCTGCATCTGCTGCACGATGGCCCGCGAGGCGTGATCGCCGGCGGGCAGGCGCTGCAGGTGACCGGCCAGGTGCTGCTCCACCTGGCGCTCGGTCTCCACCACGAACCCCAGGCTTGCGGCGTCGCCCATGCGGCCGGCCACGAGCCCGATGGCAAAGGAGCCGGCGTACCACAGCGGGTTGAGCAGGCTCGGGCGGTCGCCGAGCTGCTGCAGGCGCTGGCGCGTCCAGGCCAGGTGGTCGGCCTCCTCGCGCGCAGCGGCCTGCATCTGCTCGCGCAGCGCCGGGGTGCGCGCCGTGAGCGCCTGCGCCTGGTACAGCGCCTGGGCGCAGACCTCGCCGACATGGTTCACCCGCATGAGCGCGCCCGACAGGCGCCGCTCGGCCGGGTCCAGCGCGACCTGCGCGTCGGCCAGGCCGGGCCCGGGCTTCGGGCAGGGGCGCGCGGCGGCCGTGCCGCCAGCCACGGCGCGCAATGCCTCGTCAAGGCTGCACAGCAGGCGGTCCACGGTTTCCATCGCTCGATTATCGGCCGGCGGCCGGGGCGGCTGCCGCGTTGTTGCCAGACAACATGCCCCGGCCTTTTGGGGGGCAATTGCAGGCCGGTGCTTGGCATCGGCGGCGGGCCTCTGGTGCAATACGCCCAACTTCCGCTGAAGGAGGTTGGCCTGATCGGCATCCTGCACGGGGTGTCCCGGGTGAACCCTCGATCGGGATGTCTTGTTCAACCATGGAGATCAATGCAATGAAGAAGTCTCTGCTCGCCCTTGCCGCGCTGACCGCGTTCACGGGCGCCGCTTCGGCCCAGTCCTCCGTCACGCTGTTCGGCGTGGTCGACCTCGCAGCCCGCGGCGTGAGCGCCGGTGGTAGGTCCCAGAAGCAACTCGTGCCGGACGGCATGAACAGCGACCGCCTGGGCTTCCGCGGCATCGAGGACATCGGTGGCGGCCTGCGCGCCGGCTTCTGGCTCGAGGCCGGCATGGACCCGTCCATCGGCACGGCCGGTGGCGGCAATGGCAATGCCACGGGCAACACCGCCTCTGCGTTGGCTCCGGCCGGCTCGCCCGCGGCGCTGTTCAACCGTCGCGCCACGGTCTCGCTGCTGGGCGGTTTCGGTGAGATCCGCCTCGGCCGCGACTACACCCCGTCCTTCTGGAACACCACCGTGTTCGATCCGTTCGGCACGAACGGCGTGGGCTCCTTCCTGAACGTCGTCGAACAGAACCTGGGGTCTGGTGCGCAGACTTTCGTGCGCGCCAACAACACGATCGGCTACTTCCTCCCGGGCGGTCTGGGCGGCCTCTACGGTCAGGCGATGGTGTCGGCTGCCGAGCAGTCGGTTGCCGGCCTGCCGGTGGGCAACAAGCACCAGTCGGTGCGTCTCGGCTACGCTGCGGGCCCGGTGAACGTCGCGTTCTCGACGGGTACCACCAAGGCGACGGCCGACTACAAGCACAGCAACTTCGCCGGCATGTACGACCTGGGCGTGGCCAAGCTCATGGGCCAGTACAACAAGGTGTCGTCCAGCAACGGGCGCAGCCAGAAGGCGATCCTGCTGGGGGTCTCGGTGCCGGTGGGTACCAACGAGGTCCGCGCGTCCTACGTCACGGTCGACAGCAGCCCTGCTGCCACCTACAACCGCGACGCCAAGCAGATGTCCGTGGGCTACATCCACAACCTGTCCAAGCGTACGGCCCTGTACGGCACCTACTCGAGGATCAACAACAGCGGCGCAGGCGTGTACTCGCACTGGGCAATCGCTTCCTCCGTCGGTGGCACCTCCACGGGTTACGAAGTGGGCGTGCGCCACTCCTTCTGATCCGGCTGGCGGGCAACCGGCGCGAGCCGGTTCTCACCCTCTCGCATCACGAGCCGCCTTCGGGCGGCTTTTTCATGCCTGCTCTCGTGTCCACTATGGTGTCCGCTCTCGTGCGTACGCTCCTGCTGGCAGAAAGGCCTCCTGCGATGACCACCGCTGTGCATCGGGCAATGACGCCCCGGCGCCCCTTCCGGGGCGTCGGCGCAGCCCTGCTGGCCTCGGCCTCGGCCCTGCTGGTCGTCGGCTGCACCCTGCCGCCCGCCCCCGGCCGCGACGCGTCCGACCTCACCCCCCCGGGCTGGCACGCCGTGCTGCTGCCGGGCAAGGCGCCCACGCGGTACGCCGTGACGGTGAAGGACGGCCGCCCCGCCATCAGCGCCCGGGCCGAGTCCTCGGCCAGCATGTGGCGCCGGCGCGTGTCGGTGGAGCCGCAGCAGCTCGGGCAGGCACGCTTTTCCTGGTGGGTGGAGAACCTGCCGCCGCAGGCCCATGTGGGCGACGCCCAGCGGGAGGACGCCGCCGCGCGCGTCATCTTCGCCTTCGACGGCGACCTGGACCAGCTCTCGCCGCGCAACCGCGCGATGTTCGACCTCGCGCGTGCGCTGACGGGCGAGATGCCACCCTACGCCACGCTGATGTACGTCTGGGACAACGAGGCGCCGGTGGACAGCGTGGTGGTGAACCCGCGCACCGACCGCGTGCGCAAGATCGTGCTGGACTCCGGCTCGCAGCACCTGGGCCGCTGGCGCGACCACCAGCGCGATCTCGCCGCCGACTTTCGCCGCGCCTTCGGCGAGGAGCCTGGGCGGCTCGTGGCCGTGGCGGTGATGACCGACGGCGACAACACCCGCTCGAGCACGCGGGCCTGGTACGGCGAGGTGGACCTGTCGCCCTGAGGCTCCCCTTCAACCCTTATCCCCCCGTTTGCGTCAACCGTCCGATCCGCGCATGATCCGGCGCTTTGGCCGCACGCGGCCCGGTTCTCCGCCCGATGCTCGTCTTCATCCTCCGCCGGCTGGCCCAGGCCGTGATCGTCATGCTCACGGTGGCCTTTCTGGCCTTCATGCTCTTCCAGTACGTCGGAGACCCCGTCACGAACCTGCTGGGCCAGGACGCCACGCAGGAGCAGCGTGAGCAGCTGCGCCGCGACCTCGGGCTGGACCAGCCCTTCCCGGTGCAGTTCGCCAAGTTCGTGGGCAACGCCGTGCAAGGCGAGTTCGGGCTGAGCCTGCGCCAGGGCCGCCGGGTCTCGGCCCTCATTGCCGAGCGGCTGCCCGCCACGCTGGAGCTGGCGCTCATCGCGGCCGTGATCGCGCTGCTGGTGGGCATTCCGCTCGGGGTGTACGCGGCGCTGCGGCGCAACACCCTGGGCTCGCATGTGGTGATGACGGTGTCACTGCTGGGCGTGTCGCTGCCCACCTTTCTCATCGGCATCCTGCTCATCCTGCTGTTTGCCGTGATGCTGAAGTGGCTGCCGAGCTTCGGCCGCGGCGACGTGGTGGCGCTGGGCAGCTGGACCACGGGGCTGCTCACGGCCGACGGCTGGCGCCACCTGGTGCTGCCGGCCATCACGCTGTCGGTGTTCCAGCAGGCCCTCATCCTGCGCCTGGTGCGGGCGGAGATGCTGGAGGTGCTGCGCACCGACTACATCAAGTTCGCCCGCGCCCGCGGCCTGAGCGACCGCGCGGTGTACTTCGGCCACGCCCTGAAGAACACGCTCGTGCCGGTGATCACCATCACCGGGCTGCAGCTCGGCGGCCTGATCGCCTTTGCCATCGTTACCGAGACCGTCTTCCAGTGGCCGGGCATGGGCATGCTCTTCATCCAGGCGGTGCAGTTCGCCGACATCCCCGTGATGGCGGCCTACCTGTGCCTGATCGCCCTGATCTTCGTCGTCATCAACCTCGCCGTGGACCTGCTGTACTTCGCGGTGGACCCGCGCCTGCGCATCGAGCGCAGCGCCGCGGCGCACTGAGGCCACGCCCTGCGATGAGCACCCCCACCCCTGCGAACCCGGCACCGGCCAACGCCCCGGCCAACGCCCCGGCACCCGGCGCGCTCGCACGCTTTCTCGACGGCGACATCTGGTACAGCTTCCGGCGCTCGCCGGTGGCGATCCTGGCCGCGGCCATCGCCTTCGTGTGCATCTTCTGCGCGCTCTTTGCGCCCTGGGTGGCCCCGCACAACCCCTTCGATCTGGCCACGTTGGAGCTCGGCGACGCGCGGCTGCCCCCGGCCTGGGAAGCCGAGGGCCGGGCGAAGTACCTGCTGGGCACCGACGACCAGGGCCGCGACATCCTGTCTGCGCTGATGTACGGCGCGCGCATCTCGCTGCTGGTTGGGGCGGCCTCGGTGGTGCTGTCGGTGGTCGCGGGCGTGGGCCTGGGGCTGCTGTCGGGCTTCGTGGGCGGGCGGCTGGACGCCTTCATCATGCGCGTGTGCGATGTGATGCTGTCCTTCCCGTCGATCCTGATCGCGTTGCTCATCGACGGCGTGGGCCGGGCGCTGTTCCCGAACGCGCACGAAACGCTGGCCTTTTCCGTGCTCATCATCGCGATCTCGCTCAGCGGCTGGGTGCCCTATGCGCGTACGGTGCGCGGCTCCACCCTGGTGGAGCGCAACAAGGAGTACGTGCAGGCCGCGCGCGTGATCGGGGTGTCGCCGCCGCGCATCATGCAGCGCCATGTGCTGCCCAATGTCATGGGCCCGGTGCTCGTGCTCGCCACGATCCAGGTCGGGCAGGCCATCCTCACCGAGGCCACGCTGTCCTTCCTCGGCGTGGGCGTGCCGCCCACCTCGCCGTCACTGGGCACGCTCATCCGCATCGGCAACGACTTCCTCTTCTCCGGCGAATGGTGGATCACCATCTTCCCCGGCCTCATGCTCGTGCTGATCGCGCTGTCGGTGAACCTGCTGGGCGACTGGCTGCGCGACGCCATCAACCCGCGCCTGCGCTGACGCGCGCGGCCCCACGCCCCTGCCCATGACCGCCCCGCTGCTCGAAGTCCGCAACCTGCGCGTGGAGTTCCCCACGCGCCGCGGCACCCTGCTGGCCCTGGACGATGTGTCCTTCGACATCTCGCCCGGCGAGGTGCTCGGCGTGGTGGGCGAGTCGGGCGCGGGGAAGTCGCTCACGGGGGCGGCCATCATCGGCCTGCTGGAGCCGCCCGGGCGCATTGCCGGTGGGCAGATCCTGCTGGAGGGCCGGCGCATCGACAACCTGCCCGCGCACGAGATGCGCGCCATCCGGGGCCGGCGTATCGGCGCCATCTTCCAGGACCCGCTCACCTCGCTGAACCCGCTTTACACCGTGGGCCGCCAGCTCACCGAGACCATCCAGACGCACCTCGGCGTGGGCGCGGAGGAGGCGCGCGCGCGCGCGGTGAAGCTGCTGCAGGAAACCGGCATCCCGGCGGCCGAGGCGCGCATCGACCACTACCCGCACCAGTTCTCCGGCGGCATGCGCCAGCGCGTGGTGATCGCGCTCGCCCTGGCCGCCGAGCCCCGGCTCATCGTGGCGGATGAGCCCACCACGGCGCTGGACGTGTCGATCCAGGCGCAGATCATCGCGCTGCTCAAGCGCCTGTGCCGCGAGCACGGTGCGGCCGTCATGCTGGTCACCCACGACATGGGGGTGATCGCCGAGACCTGCGACCGCGTGGCCGTGATGTACGCCGGGCGCATCGCCGAGATCGGGCCCGTGCAGGACGTGATCCATGCCCCGGCGCATCCCTACACCGCCGGCCTCATGGGCTCGATTCCCGCCATGGACCAGGACCGCGAGCGGCTGCTGCAGATCGAAGGCGCGATGCCGCGGCTGAACGCGATTCCCACTGGCTGCGCCTTCAACCCGCGCTGCCCGCAGGTGCAGGAGCGCTGCCGGCGCGAGCGGCCGGAACTGCGACCCTCCGGCGCCACGCGGGTGGCCTGCTGGCTCGCACCCGGCTCCACCGCCGCGGAGGCCGCATGAGCGGCGCCGCCACCCCCCTCGTGGAGGTCCGCGACCTCGCGAAGGTCTTCGATGTCTCCGCACCCTGGCTGAACCGCGTGGTCGAGCGCCGGCCGCGCGAGTTCGTGCACGCGGTGGACGGCGTGAGCTTCGCCATCCCGCGCGGGCGCACGCTGGCCCTGGTGGGCGAGTCCGGGTGCGGCAAGAGCACGGTGGCCCGGCTGCTCGTGGGCCTGTACGGCCCGACCCGCGGCAGCGTGCACTTCGACGGCCAGGATCCTGCGCACATCCCGGATGCGGCTGCGCTGCGCGCCCTGCGCCGGCGCATGCAGATGATCTTCCAGGACCCGTACGCGAGCCTGAACCCGCGCTGGAAGGTGCTGGACATCGTGGCCGAGCCGCTGCGCGAGCACGGCCTGGTAGCGGGCGAGGACGCGCAGCGCGCCCGGGTGGCGGAGCTGCTGCAGTCGGTCGGGCTGGCGGCGGCGGACGTGGAGAAGTTTCCGCACCAGTTCTCCGGCGGGCAGCGCCAGCGCATCTCGATTGCGCGCGCGCTGGCCACCCAGCCCGAGTTCCTGGTGTGCGACGAGCCGACCTCGGCCCTTGACGTGTCGGTGCAGGCGCAGGTGCTCAACATCATGAAGGACCTGCAGCGCGAGCGGGGCCTGACCTACCTCTTCATCTCGCACAACCTGGCCGTGGTGCGCCATGTGAGCGACGAGGTGGGCGTGATGTACCTGGGCCGCCTGGTGGAGCTGGCCCCCAAGGCCGAGCTCTTCGCGCGGCCTCGCCACCCCTACACGCGCATGCTGCTCGATGCGATTCCCGACATCCGCATGACGGGCCGCTCGCGCACGCCGGTGCAGGGCGAGGTGCCCAACCCGCTGAACCCGCCCGCCGGCTGCGCCTTCCACCCGCGCTGCCCGCACGCGAACGCGCGCTGCGCGAGCGAGCGGCCGGTGCTGCAGGAGTTCCAGGGCATCCGCGTGGCCTGCCACGCGGTGGAGGAAGGCCGGGCCTGAAGGCGCTGCCCGGGCCGGCCCTCAGGCGGGCGGCAGCAGCCTCTCCAGGTGGAAGAGCTCGCGCGCGTCCTCACGCTCGCGCACCAGGTGGGCGCGGCCGGCATCGAGCATGACCTCGGCGGCGCGCCCGCGGCTGTTGTAGTTGCTGGCCATCGTCATGCCGTAGGCGCCCGCAGACAGCACGGCCAGCGTGTCGCCCTCGGCCACCGCCAGCGGGCGGTCCCGGCCGATCCAGTCGCCCGACTCGCACACCGGCCCGACGATGTCCCAGACCTGCGCCGGGGCGCTGCGCGCCACGCAGGGCTCGATGCCCATCCAGGCCTCGTACATCGCGGGCCGCACCAGGTCGTTCATGGCCGCATCGACGATGCAGAAGTTCTTCACGTCCCCGGGCTTGAGCACCTGCACCTCGGTGAGGAGCACGCCGGCGTTGCCCACGAGCGAGCGGCCCGGCTCCAGCAGCACCTCGCGCGCGCCGTGGCCGCGCGCGTCCAGACGCTCAAGCAGCGCACCCACCAGGGCGGACGGGTCCGGAGGCTGCTCGTCGGTGTAGGTGATGCCCAGGCCGCCGCCGAGGTCCAGGTGGTGAAGCGCGATGCCGGCGGCCTCCACCGCCTCGACCAGGTCGAGCAGACGGTCCAGCGCGTCCAGGTAGGGCTCGATGCGCGTGATCTGCGAGCCGATGTGGCAGTCGATGCCGGTCACTTGCAGCCCGGGCAACTCGGCCGCACGCCGGTAGGCCTGCAGCGCCTGCTCGTGCGCGATGCCGAACTTGTTGCCCTTCAGCCCGGTGGAGATGTAGGGGTGG
>JBMOGN010000060.1:0-15497 GCA_049318345.1 Rubrivivax sp. | reverse complement strand
CCCGAGTTCCCAAAAACCCTCATACCGCCCGGCCGCGACCCAGGCGAGGTCCAGCGCCCACAGGGCGTCGGTGCCGGGCAGGCGCCGGCCCGCGGCGGCGCCCGGCACGGCCTGGCGCCCGTGGACGACCAGCACGCGGGCCACATCCAGCCCCAGCTGCTCGAGCGCCGGGGCGCAGGGCGTGGCCGGGGGGGCCAGGCACATCACGCTGCGCGGGGCGCGGGTGATGGCGGCCAGCGCGGGCGCGAGCAGCCGCATCTCGCCCACGCCGGGGTGGGGCAGCAGCAGCTCGGTGAGGGCGCGCGCTGGCCAGCCGCCGCCGGGCAGCTCGGCGTCCAGCGCGGCAAAGCCCGTGGCCAGGACCGCCTCGGCCGGACGGCCGAGCTGGCTGGCCCGCCACAGCGCAGGGTGCCAGGTTTCGGGGGAGGTTTCCACGCCTGCTCGAGTACTGTATGGACATACAGCATACCGCGTCTGTCGAAGTCCGCAAGGCCTGCGCCGCGCCACCCCGATAATCGGCCGATGACCTTCATCGCCTTGCCGCTGCTCGCCCTGGCCGTCCTGGGCGCAGGCCTGCTGCTGCCCGGCAACACAGTGCTGCTGGCAGCCTGCGTGCCCGCGCTGCTGGCGGCCGTCGTCTCCTCGGTGCACCACGCCGAGGTCATCGCGCACAAGGTGGGCGAGCCCTTCGGCACCCTGGTGCTGGCGCTGGCCGTCACCGTGATCGAAGCCGCCCTGGTGCTGTCCATCATGCTGGCCGGCGGCGCCAACGCTGCAGCGGTGCCACGCGACACCGTCTACTCCGCGGTGATGATCATCTGCAACGGCGTGGTGGGGGTGTGCATCCTCGTGGGCGGGCTGCGCCACCGCGAGCAGTCCTTCCGCATCGAGGGCACCGGCTCGGGCCTGGCGGCACTCGCCGCCCTGGCCACGCTGGTGCTGGTCACGCCCACCCTCACGGTGAGCTCGCCCGGGGCCACCTACACCAACTCGCAGCTCGTCTTCGTGGCGCTGTCCTCGCTGGCGCTGTGGGCGGTGTTCGTGTTCATCCAGACGGTGCGCCACCGCGACTACTTCCTGCCCGCTGCCGCAACGGCCGACGAGTCGGTGCACGCCCCGCCACCGAGCACCGCCGCCGCCTGGGCCAGCTTCGGGCTGCTGCTGGTGGCGCTGGTGGCGGTGGTCGGGCTGGCCAAGCTGCTGTCGCCCTCGCTGGAGCGGATGGTGGCGGCCCTCAACGCCCCGCAGGCCGTGGTGGGCATCCTCATCGCCATGATCGTGCTCATGCCCGAGACCTGGGCGGCCGTGCGCGCCGCGCGCGCCGACCGCCTGCAGACGAGCATGAACCTGGCGATCGGCTCGGCCCTGGCCAGCATCGGGCTGACGATCCCGGTGGTGGTGGCCGCCGCGGTGCTGCTCGGGCTGCCGCTGACGCTGGGCGTGGACGACAAGGACATCGCCCTCATCGCGCTGACCTTCATCGTGGGCTCCATCACCCTGGGCTCCGGGCGCACGAACATGATGCAGGGCGCCATCCACCTGGTGATCTTCGCGGCCTTCCTTTTCCTCACGCTCGTGCCCTGAGCGCGCCCGGGCGGCGCGATCCGCGTTAGATTCGCGCATGGCCCTGCGAACGCTCGTCGCGCACACGCCGCCGCCCCCACCCGGCCGGCCGGCCACGCCGCGGGCCGCAGAGCCCGCAGCCGACGCGCCGACCTCCTTTGCCGCGCTGCAGCAGCGGCTGGAGTACCTCTCCAAGGCCGACCTGGCGCGGGTGCGGGAGGCCTACAAGTTCGCCGACGAGGCGCACCTCGGGCAGTACCGGGCCAGCGGCGAGCCCTACATCACGCACCCCATCGCGGTGGCCGGGCTGTGCGCGGAGTGGCGGCTGGACGTGCAGGCCATCATGGCCGCGCTCATGCACGACGCGATGGAGGACTGCGGCATCACCAAGGCCGAGCTCATCGAGCGCTTCGGTGCCCCCACCGCCGACCTCGTCGACGGCCTGACCAAGCTCGACAAGCTGCACTTCAACACCCGCGAGGAAAGCCAGGCGGAATCGTTCCGCAAGATGCTGCTGGCGATGGCCCGCGACGTGCGCGTCATCCTCGTGAAGTTCGCCGACCGGCTGCACAACATGCGCACGCTGCAGGCCGTGGCCCCGGCGCGGCGTCAGCGCATCGCCTCCGAGACCCTGGAGATCTACGCCCCCATCGCCCACCGCCTGGGCCTGGACCAGACCTACCGCGAGCTGCAGGACCTCTCCTTCAAGAGCCTGCACCCCTGGCGCCACGCCGTGCTCGTGCGCGCGCTGCAGCGCGCCGGCGGCCACCGGCGCGACGTCGTCAACCGCGTGCAGCGCGACGTGGAGCGGGCCTTCACGCAGGCCGGGCTGGCCATCGCCATCAGCGGCCGCGAGAAGCAGGTGTACTCGATCTACCGCAAGATGCGCGAGAAGCGCATGGGCTTCACCCAGGTCAACGACCTCTTCGGCTTTCGCATCGTCGTGGACTCGGTGTCCGACTGCTACCTCGCCCTGGGGGTGCTGCACCAGCTCTACAAGCCCGTGCCGGGCCGCTTCAAGGACTACATCGCCATCCCCAAGGCCAACGGCTACCAGAGCCTGCACACCACGCTCGTGAGTCCACTGGGCACGGCGGTGGAGTTCCAGATGCGCACCGAGGCCATGAACGCCGTGGCCGAGAAGGGCATCGCCGCGCACTGGATCTACAAGATCGATCCCAAGGGCAAGCCCGCGGCCGGCGCCGACGCGCAGCGCCTGGGCGCGATGTGGCTGCAGTCGCTCGTGGACATCCAGGACGAGACGCGTGACTCCGCGGAGTTCCTGGAGCACGTCAAGGTCGACCTCTTTCCCGACGCGGTGTATGTCTTCACCCCGCGCAGCAAGATCCTGGCGCTGCCGCGCGGGGCCACGCCGGTGGACTTCGCCTACGCCATCCACTCCGACGTGGGCGACCGCTGCGTGGCCGCGCGCGTCAACGGCGAGTCGGTGCCGCTGCGCACCGAGCTGCACAGCGGCGATGTGGTGGAGATCATCACCGCCAGCGGCGCGCGCCCGAACCCGGCCTGGCTGAACCATGTGCGCACGGGGCGCGCCCGCTCCAAGATCCGCCACTACCTGAAGACGCTGGAGCAGGAGGAGGCGCGCGCGCTGGGCGAGCAGATGCTGGCGCAGGCGCTGCGCGCCGAGGGCCTGGCCATGCCCCCCGACGACCCGCAGGACACCGAGGCTGGGCAGCTGTGGCAGCAGCTCGCGCGCTGGGGCGGCAACCGCAACCGCGGCGAGCTGCTCACCGAGCTCGGCATGGGGCGCAAGATCGCCGTCATCGTGGCCAAGCGGCTGGCGCAGATGATGGCCGAGCGCGGTGCGCGGCCCGACGCGGTGACGCTCTCGCTCGGGCACTTCGGTACCGACGAGACCGCTGCGCGCCAGGCCGTGGTCTTCATCGACGGCAGCCAGGGCGCGACCGTGCAGTTCGCCACCTGCTGCCGCCCGATCCCCGGCGACGACATCGCCGGCTACCTCGGGCGCGGCGAGGGGCTGCTGGTGCACACCGCCGACTGCCGCGTGGGGCAGCGGCTGTACGAGCGCGACAGCGAGCGCTGGATCCACGTCGAGTGGGCCGAGGAGGTGGTGCGCCCCTTCGAGACCTCCATCGACCTGCTGGTGGCCAACGGCAAGGGCGTGCTCGCGCAGGTGGGGCAGGCCGTGGCCAATGCCGAAGCCGACATCACCCACATCGACATGGGCGGGGAGCGGGCCAGCGACAGCGCACAGTTGCGGCTGCTCGTGAGCGTGCGCGACCGCACCCAGCTGGCCGAGGTGCTGCGCGCGCTGCACCGCACGCCTGCGGTGCTGCGGGTCAGCCGCCTCAGGCCCTGAGCGGCGCCGGGTAGCGCACCTGCACCACCTCGATGAGCTCCACCCCTGAGGGGGTGATCAGGCGCACCTGCTCGCCCTCGCGCGCCTTGAGCAGCGCGCGCGCCACCGGTGAGACCCAGCTCACCTCGCCGGCCAGGCTGTCGGCCTCGTCGATGCCCTTGATGGTGACCGTACGCTCCTGGCCGGCCTCGTTGGCCCAGGTCACGGTGGCGCCGAAGAAGACCTGGTCACTGCCATGGTGCACGGCGGGGTCGACCACCTCGGCGATGTCCAGCCGACGCGTAAGGAAGCGGATGCGCCGGTCGATCTCGCGCAGGCGCTTCTTGCCGTAGAGGTAGTCGCCGTTCTCGGAGCGGTCGCCGTTCTTGGCGGCCCACGAGACCGTCTCCACCACGCGCGGGCGCTCCTCGTCCAGCAGGGTCTTCAACTCGTCTCGCAGGCGCGCCCAGCCTGCAGGGGTCATGTAGTTGCGCGTGCCCGCGGGCAGCGGCGGCAGCGCCGGGTCGTCCTCGTCGTCGGCGGCGGCGTCGGGCTCGCGGGTGAAGGCCTTGCTCATGGTCCGGTGGGATGCGAGCCGGGATTGTGCCGTGCGACGATAGCGACCCTGGACCCCCATCCGCACCCACCGCCCGCCACCCGCCATGCCCCGCTTCGCCGCCAACCTCACGATGCTCTTCAACGAGGTGCCCTTCCTCGAGCGCTTCGAGCGCGCTGCGCGGGTGGGCTTCCGCGCCGTGGAGTTCCTCTTCCCCTACGAGCACGACCCGCGCGAGTTGCGCCGGCGCCTGGACGACAACGGCCTGCAGCTGGTACTGCACAACCTGCCCCCGGGCAACTGGGAGGCCGGCGAGCGCGGCATCGGCTGCCACCCCGACCGGGTGGCGGAGTTCCGCGCCGGCGTGCAGCGAGGGCTGGAGTTCGCGGCCATCCTCGGCGCGCCGCAGCTCAACTGCCTGGCCGGGCGCATGCCCGAGGGCGTGCCGCGCGAGCAACTGCGCGACACCCTCGTGGCCAATGTGGCCTGGGCCGCGACGGAGTTCCGGCGCGCGGGGCTGCGGCTGGTCATCGAGCCCATCAACTTCCACGACATCCCGGGCTTCTTCATCAACCGCGCCGACCAGGCGGTGGAGATCCTGGACCTGGCCGGCGCCGACAACGCCTTCGTGCAGTACGACATCTACCACGCGCAGCGCATGGAAGGCGAGCTCGCCGCCACGCTCGAGCGGCTGCTGCCGCGCATCGCGCACATGCAGCTGGCCGACAACCCCGGCCGCCACGAGCCGGGCACCGGCGAGATCCACTACCCCTTCGTCTTCGCCCACCTGGACCGCATCGGCTACACGGGCTGGATCGGCTGCGAGTACCGGCCGGCCACCACCACCGAGGCGGGGCTGGGCTGGCTCGCACCCTGGGGCATCGGGCAAACAGCGGGTTGACGCCCGCGGCGGCGGCGCCGACGATGGGCCGACCTCGCCTTTGGCGGGGCCTGTCCCATCCCTTCCGGAGAACCGCATGCTCGCATCGAAGAAGAAGACGCTCCTGACCCTGGCCTGCTGGCTCGGCGCCGCGGCGCTGGCACCGGCCGCCCTGGCGCAGGGCACGGCGCCCGCCACCTCCCCCGCCGGCGTGAAGACGCTCGCCCCGCCTGGCGCCATCAAGTCCACCGGCACCTGGAGCCTGGGCACGCGCGCGGGCGACTTCGTCTTCGTCGCGGGCATGCGCGGCATCGACCCGGCCACCAACACGCTCGTGGCCGGCGACGAGGCCCGCATCCTGCAGGGCTTTCGCAACATGGAGCTGATCGCGAAGTCAGAGGGCGCCACGCTGCGCGACGCCGTGCGCATCGTCGTCTACGTGACCGACATGTTCCGCTTCCGCCCGCTCGTGAACAAGGTGCAGGAGCAGCTGTGGGGCAGCGGCCCGTACCCCCCAAGGACCATCGTCGAGGTGGACCGCCTCAACCAGGACGACATCTTCGAGGTCGAGGGCACCTTCTACGCGCCGCTGAAGAAGTAGCGGCGCAGCGCCCCGCCGGCGACCTGCCACACCTGCCACACTCGGGCGATGTCGCTGCCCAACCTGCTGCGCACCCGCCACGGCCGGCTGGTCGCCTTCTTCTTCCTCTACGTCACCGAGGGCATCCCGCTGGGCTTCGCCGCCACGGCGGTGGCCACGCAGCTGCGCCGCCAGGACGTGGGCCCGGCGGAGATCGGCGCATTCGTGGGCTCCTTCTACCTGCCCTGGGCCTTCAAGTGGGCCTTCGGGCCGCTGGTGGACGTCTTCCGCTCCGAGCGTCTGGGTGCGCGCCGAGGCTGGATCCTCGGCACGCAGCTGGCGCTCATCGTCACGCTGCTGGCCTGCACGGGGCTGGACCTGCCGGCGCAGCTTGGCGTGCTCACCGCCGTGCTGCTCGTGCACAACACCTTCGGCGCGATGCAGGACGTGGCCATCGACGCCCTGGCGGTGGCCACGCTGCGCGACGACGAGCGCGGGCTGGCCAACGGCGTGATGTTCGCCGGCGCGTCCATCGGCGCGGCCGTGGGCGGCAGCGGCGTGCTGTTCCTCATGCCGCTCATCGGGCTGCCCGGCGGCTTCGTCTTCGTGGCCGGGTGCATCGCGGTGGTGACGCTGCTGGTGGTGGTGCCCATGCGTGAGGCCCCGCTGGCCGATGCGGCGCCAGCGGTGAGCAGCCTGCGCGTGGCGGGCCGGGAGATGGCGCGCTTCTCGCAGGACGCGCTGCGCAGCTTCCTGGGCACGCGCGCGGCCTTCGCGGGGCTGGGCTTTGCGCTGCTGCCCGCCGGGGCGATGAGCCTGGGGCTGGCGCTGCAGTCCAACCTCGCGGTGGAGCTCGGCATGGACGACAGCGCCATCGCCTGGCTGAGCCTGTGGTCGCAGGTGGTCTCGGCCGTCTTCATGGTGCTGGGCGGCGTGATGTCGGACCGCCTGGGCCGGCGCCGCACCCTGGCCGTGTTCCTCGCGCTCACCGCGCCGCCCGTGCTGTACATGGCGGCGGTGCTGTGGGGCCAGGGCTGGATCATGCCGGTGCCCGAGGCCGAGCGCGCCTCGCGCGCGGCCGCGCCGCTGCTCGTCACGGCGCTGTGGGTGGCCACGCTGGGCTATTCGGTGGCCAACGGCCTGATGTACGGCACGCGCTCGGCGATCTTCATGGACGTGACCAACCCGAAGGTCGCGGCCACGCAGTTCACCGCCTACATGGCGATGATGAACGTGGCCATCGCCTACTCGGCCACCTGGCAGGGCATCGCCATCGAGGCGCTGGGCTACCCGGCCACGCTCGTCATCGACGCGGTGCTGGGCGTGCTGTGCATCGCGCTGCTGCCGTGGATGGGGCGGGCCCCGGGTGGCGCCGGCAGCCCTGCCGGCGACGGCGCCGCGGCCGCGCGCGCGCGGATGCTGGCCGCGGTGCTGGCCGCGGCCTGCCTGGCCTGGACCCCGCTGGGCCTGGGCTGGTGGAAGCCGGGCAGCCTCGCGCCGATGGTGGACACCGTGTTCACGCTCGTGTTCGTGGGCGCGGCCGTGTTCCTGGCCACGGGCGCGCAGGCGGTGGGCGGGCGGCTGGGGCGGGCCGGGCTCGCGCTCGCGCCGCTGCTGCTGGCGATGTACGCGCGCCGCTGGTGGCCCGACCTGCCGCTCGTGTACGCGGCCGTGCCGCTGGCCGCCGCGGCGGTGCTGGCCGCGCAGGCCCGCCAGGGGTGGGAATCTCTGCGCGGCTGACTCAACCCGGCAGCGGCTGCGTGCGCGGGTTCAGCCCGCACCAGCGCGCCATGAACAGCGCCAGCACCGCCGTGACCTGCTGCATGCTGTCCAGCGACACCCACTCGTCGATGCCGTGGATGTCCGCGCCCCGCGGCCCGTAGCAGGTGGAGGGGATGTTGCCGTACAGGTGGAAGAAGCGCACGTCGGTGGTGGCGGTGGAGGCGTGCTGCTCGGCCTCCTGGCCCGTGACCTCGTGGTGGCAGCGCAGCAGCTCGCCGATGACCGGCTGCTGCATGTCCACCACCAGCCCCTCGGCCTGGAAGCCCTGGTAGGTGACCGACCAGGTCACGCTCTCGTGGCGCGGGTGGGCGAGCCAGGCGGCCTGCAGCAGCGCCTCCACCTCGCGCCGAACCTCGGCCGGGCGCACACCCGGGTAGAAGCCCAGGCGCATGTCCACGCGGCAATGCGTGGGCACCGAGGAGGTCCACTCCCCGCCCTGGATGCGCCCGAGGTTGAAGTTCACCGGGTGCTCGTGCTGGCAGTACAGCGGGTGGCGCGCCTGCGGTGCGTTCCAGGCCGCCTCGAGCTCGCGCAGCTTCTCCACCAGGTACTGCGCGAAATCGATCGCCGCCACGCCGGTGTGCGCGGTGCAGGCATGCACCGGCTTGCCGTGCACGTCGATGGTCACCCACATCACGCCGAGCTGGCCGGTCATCACGCTGTCGCCCGGCTCGGGGATGATGGCGGCGTCGGCCGTGTAGCCCTCCACCAGGCAGGCCAGCGCGCCATTGCCGGTGCACTCCTCCTCGACCACGGACTGCAGGATCACCGGCGCGGCCGGCTCGAAGCCCATGCGCGCCAGCGCGCGGAAGGCCATGGTGAAGGCCACGAGCCCGGCCTTCATGTCGGCCGCGCCACGGCCGTAGAGCCTGTCGCCCTCGACCACCGGCTCGAAGGGCGGGCGCGACCACAGCTGCTGCGCGCCCACCGGCACGACATCGATGTGGCCGTTCAGGATGAGCGAGCGGCCGCGCACCGGGCCGGCCGGGCGATGCGTGCCCACCACGTTGCGCCGGCCGGCGTAGGAGATGATCGACGGCGAGTAGCCCGGGTGCTCGCGGATCTTCGCCTCGTCGATCTCGAACTCGTGCACCGCCAGGCCGTTGCGCTCGAACTCCCGGCGCATGAGCGCCTGCGCGCCCTGCTCGTCGCCCAGCAGCGAGGGCTGCGCCACGAGTTCGCGCAGCAGCGCCACCGCCTCCTCGCGCTGGGTCTCGACGGTGGAGAGGATCCCGGTGCGGTCGACCGGCGGCAGGAGGCTCGCGTTCATGGGCAGCAGGCGCCGGCGGGGCCGGCGGCGGTGGTGTGCAGGGCCGCTCCAATGTGCCAGCATCGGGGCCCGCGGTCCATCCGCCGGCACCCTGCCCCCGCCGATGACCGCCATCACCCTCACGATCGCTCCGCAGCCACCTGTGCACCCCTTCGACCTTAGCGTGGCCCTCACGCCCGCCGGGCCCGACCACTACCGCGGCGCCACGCACCCGGCCTACGCCAACATGGTGGGCCCCTTCGGCGGCACCACCGCCGCGGTGATGCTGCAGGCTGCGCTCGTGCACCCGCAGCGCCTGGGCGAGCCCATCGTGCAGACGGTGAACTACGCCGCGCCCATCCAGGACGGCGCCTTCGAGGTCCAGGCGCGGCCCGTGCGCACCAACCGCTCCACCCAGCACTGGCAGCTCGCCCTCACGCAGGACGGCCAGGTGATGGCCATCGGCTCGGCGGTGTTTGCCCTGCGCCGGCCCACCTTTGCCGCGTGCGAGGCCACCGCGCCGGTGGACATGCCGCCGCCCGAGGCCCTGCCCCGCTTCGAGGCGGCAGGCCGCCCGCCGTGGGTGCGGGCCTACGACATGAGATTCCGCCCCGGACCCCAGCCCATGCACTTCGACGGCGGAGAGCTCGCGCATTCCCTCACCGAAGGCTGGGTGCGCGACGAGCCGCCCCGGCCGCTGGACCACGCCTCGCTCACGGCGCTGTGCGACAGCTTCTTCCCGCGCATCATGATCCGCCGGCGCCGCCCCGTGCCCATCGGCACGGTCTCCCTGAGCACCTGCTTCCACGCCGACGCCGCGGCGCTCGCCGCGCTGGGCACGCAGCACGTGCTGGGCGTGGCGCGCGCGCTGAACTTCCGCGGCGGCTACTTCGACCAGCGCGCCGAGGTGTGGAGCCGCGACGGCGCGCTGCTGGCCAGCTCGCAGCAGATGGTGTACTTCAAGGAATGAGCCCGAGGCCCGACGCGCGCCGGGCCCGTCCTCACCAGGGCAGCACCTGCCCGTCCCAGGCGACGAAGCTGCCGCTGTCCTCGGGCCGCAAGTCCTCGAGCACCTGCAGCATCTCCTGCGCGGCCTGGCTCGCCGGGCGGCCGATCTCCTCGCCGCGGAAGGGCCGCGACAGCGCCGAGGCCACCGTGCCCGGGTGCAGCGCGACCAGCACCGCGCCGGGGTGCGTGCGCCGCATCTCGATGGCGGCCGTCTTCACCAGCATGTTCAGCGCCGCCTTGGACGCGCGGTAGCTGTACCAGCCGCCCAGGCGGTTGTCGCCGATGCTGCCCACCCGCGCCGACAGCAGCGCCATCACGCTGTGCTGGCGGTCCATCAGCGGCGCGAAGTGCCGCAGCACCAGCGCCGGCCCGAAGGTGTTGACGCGAAAGACCTCCTGCATCGCGTCCAGCCGCAGGTCGGCGAGGCGCTTTTCCGGCTGCGCCGCAGGCGTGTGCAACACGCCGCTGGCGACGATCACGAGATGCCAGGGCGCGTGGCCGCGAAGCGCCGCAGCGGCCTCGGCCACCGTCTCCTCGCGCGTGAAGTCCAGCGCCGGCTCGGTGTGACGCCCCAGCGCCTGCACACCGGCGCAGCGCCCATCGGCACGCAGCCGCTCGACGAAGGCCGAGCCGATGCCGCCGCCGGCGCCGATCACCAGGGCGCGGAAGGAGTCGGGAAGATGGGAGACGGCATCGTCGTGCATGACCAGCCGGCAGGTGGCATGACGGGTCAGCCCCTTGCGAGGGCCGACCCGTCGATCGGGTTGACGCGCCCGGCAGGGTATCAGTTCAGACGCATCACGCCCGGATAGGGCTCGTTCTCGGCAATCAGCCGGGTCACGTCACGGCTGGCCTGGCTGCCTGTGCCCAGGTTCACGGTGACCAGTCGGCGCGCCGTGTTCAGCCCTGCGGCGTCACGGTCGTAGACGATCACCGCCACCGCGTTGTCACCCGACTCCGCCAGATAGCCCTGCACGCGCGACGACGCCGCCGTGCCGGTCCGCAGGTCCGCCACCAGCGTCACCTTCCTGGCTGCCACATCCACCGACATCACCTTGCCATTGGCCGTGCCGTAGACGAGCGCGCCGTTCTTGAGCGCGAGGATCCTGGTCGAGGGGACATCGCTGAGCCCGGACACCAGGACGCTGACCGTGGGCTTGGCCTTGCAGAGGTCGGCATCGGCCACGCCCTTGTCCACCTCGAACAGGGTACCCTGGTCGGCATCGCCCACCTTGGCGGTGGCCAGGTACATGGCCTTGTTCGCCGCGGAGTAGGTGGCCCCGTAGACGATGCGGTGGGCATTGCCGAAGCCGGCCTGCGCCGGGCCGATGGGGTCGGAGTGGTGCACGACAGCGGGGGTATCGGGGCGCATGCAGGACACCGTCGTGTCGGTGTAGCCCTTGACGAAGTCCGCATCCGACTTCCAGAACGGCAGATACAGCGCGGCGCTGCCGCGGCCGCTGAGGACAAAGGGCGGCTGCGCGAAGTTGGAGAACTCGTACTTGAAGGCCTTGCTCTCCAGCATCTTGCCCGAGCTCAGGTCCAGCTTGTTGAACTGCCGAAAGCCGTTGTCGGTGAGGCTGGCGTCCCATACCGTACCGTCGTCCAGGCGGACGCGTTCGAGCGAGTACGCCGTGATGGAGTTGAACTGAGAGACCGTGCGCAGCACCTGCCGGGTCTTGAGGTCCACGAAGTAGTGCCCGCGCCGAGACCCATCGCTTCCGGCCCCGCCGGCATAGCCGCCGGTGCCCTTGAGATAGTCCTTGTCCGCAGACCGGGCATCCGGCGCAGCCCGCTCCATCAGCCCCAGCGCCTGGCCGTTGCCCAGGTCCAGCAGGGCCCCCACCGGGTGCGCGCCGTTTTTCGGGTCCAGCGTCAGGGTGGTGATCTGGCCGGTGGAGCGGTCCAGCTTGTTGAGAACGGCCGAATAGCCCTTGACGACCGACCCAAACCAGACGACGTAGCGGTCGGCCATGGGCTCGCTGGCTGCGCCGCCGACCCCGGGGTCACCCAGGAAGGCATTGCCGATGTTGGTTGAACTGCCCTAGGCCAGCACGCGCTGGAAGTAGCCCGTGGCCGGATCCAGCTCCTCCAGGGTGGAAGGCGAGCCCTTGCAGGCGAAGCTGCCACCGGCGCACAGCTCGGAATCCTCGCCCCCGTTGAGGAAGAGGCGGCGGGAGACGAGCGACGAGGTGGCACCGGCGAACCGTTTGCTCTCCGCGTACCAGCCCCCCAGATGGGCCTGCAGACTGAAGAGGTCGTTGCTCGTGTACTTGAACAGGCGCGGCGCCACGTCGCTCAGCGTGGTCGAGCCGTTCAGGCCGTTGCACAGGGCGACCGCATCTCCGGCCGTATTCAGCGGCAGCAGACCGCCGAGACCGTAGCACTCCTCGCGGAAGCCGAAGATCAGGTCGTTCGCCGTGCTGCCCCCGCTGTAGAAGGACAGGATGCCGCCACCCACCTGCTCGGTCGTCCAGCGCACGGCCTGCTTCTTCGCGTCCCAGTGAATCTGGCGGCCCAGGCGCAGGAGCGGGTCGAAGGGCGTGTACCCGAGGGCATAGGCCCAGGGCTGGGCGAGGTTGGCGGGGTTCGAGGGCTTGAGCGCGAACATGCGCCCCTTGATCTTCTCGATGCTCTTGCCATCGATGGTGGCGAGCCCGCAGGTGCCTGGCACCGTGGGGTTGGTGGTCAAGCCCATGTCGTAGGCCGCCCCGCTCACGCCCATGAACACGACGGCCTGCCCCGCGGTGTCCCGCCCCCATGCCAACTCGGTGACGCCGGTGGCATTGCGCAACGAGTCGCAGTAGTTGCCCTGGGCCTTCTCGTGGTCGAAGAAGCTGTAGACCAGCGTGTCGGTCAGGTAGCTCGGGCTGGTCGGATCGATGTTGACGTGGATGAGCGCGCCACGGTTGTCCACCCCGCCCGCTGCGGCCCTGAGCAGCAGCGACTTGCCATCCGGGCTCAGCAAGGGCTTGACCGTGAATTCAACGGGGTCCTGGAAAGGCAGGGTTTCACCCTTGACGCCCGTCACGCTAGGCCAGGTCCTGCGCTTGAAGCTCTTGAGAAAGACCAGCTTGTCGGCAGCCGGATCGAAGCTGATCAAGACACCCAGGCGGTCGGCGCCGCCGCCGTTGAGCACGGCGTAGAACTTGTTGTCGACAGCGTTGAAGACGAGGCTGTTGCCCTTGTAGGCGATGTTGTCGATCCACGGCGTGCCCTCGAACTTGAGGAACGTGGCCGCAGGGTCGGAAGCCGTCAACGGCAGTTCATGCAGCTGACCCAGCAGGTTGTCGCCCGCCTCGCGACTGGCCAGGATCAAGGTGGTGGGCGTGGTGACAACAGGAGGCGGGACCGGGGAGGTTGTGTCGGTGGGGTGGAAGGAACTGTCGCCGCAGCCCATCAAGGACACGGTGAGGACCGACAGGAGCGCGCCCGTGACGCGCGCCTGTGCCCGACTCGCCCAGCGCGCTGCGTTGCAGAGATTGGTGCCTTGCATGACCATCACCTCTAGACCTGTTCGCGGACGTGATTCGCCCGTCGGCGAGCCTAAGCCTGCCGGTGGATCCTGACTATCCACATTCCGAGCAAGCGCCCTGGCGCGCCCGGGCCTGCGCCAGCGTCAGGGATGGCGACTCCCCGTAGGCTCGGCGGTAGGCCTGGGAAAACCGGCCCAGGTGAAGGAGGCCGGCTTCCATTGCCGCCCGCGCGACGGTGGTGCCGGGTACGGGCTCGAGCAGGGCCTTGCGCGCCTGAAGCAGGCGCCGCTGCTGGACGAAAGCCATCGGCGTGCATCCGCGGGCCTTGCGGAATGCCGATTCCAGCCAGCGCTGCCCCACACCGGCAGCGTCGCACAAGTCTCCCAGACTGATGGGCGCCGTGGCGTGGGCATCGATCCACTCCTCGACCTGCCGCACACGCCAGGCCGCCAGGGACCGGACCCGGCGCGAACGCCAAGAAGGCGTTCCGCCAACCAGTCGATCATGGCCACCCGGACATGCGAGAGGCAGTTCTCCAGGCCGGTGGCACCCAGGGTCGAGAACGCCCGCACCGCTGCATGTTGCAGGTCGCGCAGTCCTTGGGCTGCAGGCCCGACCAGAGGCAACTCGGTGGCACTCTGTGGCCAGGTAGCCGCCACATCCTCCGCCACGCCGTCCCTGCGGGCAACCAGTTCGCGCTCCAGCGCGTTGGCGGGCAGACACCAGCTCATGGCACGACCCGGCTGGGAAACGCAGGTGAACGGCTTGCCAGGGGCGACGAGCACGGCTACATCCGGCGTGCCCTGCCGCAGGCCTTCAGAGGTGTCGTACAGGATGCTGGAAGCCAGCGGCAGGTGCAGCAGAGGCACCTCACTCACGCCACGGAGCTGCTGAGGCAAACCGAGATGGATCCACCCAAAGGCCATGTCCCGGCCTTCCAGGGCATCGACGGAAAAGCCGAGTCGGCCTCGCGCCAACACCTGGCGATCGTGGTGATTGCCGTAGGACGAGATCAGGGCGCGCACCTGGTCCAGGTCATCCGAGCGGAAGTTCACCGCGCGAGCCGGTGGGGGCGCAAACCCCGCCCACGGCGCAGGAGACTGAAGCGACAACGCAGCTGGCTCCCGGTACGAGGAGGTGCTCGGAATCTGGATAGTCACTTCTTGGGGCGCCCGATAGTCTTGAGTATGCGTCCCCACAGCAGAGCCATCAATCCCATGAAGCCCGCTCACTCACGCCCCCTTGTTTCCGGGGTCCGGCCCTTGCTGATGCTCGGGCTCCTGTTGACGGGCGCGCACGCATCCTCCAGCCCCAGGCGACGATCTTTTCACCGGAGAAAGGCGTGATCTGTGACAGGCGTGCCGGTTACTGCGCCGACGGCACCGGCATCTCGGCCACCTGGACGGTCCAGCATCTGGGCCAGAAGGCGGCCCAGGATCTCGCCAGCATGCTGACAGAGTCCAGGAGCCTGAATCCGATGTCGTTCACCCTGAGCAACAAGGTGCACTGCGAGATCGAGGCCCAGGTTTGCACCAAGAGCAAGTTCGTGGACACGGTCGAGGCCGCCACGACCAGGACCTTGTTCGGCAAACTGCCCGTCACCGCCAAGCCCAGCGCAGCGATCAGCTTCCCGGCCAAGGGTGTGATCTGCGACAGCAAGGCGGGTTTCTGCGTGGATGCGATGGGCATTTCCGTGGCCTACACCGAGCAGTACCTCGGTGCAGGCGCCGCCGGGAAGTACATGGACCAGATCCGCCCCTTCAAGCCCGGCGAATTCGACCCCACCCGCTATGTGCTCAGCAACGGTGTGGACTGCGATTCGTCGAAGAAGGTCTGCATGGCCGAGCGGCGCGGTACCGTTGTCGAACGCCGATACACGCGGCACCTCTTTGGCGGCTGAACGCCAGGAGCGCCACGCCTTCTCCAGCCATGCACGGGCAGCGTTCTCGGCCCCGCGCACAAGCAAAATGGGCCAGCCTCTTGTGAAGACTGACCCATCTGCAACCCGCTGCTTGACGGCGGAACTTTCTGGCGCGGCTGGCAGGATTCGAACCCACGACCCCTTGGTTCGTAGCCAAGTACT
>JBMOGN010000059.1:0-15666 GCA_049318345.1 Rubrivivax sp. | reverse complement strand
GAGGATCAGGCTGGGCTCGCCGCCCACCACCCGGTTGAGCACCTGGCTGGCGGCGGCAAGCTGCACGAAGCGCGCCGTCTCCCCGGCCCCGATGCCGAAGCGCTGCCAGTTGATCACCGTGCCGTTGCTGGTGGTGACCGTGAGCGTGCCGCCCTGCTGCTGCAGCGTGGCGCTGCCCTGGGTGACCTGCGCGCCCGAGGGCAGCGCGGCGGCGCCCTGCGACAGGCCCGCGGCAACGATCAGGGCCGCCAGGCTCACGGCCCGCCGCGCCGGCAGGCGCCGACGCTCAGAACGCATGGTCCACCCCCACATGCGCGAAGGATGCACCAGCGGGCGACAGCCCCTCTCCGCGCAGCACGAACCCGACGTCCAGCCGCACCGAAGGCAGCCCCGCGCCGTTCAGCCGCACGCCGCCGCCGGCACCAGTGAGCATCTGCCGCACCCGCTCGCCCGGCTGGGGCCGGTTGCGCAGGGTCTGCGCGCCATCGGCAAAGAGGACCCAGGCGATCTCGTAGGGCGCACCGTCCCAGACGGCGCGCGCGGGGCTCTGCCACTCCAGCGAGGCCCGCTGGCCGGAGTCGCCGCTGAGCAGCCGCCCGCTGAACCCACGCACCGACCCTTCGCCTCCGATGCTGAACTGCTCGGCGGCGACGAGCGCATCGTCGCTCCACTGCCCGCCCCAGCCCAGGTTGAAGGCGCCCGAGGCGGTGGTGGCGATGCTCACGGCCGCACTCGCGCGCACGATCGCGTAGCGGGGATTGGCGCCGCTGCGAAGGCCGGTCTCGGTGAAGACCGAGGGCGCGCTGCGACCCGAGCCGGGCACGTTGGCGCTGGCGACGATCTGGCCGCTCACCCCGAGCGACGGTGTGCGCCATACGCCCGACAGACCGATGCTCACGGGCTGCAGCACGATGTCGGGCACCAGGCTCGGCCCGCCCGGCGAAGCGGTCACGCTGCTGTCCACCCGCTTGCGCTCCACGCCCACCCACAGGCGCGGCTCGAGCGCGCCAGCCCGGCGCAGCAGCCGCGTCATGCGCACGCTCCAGACTTCGCCCCGGCTGGCGAGGAAATAGTCGCCCGCGCCGGTGCGCACGGCCCCGGAGTCCACCGTGGAGTGGAAGTAGCCGGCATCCAGCATCCAGGCCGTTCCGTATAGTGGCACGCGCAGCCCCACCGAGGCGATGCGCACCTCCTCCTCGTGACCGGGCGAGGTCTGCAGCTGGACGGTGCCCACCACGTCGCGGTCCAGCAGGTTCTGGTGCTGCAGCACGGCACCAACCCGGTAGCGGCCGGTGGCCTGGGTGCCCGCGTTGTCGAAGCTGGCCTGGGTGTACAGCGCCGGGCGGTCGGCCACGCGCAGCACTGCCACGAGCCGGCCGTCGTCCTCGGCGCGCAGCGTCACCTGCATCTGGCGGCCCGGGTTCTCGTTGGCCAGCCGGACCTCCTCGGCCAGGTCCTGTTCCTGGGGCACGGCCCCCTCGAGCAGGCCCGGCACGGCGCGGCGCACGTTCTCGGTCGTGCGATGGCGCGCGCCGCTGACCTCCACCGCGCGCAGGCTGAGCTCCTCCACGCGCAGGCGCACCGTCCCGCCCTCCAGCACCTGTTCCGGCACGACGATGCTCACCGCCGTGATGCCCGCACGCTCGTAGGCGGCGCGCACGGCCACGATGGCGCGCTCGATGTCGGCGAAGCGTCGCCCCGGCCCGGTGTAGGCGGCCAGCGCCGCGTCGAGCTCGCGGCCCTCCACGCGCCGGGCGCCTTCGAGAACGAAGCGGGTGATGGTGAAGACCGGCTCGCCCTCGGGGCCAGCGGGGGCGGAGACGGAAGCGTCAGGCCGCGGGGCGACGGCCGAGGCGTCGGCCAGCTGGCGAGCCAGCCCGATGGCCAGCAGCATCGGGCCGGCCTGTGCCTGGGCCTGAACGGGGGCCGGCAGCAGCCCCGCACCCAGCCCAAGCAAGCTCCACAGCAGGGCCGTGCGGCGCACGCCGCGCACACCCCGCCGGAAGACCTCCCTGGTACGGCCCGGTTCCACCATGCTCGCAGAGCCGGCATCATGGCCGGGCATGAAATTGCTCCGCTCATTATTCTCGACCCCCCGACGCAGCGCAACGCTCGTCTCGGGGGTGGCTACGCTGCTGTTGGCTGCGGCGCTGGCCGGTCTGCTGGCAACCGGCCGTACACCCGAGCTGCTGCAGCGCGCCGACCTGTGGATCCACGACATCTGGATGCGGCACACGCTGCAACCGCCGGTCTCACCCCAGGTGACCGTGCTGGCCATCGACGAGGCCAGCCTCGAGCGGCTCGGACAGTGGCCCTGGCCGCGTGACCGCGTGGCGCAGATCGTCGAGCAGGTGATCGACCGGCACGGCGCGCGGCTGCTGGCGCTGGACGTGACCTTCGTCGAGCCCGACCGCAGCGATGCCGCCGCCCTGCGCGAGGCGCTGCAGCGGGCCCCCGCCGCGGGAGGTGCCCAGGGCGCCGGGCTGGCAGAGGCCGCGCTGCGACGCGAACTGCAGGCCCTGCTGGGCCGGCTGGACCGGGACATGGTGCTCGCGCGCGCGCTGCAGGGCCAGCCCGTGGTGCTGGGCTACGCCTTCTTGCCCCAGGCGTCGATGCGCAAGGGCGCCCTGCCCGAGCCCTGGCTGCCCGCACCGATGCTCGACGAGATCGGGCTGCAGCCGCCCAAGCTCCCGGGCTACGCGTCGAGCCTGCCGCAGCTGGCCCAGGCGGCCGGCCGCGCCGGCCACGTCAACGCCCTGCGTGACCTCGACGGCCTGACCCGGCGCATGGCGATGCTCGTGCAGCACGACGATATGGTCTACACCTCGCTCACCCTGGCCGCCCTCTCCACCATGGCCGGAGAGCGCACGCCGGTGGAATTCGGCCGCGGCGACGCCACCGGCCGCGGCCTGCAGCAGGCGCTGCGCATCGGCCCGTACACGCTGCCGGTGGATGAGTCGGGCGGCGTGCGCCTGCCCTTCTTCGGGCCGGCCGGCTCCACCCCGCGCGTGTCCGTGGCCGATCTGCTGGACGGCCGCGCCGACCCGGCACTGCTGCACGGGCGCGTGGTGGTCATGGGCGCCACGGCGGCCGGCCTGCGCGACAGCATCCCCACCCCGGTGGCGGGCGACCAGCCGGGCGTGGAGCTGCACGCCGCGCTCCTGGAGGGCGCCCTCGGCGGCGTCCTGCCCAGCCGCCACCCGCAGACCACCGCGCTGGAACTCGCGCTGCTGGCGGGCTGCGCGGTGGTGATGCTGGCTGGCGCCAGGCGGCTGCGCCTGCCGCAGTTCACGGCAGTGTCGCTGGCCCTGGCCGGCGGCACCGTGCTGCTGGGCTGGGTCTTCTGGTGGTCGGGCCGGCTGTGGCTGCCCATCGCCACGCCGCTGCTCTTCGTGGCGCTGCTCTTCGTCACCCTCACCGTGCTGGGCTACCTGCTGGAGACGCGCGGCCGGCAGGCCCTGAACCGGCTCTTCGGCCAGTATGTGCCGCCGGAGCTCGTGGGCGAGATGAACGAGGACCCGGCCCGCTACTCGATGTCCGCCCGCTCGAGCGAGCTCACGGTGATGTTTGCCGACGTGCGGGGCTTCACCACACTGTCGGAGCGGCTCGAGCCGGCGGCGCTGGGCGAGCTCATGAACACACTGTTGACCGAGCTGTCGCGGGTCATCCGGGCCGACCACCTGGGCACCATCGACAAGTACATCGGCGACTGCGTCATGGCCTTCTGGGGCGCACCGGTGGCGCGCGCCGACCATGCGGCTGCCGCGGTGGCCGCCGCGCTGGACATGCAGCGCGCACTGGCGAGCCTGCTGCCGAGGCTGGCCCTGCCCGGCGGCGCCCCGCTGGCCGTGGGCATCGGGCTGAACACCGGGTCAGCGGTGGTCGGGAACATGGGCTCGGCCTACCGCATGGCTTACACGGTCCTGGGCGACACGGTGAACACCGCCTCGCGCCTGGAAGGCCTGACCAAGGCCTACGGCGTGGGCATCGTGGCCGGCGATGCGGTGCGGCGCGCGGCACCGTCGGCCTTCGTCTGGCGGGAGCTCGACCGGGTGCGCGTCAAGGGGCGCGCCGCGCCCCTGGCCATCCACGAGCCGCTGTGCCGGGCCGTCGACGCACCCGCCGCAGTCGTGGAGCAGGCCGCCCGGCACGAGGCTGCTCTGGCCGCCTGCCGGGCACAGGATTTCGGCACTGCCGTGCAGGCCTGGCAGGCGCTGCAGGACGAAGCCCCCTGTGCCCTGCACGCCCTGTGGCTCGACCGCGCCCGGCGTCTGCAGGCCACCCCGCCGGGGCCGGACTGGGACGGGGTCACGACCTTCGAGTCGAAGTGAGCCGCCCGCGCGGCGCGGCCGTTCAGCGCCCGGCCAGCAGGAACTCCCACAGCGCCTGGGCCGTGGGCTTGGTGCGGCGTGCCGTCTCCGGGCGCTCCCGGTACATGCGCACCTCCATCGTCAGCTCCCACTGTCCGGCCGGCGCGGCCGGCACCAGGCGGCACGCCTGCAGTTCCTGCCGTACCGAGCTCAAGGGCAGGAAAGCCAGCCCGTGGCCTTCCAGCGCCATCGCCTTCAGGCCCTCGGCCATGTCGGTCTCGTGGATGGTCTCCAGCTGCGGGTGGGCCGGGGCGGCGGCGCCCTGCGCAGCCTGCCGCAGCAGCAGCTCCACCATGCGCGCGAGGTAGGCGTCCGGCGCGTAGCTCAGCAGCGGCACCGGCCGGCCGGGCAGCGCCGGCAGGCTGAAGCGGGGTCGCCCCGTGTCATCGGCCCGCGAATAGGGGGCCAGCGTCTCGCGCCCGAGCACGATCATCTCGTAGCGCTCGGGTGCCAGCTGCAGCGGCTCGCTGGGGTGGTGGTAAGCGATGAGCAGGTCGCAGCTCCCCTCGGTCAGGCGCATCACCGCGTCGTGGACATTCAGCGCGATGAGCCGGCTGTGCAGCGCACCGAAGCGCTGGCGCAGGTCCATCAGCCAGTGGGGAAAGAAGGTCAGCGCCAGCGTGTGGGGCAGTGCGAAGTCCAGACGGTCGTGGCGATCGGCCTCGTGGCTGCGCATCAGGTTGCGCGCAGCCTGCAGCGCCGACAGGATGTCCAGAGCCTGCGCATGCAGCGTCTGCCCGGCCGGGGTCAGGCGCGTGGGGTAGGACGACCGGTCCACCAGATCGGTGCCGGCCCAGGCCTCCAGCGCCTGGATGCGGCGCGAGAAGGCCGACTGCGTGACGTGCCGCTGCTGCGCCGAGCGCGAGAAGCTGCGCGTCTCGGCCAGGCTCACGAAGTCTTCCAGCCAGCGTGTCTCCACCCGTGCTCCCGCGAACCCGCCTCAGCCCTCGGGGCGGCTGTTCTGCAGCTGCCACATCTCGGCGTAGCGCCCCCCGCGCGCAAGCAGCTGAGCATGCGTGCCACGCTCGACCACCCGCCCCTGCTCGAGCACGACGATCTCGTGGGCGTCCACCACGGTGGACAGCCGGTGCGCGATCACCAGCGCCGTCTTGCCGCGAGCGGCACTCTGCATCTCGGCCTGGATCGCACGCTCGTTGGCCGAGTCCAGCGCCGAGGTGGCCTCATCGAAGATCAGCACCGGCGGGTCCTTCAGCAGCGTGCGGGCGATGGCCACGCGCTGCTTCTCCCCGCCGGAGAGCTTGAGCCCGCGCTCGCCCACCGCGGTCTCGTAGCCCCTGGGCGTGGCGGCAATGAAGTCGTGGATGTGCGCCGCGCGCGCGGCGGCCTCGATCTCCTGGCGCGATGCACCCGTGCGGCCATAGCCGATGTTGTAGGCCACCGTGTCGTTGAACAGCACGGTGTCCTGCGGCACGATGCCGATGGCCGCACGCAGGCTTGCCTGCGTCACCTCGCGCAGGTCCTGGCCGTCGATCGAGATCGAGCCGCCGGTGATGTCGTAGAAGCGGTACAGCAGCCGGGCCAGCGTGGACTTGCCCGCTCCCGAAGGCCCGACCACGGCCACCGTGCAACCCGGCGGGATGTCGAAACTCACGCCCTGCAGGATCGGCCGGTCGCTTTCGTAGGCGAAGCTCACGTTGTCGAAGCGCACGTGCCCGGCACGCACCTGCAGCACGCCGGCCTGCGGCGAATCGGCCACCTCGCGCTCGCGCTGCAGCAGGGTGAACATCTTGTCCAGGTCGGTGAGCGCCTGCTTGATCTCCCGGTAGATGACGCCCAGGAAGTTCAGCGGGATGTACAGCTGGATCATGAAGGCGTTGATCATGACCAGATCGCCCAGCGTCATGCGGCCCTCGGCCACGCCCTGCGTGGCGCGCCACAGCATGGCCACCAGGGCCGTGGCAATGATGAGCTGCTGGCCGGTGTTGAGCACGCTCAGCGTGCTCTGGCTCTTCAGCGCCGCGCGGCGCAGCCGCTCCAGGCTCTCGTCGTAGCGGCGCGCCTCGAAGGCTTCGTTGTTGAAGTACTTGACCGTCTCGTAGTTGAGCAGCGAGTCGATGGCGCGGGTGTGGGCCGCCGAGTCCATCTCGTTCATCTCGCGCCGGAACTTCGTGCGCCACTCCGTGACGGCCACGGTGAAGGCGATGTAGAAGGCCAGCGCCGTCAGCGTGATCCACGCGAAGGCGGTATCGAAGCGCACGGCCAGCAGCGTCAGCACCATCGTCACCTCGATGACAGTGGGCAGGATGCTGTAGAGCGAATACGAGATGAGCGAGTGCACGGCGCGCGTGCCGCGCTCGATGTCGCGCGTCATGCCGCCGGTCTGGCGCTCGAGGTGAAAGCGCAGGCTCAGCGCGTGCAGGTGTCCGAAGACCTGGAGCGACAGAGTGCGCGCCGTGCCCTCGGTGGCCTTGGCGAAAACGAGCTCGCGCAGCTCCGTGAAGAGCGAGGTGGACAGCCTCAGCAGCCCGTAGGCCACGACCAGCCCCACCGGTACCACCAGCAGCGCGGCGGGCTCGCCCGGGCGCACCGACATGGCGTCCACCAGGTGCTTGAGCAGCACCGGCACGCCCACGTTGGCCACCTTGGCGGCCACCAGGAAGGCCAGCGCCAGCCCCACGCGCCAGCGGTACCGCCACAGGTAGGGAAGCACCCGCGCCAGCGTTCGCCAGTCGCTTCGCGGCGTGCCGTCGGTGCGCGGCGGCCCAGCCGGCGGCGAGCCGTGGGCCAGGCCCCTCATTGGGCGTTCACCCGGTTCACCGCGCGCCGGGCCGCGTAGTAATCTGCGGCCTGGCAGCGCGCCTGTTTCGGGTCGCCGGATTCGGGTGCGGGCATGGAAGAATTATGACCACCCCGGCACCGCGACCGGGACGAGCAGGAGGAGCACCCGTGCAAGACCCAGGCGCAGCGGATACGCGGGCAGGCCAGGACCTGTCCGATGGCCGTGAACTCGTGCTCAGGGTGATGCCTCTGCCGGCCGACGCCAACGCCAACGGCGACATCTTCGGCGGCTGGATCATGGCGCAGGTCGACCTGGCCGGGGCCGTGCTGCCCGTGCGCCTGGCGCGCGGGCGCGTGGCCACGGTGGCGGTGCGCGAGTTCCTCTTCAAGCAGCCGGTCTCGGTCGGGGACCTGCTGAGCTTCTACGCCCGCGTCGTACGCGTGGGCACCACCTCGGTGACTGTGCACGTGGAGGTCGTCGCCGAGCGCAACCCCGCGCACCCGCAGGTGGTGAAGGTGACGGAGGCAAGCGTGACCTACGTGGCCATCGACCGCGAGGGCCGCCCGCGCCCGCTTCCGCGAGACTGAGCACGCCGCGGCCGGAGGAAGCGGTCGCGGGATCACGGGCAACCCACAACAACCAGAAGGAGGTTCACCATGTTCAAGACCTTGCGCGTACCCGAGAGCTCGTTCACCGCGCTGATGTGGATCGTCTCGGTCGTCTTCGCCGGGTTTCTCATCGGGTTGGGCAGCAACATCGTCGGCGACCTGCCCCGGCTCGACAGCGAGCTCAAGGTGGAGGACTTCGCCGACCAGTCGGCACTGAAGGCGGCGAAGGCCGACATCCAGCGGCTGCAAGAGCAGGACAAGGCCCAGGACCAGCAGGTCGACAGCGCGCGCCTGGCCTTCGAGGCCGCGCGAAACGCCAACGAGTCGGCGCGGACGGCCTACCGCAACTGGCTGGCTGCCCGGGTGGCCACGGGCGACCCCAAGCAAGACCCGGAGGTCCTGCGCCGCACCCGCGAGCTCGATGAGCTGCAGGCCGCGGAACGCCAGGCCCAGGGAGCGCTGGAGCGGGTTCGCAGCCAGCAGAGCGAGACGCGGCGCGAACTCGGGGAGCGGCAGCGGACGAGCAACGAGCTGCTCGCCGGCGCGCAGTCAGCCTTCCAGCGTGCACAGTTCTGGCGCGAGCTGCGCGTCTTCGGGCTGCGCCTGGCGCTCACGCTGCCGCTGCTGGGTCTGGCCGTCTGGCTCGTGTTGCGCAAGCGCGGCAGCGAGTACTGGCCGCTGCTGCGCGGCTTTGTCCTCTTTGCCGTCTTCGCCTTCTTCGTCGAGCTCGTGCCGTACCTGCCGAGCTACGGCGGCTACGTGCGCTACGGGGTGGGCATCATCCTCACGGCGGTGGCTGGCCATTACGCGATCCGGCACATGCGGCTGTACCTCGAGAAGCGCCGGGAGGTCGAGCAACAGAGCGAGGTCCAGCGGCGCCAGGCGCTGACGGTGGACGAGTCGCTGCGCAAGATGGGCGCCAACGTCTGCCCGGGCTGCGAACGCCCGCTGATGACCACTGGCGACGTCAAGCCCGATTTCTGCGTGCACTGCGGGCTGCGGTTGTTCCACGACTGCGGCAGCTGCAGCACACGCAAGAACGTGTTCTTCCGCTATTGCCCGAAGTGCGGGAGCAGCTCGGGCGCAGCCGCCTGAGCGGCCGGGACGTCGATCTCCTCGAACAGTGGGCGCGTGACCGGCGCGCCGCCGCTCAGTCGACGAAGAAATCGGGAATGAACTGCCGGGTGCCGGGCACCACCGCGTAGGGGTCCAGGTCGGTGATGCCCGCCTCGGCCAGCACCTCGTCGTCGATGAAGAAGCGTCCGGTGGTCGAGCGGGCGTCACGCGTGAGGATGTGCCAGGCCGCGTCGGCCAGGATCTCGGGCTTGCGGCACAGCCGCGTGTCCACGCCCGGGATCATCTGCAGCGCGGCGGTCGCGATGGCCGTGCGCGGCCACAGGCTGTTCACGGCGATGCCATGCGGCCTGAACTCCCCGGCATGGCCGAGCGTGCACTCGCTCATGCCGTACTTCGCCATCGTGTAGGCCACGTGGCTGCGGAACCAGTGCTCGCGCATGGAAAGCGGCGGGCTCATGTTCAGCACATGCGGGTTGCGCCCGGCCCGGGCGCTGGCCTGAAGGGCGGCCAGGCACGCCTGCGTGCACAGGAAGGTGCCGCGCACGTTCACGCCGAACATCAGGTCGAAACGCTTCATCGGCGTGGCCGGCGTCGGAGTGAGGCTGATGGCGCTGGCGTTGTTGACCAGGATGTCGATGCCCCCGAATCGCTCGAGCGCGGCCTGCACCGCGGCCTGCACCTGCGCCTCCTCGCGGATGTCGCACTGGACCGGCAGGGCCTGCCCGCCGGCGGCCTCGATCTCGGCCGCGGCCGTGTACAGCGTACCCGGCAGCTTCGGGTTGGGCTCGGTGGTCTTGGCGATGAGCACCACGTTGGCGCCATCTGCCGCCGCGCGCCGACCAATGGCCAGGCCGATGCCGCGGCTGGCACCCGTGATGAAGAGGGTCTTGCCCGCAAGGCTGGGTGTCGGCTGGATCATGGTCATGGCTCCGTTGGAGGGGTGTGGAAAAGGGTGGCCAGGTCGCCGGACACGTGATCGGTGATGGCCTGCGCCACATGCTGGTACACCGGCCCTCCGGGGTGGAAGCCGTCGCTGGCCATCAGGCCCGGATGAAGGGGCAGGGTCATCGGTACCACCGAGACATCCCCGCGCGAACCCGCCCAGTGCGCCAGGGCCTCGTTGTGGCGCCGGGCATCGCGCCCGGCCACCCAGCGCAGCGGTTGCGGCAGACCGGGGAAGCGGTGGATCGGCGGCACGGGCGCAAACACCACGTGACGCGCACCGCAGCCGTTTCGCAGCCAGTTGGCCAGGGCCTCGCGGGCAGCCACGGCCCGGCGCGAGGAGACCTGATCGACGACATCGTTCACGCCCGTGACGACCACCGCCAGCTCAGTGCGCACCACGGGCTCGCTGCGCAGATCGTCCAGTGTCTGCCGCGTAGTAAGGCCCGAGCGGGCGACCAACTGCCAGGCCACTCGCCGGCCGCATGCGTCGGCCAGCCGAGCCGCCAGCGGCGCAGCCAGGGCATCACGCTGGTGCGCCACCCCGACGCCGGCGGCAGAGGAGTCACCGGTCACGAGCAGGCGCAGCAGCGGCCCGCGGCCCACCTCCCCCTGTCGGTCGCCGGCCGGCTCGGGCAGCCGCGGCAAGCGGGCCCGCGTGCGCAGCGCCTGCGCCACGAGCACCGGGCTGAGGGCCAGCTTCAGCGCCAGCGACATCGACAGATCAGAACTTCGAGAAGTCCGGCTTGCGCTTCTCGAGGAAGGCCTGCAGCGCCTCGCGAACCTCGGGGCTGCGCAGCCGCTCGGCAAAGACCGCACCCTCGGTCTGGATCGCCTGCATCACCTGCGCGCGCTGGTGCTCGCGCATGAGCCGCTTGGCGTCGCGCACCGCGCCGGGCGGCAGCGCCTGGAAGCGCGCCGCCACGCGCCGGGCGTGGTGGACAACTTCTCCGGCCGGCAGCACCGCGTTGGCGATGCCGCAGTCCACCGCCTCCTGGGCGGTGAACGGGTCGCCCAGCAGGAGCTTCTCGGCCGCGCGGCGCTGACCCATGAGCTGCGGCACCAGCAGGCTCGAGGCGTACTCGGGCACCAGGCCCAGGCTGACGAAAGGCATCGCCAGACGGGCCTCGTCGCTCACGTAGACGAAGTCGCAGTGCAGCAGCAGCGTGGCGCCCACGCCAATGGCCGCGCCCGTGACCGCGGCCACCACCGGCTTGCTGCAGCCGGTGAGCGCGCGCATGAAACGGAAGACCGGCGAGTCGGCCGAGTCGCTGCCCTGGCCAGGCGGGCGGCTGAGGAAGTCCTCGATATCGTTACCCGAGGTGAAGATACCGGGCTGGCCACACAGCAGCACCGCGCGCACCGAGGCATCCTCGTCGGCCGCCCGCAGCGCGGTGGCCATGGCGTCGTACATCTCGCGCGTGAACGCGTTCTTCTTCTCGGGCCGGGCGATCTCGATGGTGCAGACGCCCTCGAGGGTGGCGGTGCGGATGGTCATCGTGTGCTCCCGTTCAGACGCGCTCGAAGATGCCGGCTGCACCCTGGCCCATGCCCACGCACATCGTCACCATGCCGTACTTCAGCTGCTGGCGGTGCAGCGCATGCACGACGGTGGCCGAGCGGATCGCACCGGTGGCCCCGAGCGGGTGGCCCAGGGCGATCGCGCCGCCCATCGGGTTCACGCGGGCGGGGTCCAGCCCGACGGTGTCCATCACCGCCAGCGCCTGCGCGGCGAAGGCCTCGTTGAGCTCGATCCAGCCGATGTCGGCCAGCGTCAGGCCCCCGGCCTTGAGAGCCGCCGGGATGGCCTCGATCGGACCGATGCCCATGATCTCCGGCGGCACACCGCGCACCGAAAAGCTCACGAAGCGCGCCAGCGGCTTCAGGCCGAAGGTCTTCACGGCGCGTTCACTCGCCAGGATCAGCGCCCCGGCACCGTCACTCGTCTGCGAGCTGTTGCCCGCCGTCACCGAGCCCTTGGCCGCGAACACCGGCTTCAGGCGCGCCAGGCCCTCCAGCGAGGTGTCCGCCCGCGGGCCCTCGTCGATGTCCACCGTGCGCGTCTTCGTGCTGACCTCGCCTGTGGCCAGGTCCGGCATCCGGTCGAACACCGTCACCGGGGTCATCTCGGCCTGGAACTGCCCGGCCGCGATCGCCGCCAGCGCCTTCTGGTGCGAGGCGAGCGCGAAGGCATCCTGCCGCTCGCGCGAGACCTTCCACTGCGCGGCCACCTTCTCGGCCGTCAGACCCATGCCGTAGGCGATGCCCACATTCTCGTCGCGCGCGAAGACCTCCGGGTTGAAGGACGGCTTGTTGCCGCTCATCGGCACCATGCTCATGCTCTCGGCGCCGCCAGCGATCATCACGTCGGCCTCGCCCACGCGGATGCGGTCGGCGGCCATCTGCACGGCCGTCAGACCCGAGGCGCAGAAGCGGTTGATGGTCACGCCGCCCACCGTGTGCGGCAGCCCGGCCAGCACCATCGCCACGCGGGCCATGTTCACTCCCTGCTCGGCCTCGGGGAAGCTGCAGCCCACCACGGCGTCCTCGATCGCCTTCGGGTCGAGCGAGGGCACCTGCGCGAGCGCACTCTTCACGGCAGCGACCAGCAGGTCGTCCGGGCGGGTGTGCCGGAAGTACCCGCGGCCGGACTTGCCGATCGGGGTGCGGGTGGCCGCGACGATGTAGGCGTCCTGGACTTGCTTGCTCATGTTCGGTTCTCCCGCCTTCAGTTGCGCACCGGCTTGCCGGTGGACAGCATGCCCATGATCCGTTCCTGCGTCTTGGGGTGCTCGAGCAGGCTGCAGAAGTGCTTGCGCTCCAGCGCCATCAGGTACTCCTCGGTGACCACCGAGCCGCCGTCCACCGCGCCGCCGCACACCACGTCGGCGATCAGCGAGGCCAGGTGGAAGTCGTGCGCGCTGATGAAGCCGCCGTCGCGCATGTTGGCGAGCTGCGCCTGGATGGTGGCGATGCCGCTGCGCCCGGCCACGCGGATCTGCGAGCGCGGCGGCGCTCGCCAGCCGCTGTCGGCCATCGCGCGCACCTGCGCGGTGGCCACGTGCAGCAGCTCGTCCTTGTGCGGCACGATCACGTCGCCTTCCACCAGGTATCCCAGCTCGCGAGACTCGATCGCGCTCGTGCCCACCTTGGCCATGGCCGCATTCGTGAAGCCGTCGGTGAGGAACTTGAGCACGTCGGCCTGGGCCTTGCCGGCAGCCGCCATCTCGCTGGCCCGGCGCGCCACATAGGCCAGCCCGCCGGCTCCGGGCACGAGCCCCACGCCCACCTCGACGAAGCCCATGTAGGACTCCATCGCCGCCACGCGGCGTGCGCTGTAGATCGCGAGCTCGCAGCCCCCGCCCAGCGCCAGGCCGCGGATGGCGCTGACCACCGGCACCTGCGCGTAGCGCATGCGCAGCATGAAGTCCTGGAAGCGCTTGAGCTCGGGCGCGATGCCCTTGGCGCCGGACTTCATGAACACCGGCATCAGCGCCTCCAGGTTCGCCCCGGCCGAGAAGACATCGTCGGGCGACCAGATCACAAGCCCGGCGTAGCCGCTCTCGGCGATCTCCAGCGCCTTCATCAGGCCCTCGCCCACCGTGGGGCTGATGAGGTGCAGCTTGGCCGTGATGCTGGCGATCACGACCTCGCCGTCGAGTGTCCAGACCCGAATCTCGTCGTTGCGGAAGAGTTCGGTGCCGCTGGACAGCGCATCGACGGTCCCCGCGCCCGAGACGTTCTCGCGGAAGGCCTGGCGGCGGTAGACGGGCAGATCAGACAGCCCCACCCAACCCTGCTTGGCCGGGCTCCACGAACCCTCGGGCATGTGCACGCCGCCGCGCTCGGCCACCGGCCCCTCGAACACCCATTTCGGCAGCGGCGCGGCGCACAGCGCCTTGCCCGCGTCGATGTCGGCCTGCACCCACTCGGCCACCTGCTTCCACCCGGCCTGTTGCCACAGCTCGAAGGGGCCCTGCTTCAGCCCGAAGCCCCAGCGCATGGCGAAGTCCACGTCGCGCGCGCTGTCGGCGATCGACTCCAGGTGCACGGCCGCGTAGTGGAAGCCGTTGCGCAGGATCGCCCACAGGAACTGCGCCTGCGGGTTCGCGCTTTCGCGCAGCAACTTCAGCCGCTCGGCAGGCGGCTTCTTCAGCATGCGCTCGACGATCGGGTCGGCCTTACCGCCGGCGGCCACGTACTCGCCCGTGGCCGCATCCAGCCGCAGGATGTCCTTGCCCACCTTCTTGTAGAAGCCCGCACCGGTCTTCTGGCCCAGCGCCCCCTTCTCCAGCAGGCCCGCCAGCACCGGCGGCGTGCCGTAGCTTCCGGCAAAGGGGTCGCCCGCACCGCTGCCCTCGCCCAGCGTGTCCTGCAGCGTCCTGATGACGTGTGCCATCGTGTCCAGGCCCACGACATCGGCCGTGCGGAAGGTGCCTGAGGAGGCGCGGCCGAGCTTCTTGCCCGTGAGGTCGTCCACCACGTCGTAGGACAGGCCGAAGGCCTGCGCCTCCTTCATCGTGGCCAGCATCCCGGCGATGCCCACGCGGTTGGCGATGAAGTTGGGCGTGTCCTTGGCCCGCACCACACTCTTGCCGAGGGTCGTCGTGACGAAGGCCTCGAGCGTGTCGAGCACGCCAGGCTCGGTGGCGGGAGTCGCGACCAGTTCCACCAGCGCCATGTAGCGCGGCGGGTTGAAGAAGTGGATGCCGCAAAAGCGCGGTCGCACCGCCTCGGGCAACGCCTGCCCCAGGGCCGTGATCGACAGCCCCGAGGTGTTGCTCGCCACGATCGCGTGCGGCGCCAGCGCCCCGGCGATGCGCGCATAGAGATCGAGCTTCCAGTCCATGCGCTCGGCGATGGCCTCGATCACGAGATCGCAGCCCGCCAGCAGCCCGAGGTGCTCCTCGTAGTTGGCCGGCACGATGCGCGAGGCCAGCTCCGGCACGCCCAGCGGCGCGGGCTTGAGCTTCTTCAGGTTGTCGATGGCGCGCGTCACGATGCCGTTCTTCGGTCCCTCCCTGGCAGGGAGGTCGAAGAGGATCACCGGCACGTTGCAGTTGACGAGATGGGCGGCAATCTGCGCGCCCATCACCCCGGCGCCGAGCACGGCGACCTGACGGACATGGAATCTCGCGTTCATGGCCTCACTCCACCCGGATCCAGGTCTGGTTCCGGTAGAACGGCCCGATGAAGCCCCGCACCTCGAGCGTCTTGCCCCCGTCCTTCGGGGTGAGCCTCACCTTGTAGACCTTGCCGTTGTTCGGGTCGAGGATCGTGCCGCCGTCCCAGTGGTCATGGCCGCCGTCGCGCTTCACGCCCTCGATGATGGTCATGCCCAGCACCTTCTGGTCCTTGCGTGCGCCCTCGCACTTGTCGCACTTCGCGTCTGCCTTGGCCGGGTCGAGGATGCGCTCGATGCGCCCGGTGAGCGAGCCTCCGCCGTCGACGATGCGCACGAAGGACTTCTCCTGCTTCGTCTCGTCGTCGATCGTCTTCCACAGGCCGGCCGGCGTGGCTTGCGCGAAGGCCGCTCCCGCGCCGAGCGCCCCCACCGCAATCACGCTGCCCGCGAGCGCCGCCCTCAGGGTGAAACCCGCGGCCTGGTTCGTCTTCGTCATGTCAGTCTCCTTGCTGTCGGTGCAAGGGCGCACGAGCGCCCCTGCGGGGGTTCAGAACATCGTCTCGTCCATCGCCAGAAGCGGCGCCACGCCGCTGCGTGCGCTGCGGATCAGCCCGGCCGTCTCCGGCAGCAGCTTGGCGAAAAAGAAGCGCGCCGTGTGCAGCTTGGCAGCATAGAACGGATCGCCGGAGCCCTGGCGCTCGAGCGCCACCTTGGCCATGCGGGCCCAGAAGTAGGCGTAGACGAGGTGGCCGCACACGCGCAGGTAGTCCACCGCCGCGCCGCCCACCTCGTCGGCATTGCCGA
>JBMOGN010000058.1:0-15819 GCA_049318345.1 Rubrivivax sp. | reverse complement strand
TAGTTCGGGTCGGCGTAGGCGGTGGCGTAGTCCAGCGGCTCGACGTGGTTGATGAGGGTCAGGTCGAAGTTGCCCTTGAAGGGCCCCGACAGCCACTGCGCCCACTCCACGTTCTCGATCTTGCAGGTGATGCCCACCTTGGCCAGCTGCGCCGCCACGATCTCCCCGCCCTTGCGCGCGTACTGCGGCGGCGGCAGCGTCAGGGTGAGGTTCAGCGGGCCCATCACGCCGGCGTCCTTCAGCAGCGCGCGCGCCTTGTCCGGGTTGTACGGGTACAGCCCGGTGAGGTCCTGGTAACCGATGTCCGTGGGCGCGAAGTGGCTGCCGATGGGCTTGCCCAGGCCCTCCTGCGCGCCCTCGATGAAGGCCTTGCGGTCGATGGCGTGGGTGATGGCGCGGCGCACGCGCAGGTCGTCCAGGGGCTTCTTGCGGTTGTTGATGGCCAGCAGCCCCTTGCCGGCCGTGCTGCCCTTCTCCACCGTGAAGCGCTTGTCGGCCTGGAACTGCTTGAGCGCGGGCAGCGCGCCGAAGCGCGGCATGCCGTCGATGTCGCCGGCCAGCAGCGCGGCCACCTGCGCCGCGGGGTCGTTGATGAAGCGGAAGGTGGCGCGGCGGATGCGGATGCGTGCCGCCTCGCGAAAGCCGTCCCACTTCACGAGCGTCACCGAGGACCCCTTGGCCCAGGCGTCGAGCTTGTACGGGCCCGTGCCCACGGGCTTGGTGGCCGCACTCGCCGCCGAGTTCGGGTGCAGGATGACGGCCGTGTTCTCGCCCAGCCTGAAGGGCAGCGTGGAATCGGCCTTGTCCAGCACGAGGATCACGGTGTGCGCATCGTGGGCCACGACGCTGGAGATGTTGTCGAACACCGCCTTCTTGGCCTTGTTGGTGCTGCCCGGCGCACGCGCGCGGTCGAAGCTGAACTTCACGGCCGCGGCGTCCAGCGGTGCGCCATCGGAGAAGGTCACGCCCTTGCGCAGGCGGAAGGTGTAGGTCTTGCCGTCGGGCGTATGGCTCCAGGCCTCGCACAGCAGCGGCACCACCGAGCCGTCGACATTGATCTTGGTCAGGCCCTCGAAGACGTTGTAGTGGACGATCTCGCCAATGGCCGCCGCCGGCGCGGTGGTCGGGTCCAGGCCCGGGGGCTCCAGCACCATGCCGATGACCACGCTGTCCTTGCGCGTCTGCGCGAGTGCGCCGGGCATGGCCGAGGCCAGCGGCGTGGCGGCCAGCAGGGCATTGAGGCGGCGACGCGAAATCCTGTCGTTCATGGGTGGCTCCTAGCTGCGGCAGTGGGGCTCAGGGGACGGGTCGGGGAAGCACGTCCGCGGTCGGATTCTGCGCCAGTCCGGGCGGCACGCCCGGGGGGTGCAGGCCCGGCACGGCGGCCAGCAGGCGCTGCGTGTAGGGGTGCTGCGGACGCTGGAAGAGCGTGTCCGGGTCGCCCTGCTCGACGATGCGCCCGCCCTGCAGCACGATGACCTCGTCGCACACGAGGTCCACCACGCTGAGGTCGTGGCTGATGAACAGGTAGGTCACGCCGAAGGCGTCCTGCAGGTCCTGCATGAGGTTGAGCACCTGGGCCTGCACCGAGACGTCCAGCGCGCTCACCGGCTCGTCGGCCACGATGAGGCGCGGTCGCGTGATGAGGGCGCGCGCGATGGCGATGCGCTGGCGCTGGCCACCGGAGAACTCGTGCGGGTACTTCGAGAGATCGGCCGCGCGCAGACCGACCGCCTCCAGCACCTCGGTAGCACGCCGCCGCTGCTCGTCGTGCGAGGCGCCGTGCAGCACGGCCAGCGGCTCGGCCACCGTCTGCAGCACCGTGCGCCGCGGGTCCAGCGATCCGTACGGGTCCTGGAACACCATCTGCACATGGGCGCGCATGCGTCGCAGTTCGCGCGGCGGCAGCTCGTGCAGCGCCACGCCGTCCAGCAGGACGCGCCCGGCCGTGGGGGCTTCCAGCGCCATCACCAGGCGCGCCAGGGTGCTCTTGCCCGAGCCCGACTCGCCCACGATGCCCAGGCTGCGCCCGGGCTGAAGCGTGAAGCTCACATCGTCCAGCGCCTGGACCTGCGCGGGCGGGCTCAGCAGGCTGTCCCGGGGCAGCCGGTAGACCTTGGACAGGTGCTCGACGACCAGTAGCGGCGCGGTCACGGCTGCAGCGCGGGTTGCGGCTGCGGCGCGGGCTGCGCCCGCACGCAGCGGCTGTGGTGGGCCGGGGCGACCTGCACGTTCGGCGGCTCGGCGGCGCGGCAGGCCTCCTCGGCCTGGGCGCAGCGCGGGGCGAAGGCGCAGCCCGCAGGCATGTCCAGCAGCTCGGGCACGCGGCCCGGGATCGTGGCCAGCCGGGTGCCACGCGGCAGGCCCAGCCGCGGCCGTGCGGCGAAGAGCCCGCGCGTGTAGGGGTGCGCCAGGCGCTCGAAGACGCCCGTGGTGGGCCCGCTCTCCACCACCGTGCCGGCGTACATCACGAGCATGCGGCGCACGGTCTGCGCCATCACGCCCAGGTCGTGGCTGATGAGCAGCAGCCCCATGCCGTCGGCAGCCACGAGCTCGGCAATGAGGTCCAGCACCTCGCGCTGGATGGTGACGTCCAGGGCCGTGGTGGGCTCATCGGCGATCAGCAGGTCCGGCCCGCAGGCCAGGGCGATGGCGATCACCACGCGCTGGCGCTGGCCGCCGGAGAGCTGGTGCGGGTAGGCCTCCAGACGTTGCGCGGCCTGGGGCAGCTGCACGCGCTGCAGCAACCGCAGCGCCTCGGCGCGGGCCGCCGCCGTACCCATGCCACGGTGCAGGCGCAGCGACTCCGCGATCTGGTGGCCGATGGTGTGCAGCGGGTTGAGCGCCGTCATCGGCTCCTGGAACACCATGCCCATGCGCGCGCCTCGCAGCCGGCACAACGCCGCCTCGTCCAGCGCTGTGAGCTCCTGCCCGCCCAGGCGGATCGAGCCGGACACCTGCGCGCCGTCGGGCAGCAGGCCCATGATGGCCAGGGCGGTGATCGACTTGCCGCAGCCCGACTCGCCGATGAGGCCCACCGTGTCGCCGCGCGCCATCGAGAACGACACCCCGCGCAGCGCGTCGGCCGGGCCGCGGCTGGTCTGCAGCGTCACGCGCAGGTCGGCGACTTCCAGGAGATTCACGCCGGGACGATAACGCGAAACCGGGCCCCGCCCGGCACGCCACGCCACGCCGGCCGCCGCGGCCCGCGCTACGCTCTGCGCCGGCGCCAGTACCCGCCGTGCCAGCGCCAGCCCGGGCCGTGGCGTGCCCACCAGCCCGGCGCCCACACATGGCCCGAAGGTGGCAGCACCCAGCGCCCGGAGATCCAGACATGGCGCCCGAGGTGCCAGGCCCAGTAGCCGCCCACCCAGACATAGCCCAGGCCCGGGGACACGGGCATGAGTTCGGTCTGCGCGGGTGGCGGCGGCTGGACGATCACCGCGCCCGGCTCGGGCGCGGCCATGGGCGCGCCGGCGCCCGGCGGCGGGGGGTAGGCCGGGTAGACGCGCGGCGGCAGGGGGGCGACGACGCAGCCGCCCAGCCCGAGCAGCAGCAGTCCTGCACCGGCCCACGCCGGCATGTCACGCTTGCGCATGGAGGATCTCCTGGGTGTCCGTGTCCCGTACAACGCGACACCCGGGAACCGCGGCGACAGGGCCGGCGCGCTTTACACGGTAAAGCTTTGTTGCAGGTCGGCGGGCGGGTCGGCAGGTGGGTCGCCGCCCCGCTCGCGCAGCAGGTCCAGGTAGGCGCCTGCCAGGCGCGGGGCGTCCTGCAGCCCGAGCGCACGCATGAGCGCCTCGGCCGTGGCCACCCCCTGCGCGTCGGGCTCGTCCTCCCGCATCACCACCTCGAGCTCCATGAAGTCGCCCAGCCCCTCCACGCGGTCCAGGTGGATGCGCGTGGCCCCGGTCAGCAGCAGCCAGCGACACTTGCGCACCCGTCCGATCACGCCCAGGCCGCGTGCCAGCGCCTCGCGCAGCGCTTCCGCATCGGGCACCGGCACGCGCACGTAGTCGCTGGCGCGAGCGTGCTCGCCGTCGGGGCGGTCGTAGTGGATGAGCTCGGCCGGCGCGCCCGCCAGCACGCGCAGCTTGAGCCGCCCATGCGGCACGGCGAAGAAGGTGTCGTCCTGCTCGAGGAGCTCGGGCGGGCCATCGGCCAGGCCGAGTGCCCGCTCGAGCACCGCCTCCACGCCGGCGATGCGGGCCTTGATCTCGATGTTGCGCGGCATCGCGACGGGGCCCGTGCGGCTCAGGCGCCGGCCACGGGAGCCGCATCCTGCGCAGCGATGCGCCGCAGCGCCTGCTCGAAGGCCTGCGGCGGCTGCCCGCCCTGGATCAGGTGGCGCCGGTTGACCACCACCGAGGGCACCGAGGAGATGCCGGCTTCCCGCCAGAAGGTCTCGGCCTGCCGCACCTCGTCGGCGTAGGCGTCGCTGCCCACCACCTCCGCGGCCCGCTGAGGGTCCAGCCCCGCCGCCTGCGCGCAGGCCAGCAGCACCTCCCGGTCGCCCGGGTTGCGGCCCTCGCCGTGGTAGGCCTGCAGCAGCGCATGCTTCAGGGCACGCTGCGCACCCGGCCCGCCCTCGAGCCCGGCCCAGTGCAGCAGCCGGTGGCCGTCGAAGGTGTTCCATACGCGCGTGCGCTCGCCGAAGGCGAATCCGACCTCGGCCCCGCGCTCGCGGATGACGGCCTGGTTGCGGCGGATCTGCTGCTCGTCGATGCCGTACTTCGCGCCCAGGTACGCCACCGCGTCCGCGCCCTCCGGGCCCATCGAGGGGTTGAGCTCGAAGGGCTGGAACGACAGGCTCACCTGCACCTCGTCGCCCAGGGCCTGCAAGGCCTGCTCCAGCGCGTGCAGCCCCACGGCGCACCACGGGCAGGCAATGTCGGAGACGAATTCGATCTGCATGGGCGGCAGTCTAGCGGCGCGGGTGTTGCGCGGGCGCATGGCGCGGCGAGCGACGCGGCCCAGAATGAGGCGATGGCAGGAGGAGAAGTCGCCGCGGGCCGCCCGCACCCGCTGGGCGCACACCCGGCGGCAGGCGGCGTGAACTTCAGCGTCTTCTCCAGCGACGCGCAGCGCGTGGAGTTGCTGCTGTACGACCATGTCGACGACGCCGAGCCCGCGCGCGTCATCGACCTCACCGACCCCGCCCACCGCACATGGCACTACTGGCACGCCTTCGTGCCGGGGCTGCGCGCCGGACAGCTCTACGCCTGGCGCGCCGGCGGCCCGCACGACGCCGTGCACGGACAGCGCTTCGACGCCGACAAGGTGCTGCTGGACCCTTACGGCCGGGCGATCGCGCTGCCCACGCGCTGGAAGCGCTCGGCGGCCTGCACGGCCGGACGCAATGACGCGCACGCCGCCAGGAGCGTGGTGGCCGACGATCAGGCCTACGACTGGCACGGCGACGCACCGCTGCGGCGGCCCTTTGCGCAGACGGTGATCTACGAGCTGCACGTGCGCGGCTTCACGCGCCACCCGAGCTCGGGCGTAGAGCCTGCGCGCGCGGGCACCTACGCCGGGCTGGTGGAGAAGATCCCCTATCTCGTGGACCTGGGCATCACCGCGGTGGAGCTGCTGCCCGTCTTCCAGTTCGACCCCCAGGACGCCCCCGCCGGGCTGACGAACCACTGGGGCTACGCGCCCATCTCGTTCTTCGCCCCGCACGCGGGCTACGCGCGTGCCGGAGCGCCGCCGCTGGGCGTGCTCGACGAGTTCCGCGACATGGTGCGCGCGCTGCACCGCGCGGGCATCGAGGTCATCCTGGACGTGGTCTACAACCACACTGCCGAGGGTAACGAGCTCGGTCCGACGCTCGGCCTGCGCGGGCTGGACAACGCCACGTACTACCTGCTGGACGAGGGCGGGCGCTATGCGAACCACTCCGGCTGCGGCAACACGCTGAACGCCAACCACCCAGTGGTGCGGCGCCTCATCCTGGACAGCCTGCACTACTGGGTGCAGGTGATGCACGTGGACGGCTTTCGCTTCGACCTGGCGGCCATCCTCTCGCGCGACGAGCGCGGCCGGCCGCAGGCCGATGCCCCGGTGCTGTGGGACATCGAGTCCGACCCGGTGCTGGCCGGCACCAAGCTGATCGCCGAGGCCTGGGACGCCTCGGGCCTGGTGCAGGTGGGCCATTTCGTGGGCGAGCGCTGGAAGGAGTGGAACGGAAGCTTTCGCGACGACGTGCGCAGCTTCGTGCGCGGTGACGCAGGTGTCGTGGCAAGCCTGGCCGACCGGCTGCTGGGCAGCCCCGACCTGTACGGCGCACGCCCGCGCGAGCCGGCGCAGAGCGTGAACTTCGTGACCAGCCACGACGGCTTCACACTGCGCGACCTCGTGTCCTACGAGCGCCCGCGCAACGAGGCGAACCTGGAGGCCAACCGCGACGGCAGCCGCGACAACCGCAGCTGGAACTGCGGCGTGGAGGGCGAGACTGGCGACGCGGCGGTGCTCGCGCTGCGCGCGCGCCAGGCGCGCAACCTGCTGGCCATCACCGTGCTGTCGCTGGGCACGCCGATGCTGGCGATGGGCGACGAGATGGGCCGCACGCTGGGCGGCAATAACAACGCCTACTGCCACGACGCGCCGTGGAACTGGCTGGACTGGTCGCTGCTGGAAGATGCGGCCGGCGCCGGGCTGCACCGCTACGTGCGCGGCCTGGTGCAGTTGCGCGGCCTGCGTGAGTCGGTGCGCGAGGACCACCGCCTCACGCTGGCCGAGCTCATGGCGCGGGTGAAGGTGCAGCTGCACGGCGTGCGGCTGCACGAGCCCGACACGAGCGCCGACTCGCACAGCCTGGCCGTGACGGCCACGAGCCTGTCGGGCAACCTGCTCATGCATTTCGCGCTCAACGCCTGGCACGAGGCCCTGGACTTCGAGCTGCCGCCGCTGCCGCCCGCAGCCACGCAGGGCTGGCGGCGGGTCCTGGACAGCGCGCGCGCGCCACCGGCCGACCTGCACCCGGTTGCCAGCCTGGCCGATCTGGACGACACCGAGCCGGTCAGCGGCCTGACCCACCGCGTGCAGGCGCGCTCGGTGGTGGCGCTGTTTGCGCGCTGCGGCTGACAGTCGGCGCGCGGCGCGTGGGGCGTGGCGCGCTCAGCGCTGGCGCGCGAGCTTCGGGTCCAGCAGGTCGCGCAGCCCGTCGCCCATCAGGTTCAGGCCGAGCACGGACAGCACGATCGCCACGCCAGGGTAGACGGCCAGCATCGGCGCCTGGAACACGAGCGCCTGCGCCTCGTTGAGCATGCGCCCCCAGCTCGGCTGCGGCGGCTGCGTCCCCAGGCCCAGGTAACTCAGTGCGGCCTCGGCGAGGATGGCCGTGGCGAAGGAAATGGTGGCCTGCACGACGAGCACGCTGGCGATGTTGGGCAGGACATGGTCGAGCGTGATGCGCCACGGGCCCTTGCCTGCCACGCGCGCGGCCAGCACGAACTCGCGCGCCCACACCGCGTTGGCCGAGGCCCGCGTGATCCGGGCGAACACCGGGATGTTGAAGATGCCGATGGCCACGATGCTCATCACCAGGCCCGGGCCGTAGATGGCCGTGAGCATGATCGCCGTGAGCAGCGCCGGAAAGGCGAAGGCGAAGTCGCTCGCACGCATCACGAGTTCCTCCACCCATCCGCGGCGGGCTGCGGCCAGGCAGCCCAGGAAGACGCCCAGCGCCAGGCCGATGCCCACGGCGATCACGCCCACCACGATGGAGTTCTGCGAGCCCACGAGGATCTGCGAGGCGATGTCGCGCCCGAGGCTGTCGGTGCCGAGCCAGTGCGCGGCGCTAGGCGGCTGCAGCTTGGCCGGGATGTCGATCTCCGCCGGCGGGTAGGGCGTCCACACGAGCGAGAGCGCGGCCAGGCCCGCCAGCAGCGCCGACAGCGCCGCCCCGACCACGAAGCTCTTGTGGCGCGCGGCGCGGTGCCAGAAGCCAGGGTAGGCAGGCGGGGAACCGGAAGACGACATCGGCTCAGGCCCCCGCGCGACGCAGCCGCGGGTCGATGAGCGCATACAGCACGTCCACCACGAAGTTCACCACCACCACCACGGCCGCCAGGAGCATCACCACGTCGCGCACGACGACGAGATCGCGGTTGCTGATGGCCTGGAAGACGAGCCGGCCCACCCCGGGCAGCACGAAGACGTTCTCCACCACGATCGTGCCGGCGATGAGGTTGGAGAACTGCAGCCCCATGATCGTCACCACCGGGATCATGGCGTTGCGCAGCACATGGCGCCACAGCGCCTGGCGCCGCGTGAGGCCCTTGGCGCGGGCGGTGCGCACGAAGTCCTCGCGCATGACCTCCAGCACCGCCGAGCGCGTCACGCGCGCCAGGATGGCCGCCTGCACCAGCGCCAGCGCCACGGCCGGCAGGATGAGCGCCTGCAGGCCCTCCCACAGCCCGCCGCCTTCCTCTTCCGTCCACCCGGGAAAGCCCCCGGCGCTGACCCACTGCAGCTTCACCGCGAACAGCAGGATGAGCAGGATGGCGAACCAGAAGTTGGGGATGGCGATGCCCACCTGGCTGGCGGCCATCACGCCCACATCGCCCAGCGTGTTGTGGCGGGCGGCCGCGTAGATGCCCAGCGACAGGGCCAGCACCACGGTGATGGACATCGCCAGCACCGCCAGCGGCAGCGACACGCGCAGCCGCTCCACGATCAGCTCGGCCGTGGGCGTGTCGTAGCTGATGCTCGGCGCCGTGACGCCGCGGGCAAGGTTGCCCATCCACTCCAGGTAGCGCTGCAGGGGCGGGCGGTCCAGCCCCAGGCGGGCCTGCAGCGCGGCCAGCGACTCCGGCGTGGCGGTGTCGCCCAGGATCACTTCCGCAGCGTTGCCCGGCAGCATCTCCAGCACCGCAAAGACCACCACCGACGCCACGAGCAGTGTGGCCGCGAAGGTGGCAAAGCGCCGCAGCAGGAACGGTCCCATCGCGGTCTATGATGCCTCAAGGCCCTGTCCCACCCGATGCGAACCCCATGAACCCGATTGCCTTCGACACCACCCAGATCCTGATCGGCGGGCGCTGGCAGGCCTGCCACGGCGGGCGCACGCTCACGCTCATGAACCCCTCGGACGGCAGCGCGCTGGCGCCTATCGCCCGCGGCGAGGCGGCCGACATCGACGCCGCGGTGCAGGCGGCGCAGGCCGCGCTGGACAGCCGCGCCTCCGGTGCCTGGGGCACCCTCACCGCCACCGAGCGCGGGCGCATCCTGCTGCGCATGAGCGCGCTCGTGCTGGAGCAGGCCGACACGCTCGCGCAGCTGGAGGCGCTGGACGTGGGCAAGCCGCTGAAGCAGGCGCGCGCGGACGCCGTGGCGCTGGCGCGCTACCTGGAGTTCTACGGCGGGGCGGCCGACAAGGTGATGGGCGAGACCATCCCCTTTGCCGCCGGCTACACGGCCCTGACCTGGCGCGAGCCGCACGGGGTGACGGCGCACATCGTGCCCTGGAACTACCCGATGCAGATCATCGGCCGCAGCGTGGGCGCGGCGCTGGCCATGGGCAACGCCTGCGTGCTCAAGCCTGCCGAGGAAGCCTGCCTCACGGCACTGGCCTTCGCGCGCATCGCGCAGCAAGCGGGCCTGCCCGACGGAGCGCTGAACATCGTGCCGGGCCTGGGCGAGGAGGCCGGCGCGGCGCTGTCGGCGCACCCGGGCGTGCGCCACATCTCCTTCACCGGCTCGGTCCATGTCGGGCAGCTCATCCAGGCCGCCGCCGCGAAGAACGCCGTGCCCGTGACGCTGGAGCTCGGCGGCAAGAGCCCGCAGCTCGTCTTTGCCGACGCCGACCTCGACGCGGCGCTGCCCTTCCTCGTGAACGCGGGCATCCAGAACGCCGGGCAGACCTGCTCGGCGGCCAGCCGCATCCTGGTGGAGCGCGCCGTCTTCGACACCGTGCGCGAGCGCATGGCCGCGCGCTACCGCGCGCTGCGCGTGGGCCCGGCCACGGACGACCCGGACATCGGCCCGGTGATCTCCGCACGCCAGCGCGAGATCGTGCAGGGCTACCTCGACCTGGTGGGCGCGGGCGGGGTGGAAGTCGCCGCGCAGGCGAGCCTGCCGGCCTCGCTGCCTGCGGGCGGCTACTGGGTGGCGCCGGCGCTGCTGGCGGGCCTCGGCCCGACGCACCGGCTCGCCCAGGAGGAGATCTTCGGCCCCGTGCAGGCCCTCATCCCCTTCGAAGGGGAGGACGAAGCCGTGGCCGTGGCCAACGGCACGGCCTACGGGCTCGTGGCGGGGGTGTGGACGCGCGACGGCAGCCGCGCGTTGCGCATGGCGCGGCGGCTGCAGTGCGGGCAGGTGTTCATCAACAACTACGGCGCGGGCGGGGGTATCGAGCTGCCCTTCGGCGGCGTCAAGCACTCCGGCCACGGGCGGGAGAAGGGCTTCGAGGCGCTGTACGGCTTCTCGACGCTGAAGACGGTGGCGATCAAGCACGACTGAAGGCAGGAGAGGCGATGAGACTGCAGGACAAGGTGGCGGTGGTGACGGGCGGGGGCTCGGGCTTCGGCGCGGGCATCGTCGAGAAGTTCGTGGCCGAGGGCGCGCGCGTGGTGGTGGCCGACGTGAATCTGGACGCCGCGCGCGAGGTAGCCGCCCGCGCGGGCGAGCTCACCGTGGCAGTGCGCGCCGATGTGTCGCGGCCGGCGGACGTGCGCGCCATGCTCGACGCCGCGCAGCGCCACTTCGGTGACCTGAACATCCTCGTGAACAACGCCGGCGTGGGGCACGTGCCTCAACCCCTGGAGGGCCTGCCCGAGGAGGAGTGGGACCGCCTCACGGCGGTCAACATGAAGTCCATCTACCTGGCCATGCGCGAGGTGGTACCCCGCTTCAAGGCACGCGCGCCAGGGGCCGGCGGCATCCGAGGCGTGGTGCTGAACATGGCCAGCACCGCTGGCGTGAGCCCGCGTCCGCGCCTGGCCTGGTACAACGCGAGCAAGGGCTGGGTGATCACCGCCACGCGCGCCTGCGCGGTGGAACTCGCGCCTTTCGGCATCCGCGTGAATGCGCTCAACCCGGTGGCCGGCGAGACGCCGCTGCTGAAGACCTTCATGGGCGAGGACACGCCCGAGATCCGCGCGAAGTTCCTCTCCACCATCCCCATCGGCCGCTTCTCCACGCCGGCGGACCTGGCCAACGCCTCGTGCTTCCTGTGCAGCGACGAGGCCAGCATGATCACCGGGGTGTGCATGGAAGTCGACGGCGGGCGCTGCATCTGAGGCCCGGCCGCGGCGCGGGCCTTCCCGGCCGCCCCGGCCTCCCCGGCGTGCTCAGCCGGCCAGCACCGCCGCCATGGCCTCGGCCGTGCGCTCCACGTTCCCGGTGTTCAGCCCCGCCACGCAGATGCGCCCCGAGCGCACCAGGTACACCGCGAACTCCTCGCGCAGCCGGTCCACCTGTGCCGGGCTCAGGCCGGTGTAGCTGAACATGCCGCGCTGCGTGAGGAAGTAGCCGAAGTCCCGCCCGGGCAGGCGCGCGCTGAGCACGCCGTGCAGGGCCTGGCGCATGGCCAGGATGCGCGCGCGCATGGCCGCCACCTCGGCCTGCCACATCGCCCGCAGGTCCGCCTCGCCGAGCACGCGCGAGACGATCTGCCCGGCATGCAGCGCCGGGCTGGAGTAGTTGCGCCGCACCGTGAACTTCATCTGCCCGAGCACGAGCGCGGCCTCGGCCGCGTCGGCGCACACCACCGACAGCGCGCCGCAGCGCTCGCCGTAGACGCTCATGCTCTTGGAAAACGAATTCGCCACGAAGAACACCAGGCCCGCGTCGGCCATCGCGCGCACCGCGTAGGCGTCAGCGTCCAGGTCGTCGCCGAAGCCCTGGTAGGCCAGGTCCATGTACGGCAGCAGCCCACGCTCGCGCAGCACCGGGATGAGCGCGTCCCACTGCGCCGGGCTGAGGTCCACGCCGGTGGGGTTGTGGCAGCAGGCGTGCAGCAGCACGATGCTGCGCGGCGGCAGGGCGCGCAGCGCCTCGAGCATCGCCTCGAAGCGCAGGCCGCCCGTGGCCGGGTCGTAGTACGGGTAGGTGTGCACGGCAAAGCCGCTGCCCTCGAACATCGAGCGGTGGTTGTCCCAGGTGGGGTCGCTCACCCAGACCGCGCTGTCGGGCAGCCAGGCCTTGAGGAAGTCCGCGCCTACGCGCAGCCCGCCCGAGGAGCCCACGGTCTGGATGGTGGCGATGCGCCCGGCGGCGATGGCCGGATGGCCGGGGCCGAACAGCAGCGCCTGCACCTGCGCGCGCGCGTCCGGGTCGCCCTCCATGGGCAGGTAGGGCTTGGGCCCGCCGGCGGCCAGACGGCGCGCCTCGGCCTGCTGCACGCTGGGCAGCGCCGGCAGGCGACCCTGCTCGTCGAAGTAGATGCCGATCGACAGGTTGACCTTGCCCGGCCGCGGATCGCGGTTGAAGGCGTCGACGATGGCGAAGATCGGATCGCCCGCGTAGGGCGTGATGTGCTGGAACATGTGCAGGCTCGGCAGGCAGGCGGAGCCCGCGATTATCCGGCCGGCCTCGTGTTCAGCGGCGCAACAGCACGCTCAGGCCAACTCCGCAGCAGCCGCCAGCGCCCGCTTGATGTCCGCGCGCAGCGACGCTGGCGCGTCGCCCGGCGCGTAGCGCTTGAGCACGCCGCCGTCGCGGCCGACCAGGAACTTGGTGAAGTTCCATTTGATCGCCTCGGTGCCGAGGATGCCGGGGGCCTGCGCCTTGAGCCATTGCCACAGCGGGTGCGCCCGCGCGCCGTTGACCTCCACCTTGGCCATCATCGGGAAGCTCACCCCGTAGTTGCGCTGGCAGAAGGTCGCGATCGCCTCGTTGCTGCCCGGGTCCTGGCCGCCGAACTCGTTGCTGGGAAACCCGATCACCACCAGGCCCTGATCGCGGTAGGCCTGCCAGAGTTCCTCCAGCCCCGCGAACTGCGGCGTGTAGCCGCAGGCGCTGGCGGTGTTGACGATGAGCAGCACCTTGCCGCGCTGGGCGGCCAGCGGAGCCGGCTGGCCCTCGATGGACAAGGCCTCGAAGTCATGGATGCGGGTTGCGGTCATGCGCCGGAGCTCCCTGTGTCGTCGGTCGAGGCGGCACACGCCACCACTTCAGGGCATGCTACGGCGGGGCGGCGATCCCCGGCTCGAGAGTCGGACTCTCGCAATGCGCTAGGGCACGGGCGGGCTCGGCGGCGAGGCCCGGCGCGGCCCCGGCCAGGCCACCAGCAGCGCTGCGCCGACGATGAGCGCCCCGCCCAGCGCCAGCGCCGGCGTGACGGTGCCCGCGCCCAGGGCCACTGCCGAGACCGAGGCAAACAGCACCTCGGTGATCATCACCACTGCCGTGGCGTTGGCGCTCAGGTGCGCGGCGCCGTACTGCAGGGCCAGGTTGCCCACGAGAAAGACCAGCGCCAGCACAGCCGCCGGCAGCACCCAGGCCAGCGCCGGCGCGGGCGGTTGCGGCACGGTACCTGCCGCGGACAGCGCCAGCGCCACCGCGCCGGCCACCACCACCCCGCCTCCGAACATCGCCAGCGCCCGCGCGCCCTCTGGCTGGTGGGCCTCGCGCCGCAGCATCACGTTGTTGAGCGCGAAACTGAAGCCCCCGGCCAGCCCGAGCCACTCGGCCAGGCTGCGCGGCAGCGGCCAGCCGGAATCGGGCCCGGGCCACAGCACCACCATCGCGCCAGCCAGCGCCATGGCCACGCGCAGCGCGGCCAGCCGCGTGAGCCGCTCGTGCAGCACCACGCGCGCCAGCAGCACCGCCCACAGCGGCATGAGGTAGAACAGCAGCACCACGCGCACCACGTCGCCAATGGTCACGGCCCAGTTGAAGGTCGCGTTGGTGGTGCCGGCGGCCAGCACCAGCCACCACAGCGCGGGCGCACGCAGGAACTGCCCGACACAGGCCGGGCGCAGCGCCACGATCACCAGTACCGCGAATCCGTAGACGAGCACCGTGGCCCACAGCGCGTGCAGGCCCTGCTGCTGCAGCCAGCGAAAGGGCCACCACGACAAGCCCCAGGTGCCGGCGTTGGCCACCAGGGCCAGCACGGGCAGCAGGGTCGGGGTGGGGTCCGCGCCCGCCACCCGCCAAGCATCCGCCGGCGCGCCCGCGCCGCGGTCGGGCTCAGTGGGGGTCGGCACGCGCGATGGCCAGCAGCCGCTCGAGTTCCTGGGGGTGCGCCCGCAGGTTGTGGCGATGCCAGCGCCCGATCAGCCACATCGTGCCGGCCACCACCAGGCCGAAGATCGTGATCGCGCCGAAGGCCGACAGCCCGAATTTGGTCATGCCCGCGTAGAAGGCACCCAGGAACAGGATGCAGGCCTGCTCGTTGAAGTTCTGCACCGCGATGGAGCGACCCGCGCCCATGAGGTTGTGGCCGCGGTGCTGCAGCAGCGCGTTCATCGGCACGACCAGGAAGCCGCCGATTCCCCCCAGGATGATCAGGAAAGGCGCGGCCGCCCAGACGTTGGAGATGAAGTTCATGAGGATGACCAGCAGCCCCATGCCGATACCCAGCGGGATGACGCTCGTGGCACGGTCCAGCTTCATGGACACCGAGGCCACCACCGCGCCAACGGCCGTGCCGATGGCCACCACCCCCACCAGCGAGGACGCCTGCGTGGTGGAGTAGCCCAGCGCCGCCGCAGCCCAGGCCAGCACGATGTAGCGCAGGTTGCCCGACACGCCCCAGAAAAGCGTGGTGGTGGCCAGCGAGATCTGCCCGAGCTTGTCGTCCCACAGTCGGGCGTTGCAGTGCTGGAAGTCGCGCGTCAGGCGCAGCGGGTTGACATCCATGGGCTGCAGCGGGGCGTCGGTGCGGGGGATGTACAGGTTGAAGCCCGCCGCCACCACATACAGCGAGACGATCGTCGCGATGGCGGCCTCGGGCGCGGTGTCGATGCCCGTGTCCAGGCCCGGCAGGTCGATGCCCAGCAGCATCGACGCCATCCGGGTGCCCACGAGCTGCCCGCCCAGCAGCACCCCCAGGATGATGGAGCCGATGGTCAGCCCCTCGATCCAGCCATTGGCCTTCACGAGCTGAGACGGTGGCAGCAGCTCGGTGAGGATGCCGTACTTGGCCGGCGAGTAGGCCGCCGCCCCGAGCCCGACCACCGAGTACGCCAGCAGCGGGTGGGTGCCGAAGAGCATCATCAGGCAGCCCACCACCTTGATGGCGTTGGAGATGAACATCACGCGGCCCTTGGGCAGGGCGTCGGCGAAGGCGCCCACGAAGGGGGCCAGGACCACGTAGAAGAAGGCGAACATCGGCACCAGCGCGGCGCGCTGCCACTCCGGGGCGCCACCGGTGCGCAGCAGCTCCACGGCGGCGACGAAGAGGGCGTTGTCGGCCAGCGAGCTGAAGAACTGCGCCGACATGATGGTCGAGAAACCCTTCTTCACGTTCGCGCGCGCATCGCACCTGTCAGACCTTCCCGAGGAAGGCGCAGGCCGCTGTCGTTGTCTCCGTTGTCGGCTGGGCGGCGGTTATAGCATGCGCCCTGCGCGCAACCCACAATGGCGCCAATACCCCTGCAACAGGACGCAACGTGCCCCGCCCCATCGAAGCCTTCATCCACCAGGATGCGCTCGCGCACAACCTGCGCCGCGCGCGCGAGGCCGCGCCCGACGCGCGCTTGTGGGCCGTGGTCAAGGCCAACGCCTACGGCCACGGCATCGAGCGCGCCTACGAAGGCCTGCGCGCGGCGGACGGCTTCGCGCTGCTGGACCTGGCCGAGGCCGAGCGCATCCGCGCGCTGGGCTGGCGCGGCCCGGTGCTGCTGCTGGAAGGCTGCTTCGAGCCGC
>JBMOGN010000057.1:0-16263 GCA_049318345.1 Rubrivivax sp. | reverse complement strand
TGTCCACCAGGTGCGTGCGGTCGGCCACGACCACGGGCGTGGCGAACTCGCGCATGACCTGCGCGGCCGCTGCGATCTCGCCGATGGTTTCCTTCTTCACCCGCAGCCCCATCGTGAGCGCGGCGATCATCACCGGTGACATCTCCCCGCTCATGATGCGGCGCATGAGCGAGAGCATCTCGTCGTGGAAGATTTCGCGGTGCTCGATGACGCGGGTCAGGGCTTCGGAGTTGCTGATGGGCATGGCGTGCCTCCTTCGTTCTGGCGGCTCGGCGATCAGGCCGTGGCCGCGGGTGGATGGATCGCGCCGCGGAAGCGCTCGATGGCGGCCTCGACATCGGTGGCCGACACATCCAGGTGCGTGGCCAGGCGCAGCCGGTACAGGCCGGTGCACAGCACGCCGGCCGCGCGCAGCCGCTCCACCGCGCCCGGGGCGATGGCCGGGTCCAGGTCGATGAACAGCAAATTGGTCTGGGGCGTTTCGACGCGCACCCCGGCCAAGCCCTGCAGCCCATCGGCCAGGCGCCGGGCGTGGGCGTGGTCCACCGCCAGCCGCTCCACATGGTGCTCCAGCGCGTGCAGCGCCGCGGCGGCAAGCACACCCGCCTGGCGCATGCCCCCGCCGAGCATCTTGCGCACACGGTGCGCACGGGCGATGAACTCGCGCGAGCCCACCAGGGCGGAGCCCACCGGGGCGCCCAGCCCCTTGCTGAAGCACACCGACACCGAATCGAAGTGCGAGGCGATGCGGCGCGCCACCTCGCGTGCATCGCCCCCTTCGCGCGTGGCCGTCTCCACGGCGGCGTTGAACAGCCGCGCGCCATCCAGGTGCGTGGCCAGGCCGCGGCGACGCGCCAGCGCGGTGGCCTCGGCGATGTAGGCCTGTGGCAGCACCTTGCCGCCCCAGGTGTTCTCCAGGGCGAGCAGCCGCGTGCGCGCGAAGTGCGCGTCGTCGGGCTTGATGTTGGCCTCGATGTCGGCCAGCGCGATCGAGCCATCGGGCTGCTGCGCCAGGGGCTGCGGCTGGATGCTGCCCAGCACGGCCGCGCCACCGCCTTCCCAGCGGTAGGTGTGGGCCATCTGGCCCACCAGGTACTCGTCGCCACGGCCGCAGTGCGCCATCAGCCCGCACAGGTTGCTCTGCGTGCCGGTGGGCACGAACAGGGCCGCCTCCTTGCCCAGCATCTGCGCGATGCACGCCTGCAGCGCGTTGACGGTGGGGTCGTCGGCGAAGACATCGTCACCCACCTCGGCGGCGGCCATGGCCGCGCGCATGGCCGCGGTGGGGCGGGTGACGGTGTCGCTGCGCAGGTCGATCGGCTGGGTCATGGCTGGCGCCCCATCTTCAGGAAGTTGGCAAGCATCGCATGGCCGTGCTCGCTGAGCACGGACTCGGGGTGGAACTGCACGCCCTCAAGCGGGGTGGCCGTGTCGGCCAGCTCCCGGTGGCGCACACCCATGATCTCGCCGTCTTCGGACTCCGAGGTGACCTCCAGCGCCTCGGGCAGCGTCTGCCGCTCGATGGCCAGCGAGTGGTAGCGGATGACGCTGAAGCGCTCGGGCAGGCCCGCGTAGACGCCGCGGCCGTCGGTGCGGATGACGCTGGCCTTGCCGTGCATCTGCACCCGGGCGCGCACCACGCGCCCGCCCAGGGCCGCACCGATGGCCTGGTGGCCCAGGCACACGCCCAGGATCGGCAGCCGGCCCGTGAAGTGCGAGATGGCCTCGATGCACACCCCCGCCTCGGCCGGCGAGCACGGGCCGGGCGACAGCACGAGGTGGTCAGGCCGCAGCTCGGCGATGCCCTGCACGGTGATCTCGTCGTTGCGCACCACCTGCACCTGCGCGCCGAGCTCGCCGAAGTACTGCACCAGGTTGAAGGTGAAGCTGTCGTAGTTGTCGATCATCAGCAGCCGGGAGGCACCCATCTCAGAAGCCCTCCTCGACCAGCTCGGCCGCGCGGATGAGCGCGCGCGCCTTGGCCTCGGTCTCCTGCCACTCGGCCTCGGGCACCGAGTCGGCGACGATGCCGGCTGCAGCCTGCACGTACAGGGTGTGGCCCTTGACGATGCCGGTGCGGATGGCAATGGCCAGGTCCATGTCGCCGGCAAAGCTCAGGTAGCCGCAGGCGCCGCCGTAGATGCCGCGCTTCACAGGCTCGAGCTCGTCGATGATCTCCATCGCCCGGATCTTGGGCGCGCCGGTGAGCGTGCCCGCGGGGAAGGTGGCGCGCAGCACGTCCAGGCTGCTGAGCCCCTCGCGTAGCAGCCCCTCGACGTTGCTGACGATGTGCATCACGTGCGAGTAGCGCTCGATGACGAAGGCATCGGTCACCTTCACGCTGCCGGTGCGCGCGATGCGGCCGATGTCGTTGCGCGCCAGGTCGATGAGCATGAGGTGCTCGGCGCGCTCCTTGGGGTCGGCCGAGAGTTCGGCCTCCAGCGCCTTGTCCTGCTCGGGCGTGGCCCCGCGCGGGCGCGTGCCGGCCAGCGGTCGGATCGTCACCTTGTCGCCCTCGGGCGTGTGCTCCTGGCGCACCAGGATCTCGGGTGACGCCCCCACGATCTGGAAGTCGCCCAGGTCGTAGAAGTACATGTAGGGAGAGGGGTTGAGCGATCGCAGTGCGCGGTACAGCGACAGCGGGCTCTCGGTGTAGCGCTTCCTCAGCCGCTGGCCGATCTGCACCTGCATCATGTCGCCGGCGGCGATGTAGTCCTTGGAGATGCCCACCGCGCGCAGGTAGGCCTCGCGGTCGAACTCGCGCTCCACCGCGTAGGACGGGCCGCGGCGCACCGGCGGCGCGGTGACGGAAAAGCGCAGCCGGTCCACGAGCTCGGCCAGCCGGCGCTTGGCGCGGAACCAGGCCTCGGGCTGGCGCGGATCGGCATAGACGATGAGGTACAGGCGCCCGGAGAGGTTGTCGATGACGGCCAGCTCCTCGGTCTGCAGCAGCAGGATGTCGGGCACGTCCAGCCCGCCGTCCTTCCAGGTGCGCGCCAGGCGCGGCTCGATGTAGCGCACCGCGTCGTAGCCGAAGTAGCCCGCCAGCCCGCCGCAGAAGCGCGGCAGGCCCGGCCGCAGCGCCACCTTGAAGCGCGCCTGGTAGCGCTCGATGAATTCCAGCGGGTTGCCTTCATCGGTCTCCACCACCGCGCCGTCGGTCACCACCTCGGTGCGAAAGCCGCTGGCGCGCAGCAGGGTGCGCGCGGGCAGCCCGATGAAGGAATAGCGGCCGAATCGCTCGCCGCCCACCACCGACTCCAGCAGGAAGCTGTGCGCGCTGCCCCCCGCGAGCTTCAGGTACAGCGACAGCGGCGTCTCGAGGTCGGCGAAGGCTTCCGCGATGAGCGGGATGCGGTTGTAGCCCTGCGAGGCCAGGCTCTTGAATTCGAGTTCGGTGATCACGGGGGAGTCCTCCGGTTCGGCATCCTCGCAGCAGCCGGCACACGGGCCGGTTCAGGCTGCAGGCTTGCGGGAAACACGGCGCGCGCGGCGCGCCGTCACACAGTCAGGCCAGCGACGTCGGGCGACGCCAGGGCCAGGCTCCCTGGTCGAGAACTCGACCCGGCCGGCAGGCAGACTGGTGGAGGAGGGAAGGCATGCGATGCAGTGTAGCAGCGGCTACAGCGCGCGCTGCGAGGGCTGCGCGATGTAGAACCACTCGTGCCCGGGCCTCGCGCCGATGTCGGGGAACACGATGTAGCCGGCGCCCGGTGCGCGCACCTCGGTGCCGTCTGCACGCACCGCGATGAGCTCACCCGGGGCCAGCGCGTCGAAACTGGTCCAGGTCCTGGCGAAGCGGTCGCCTTCGGCGTGGCGGTCGATCACCTGCTCCAGCGTCAGGCACTCGAAGGGACGCTCCGGCGCGGCCAGCGGCAGCTCCGCCAGCTCCAGCAGCGCCAGGGTCTGGCGGATCGCTCGCCAGGCCACCTCGGGGGCGGCCGGGTCCTCGTGCTGCCCGCACTCCAGCGTCACGCCGTAGCCGCCCTGCGAGCGCATGTACTCGGTGGTGCCCACGCCGTAGATCGGGTCTTCGATGGCAGCGGCGGCGGCCGCGTCGCCCGCGGCGGCGCGCGCACGTCGGCGCTCGATGCCGCCGGCGTAGGAGCTCATCCAGCCTTCGACGATGCGGCTCGGGCCCACGTGCATGGCCAGTTGCGCCTCGGCCGCCTCGTGGGCGAAAGGCTCCAGGGTGCCGGTGTTGTCGGCCGGCCCGCGCAGCACGAAGGGCCGCCCCGGGCTGCGGAAGGAGTGCAGGTCCAGCAGCACGTCGTGCGCGGCCAGCAGCGGGCACAGCACGTTGGCCAGGTGGTCCTCGTACTCCCGCGGCGTGGCGGTGGGCTGCAGCCGGCGGTTGAGGTTGCGCTCGCCGATGCGGCGCGCGTGGGCGTAGGCCAGCGGGTTGCACACGGGCACGAAGGTGACGCTGCCACGCACGATCTCGAACTCTCCGCGCGCGAGCTCGCCCATCACGCGCTCGATGCCGCGCGTGCCGCAGGTTTCATTGCCGTGCACGGCCCCCGTGACGATGAGTCGCGGGCCGGACGTCAGGCCACGGTAGGTATGAGCCTGCAGGTGGCGCGTGGCGCCGACCGGATGTGACATGGGAAGCAAGTCGAGCCCGCCCCGTCGCCGGAGCGGGCCCGCAGGCCGGTCAGAACTTGTAGGTGGCGCTCAGGCGGAAGGCCCGGCCACGCGGATCGGCCACCCGCGGGTCCCAGCCCGCGCCCGCGGCGAAGTCCACGTTGTGGGCCGTGAAGGGCGGGTCGGTGTTGAGCAGGTTGCGGATGCCGGCGTTCAGCGTCACGTTCTTGATGCCGGTGTAGGAAACCGACAGGTTGTACGTGATGTAGTCATCCACCATCGGGTTGAAGCCTGGCGGGATCACCCCCAGCGGCTTCTCATCCAGGTACCCCTTGGTGAAGCTCTGAGACAGCGTGCCGCTCCACGGGCCCTGCGTGTATGTGAAGCCCAACTGGTGCTTCCAGCGCGGCGTGATGTCGCGCGAGCCCCACTGGCCGGCGTACTCAACATAGGGCTGCGAGGCGAAAACGCGCGAGCGGCGGCTCTCGAAGTAGGTACCGTCCAGGCTCGCCTTCCAGGTGCCGGCGAGGATGCGGCCGTTGGCCTGCGCGGAGATGTCGGTGCCGCGCGCGATGTCGCCATCGGCGTTCACGAAGCCGGCGCGGATGTAGCCGCCCGTGCCGTCCAGGCGGCCGTTGCTGCCGCGCACCAGATTCTCGGGGAAGGTGAGGTAGTTGGCCACGACCTGCTGCGGCGTGAGCTGGTAGATCAGGTCGGATCGGCGCACTTCCCACAGGTCGGCCGAGAAGGAGAACCAATCCACCGGCTGCGCCACGAAGCCGATGGTCCACTGCTTGGAGGTCTCGGGCTTGAGGTCCTTGTTGCCGCCCTGGCGTGCGAGCGGGCGGATCGCGCAGACCGTCGGGTCGGCGCCCGGGGCCGTCGGGCCGTTGGGGCACAGCAACGGGTCGGCGACGTTTCCGGGCACCTGGGCTTCACTGGTGGCGCCGTACAGCTGGAAGAAGCTCGGCGCGCGGAAGCCGGTGTTGTACGAGCCGCGGAACAGGAGCTGCGGCACCGGGTTGAAGCGGATCGAGACCTTGGGGTTGGTGGTGCCGCCGAAGTCGCTGTAGCTGTCATGGCGCAGCGCCGCGGTGAGCTCCAGGTTCTTGGCCAGCGGCACCGCGACCTCGGCGAAGGTGGCGCGGATGTCGCGCTTCACGCGCGGGAATTCCGCGTCGAAGGGCGCATCGCGCACGGGCACCGTGGTGGTGGAGCCGTCGCTGAACTGGTAGGTCTCCACCCGCAGGTCGAAGCCCGCGGCCACCGACACCGGGCCGGCCGGCAGCCTGAAGAGCTCACCCGAGATCGAGCCGTCGACCTGGGCCAGCGAGGCCTTGCCGCCGAACAGGCGCGTGCCGGCGGCCTTGCTCGCGTTGATGGCGTCCATCGCCGCTTGGGTCTGGCTCTGGCCAGGCAGCAACCAGGGGTTGACGATGCCGCTGGCCAGCACGGCGTTGAACTCGTTGGTCTTCATGTAGCCGTCACCCAGCACCGAGGTGGCGTCGCTGCCCGCGGTGGAAGCACCGAGCTTGTAGTCCCAACCGCCGATGACGCCTTCCAGGGCCGCCAGGAAACGGAACGCGTTGCTCTCGGTGTCGATGGTGCGCTTGCCGCAGGGGATGCAGCGCCAGCGGTAGGCGATGGGCTTGGTGGGGTCGAAGGAGGGGATGAAGGACTTCAGGTTCTGATAGAACGGGCCGCTGGCCGGGTAGGCGTTGCCCGCACCGATGCTGGTCGTGATCTGGCTGTGCTCGAAGTACTTCTGCGCATCGGTGCGCGAAGCCACGGCCTCCAGAATCAGGCTGTGGTTGGGATTCAGGCTGATGGTGGCGCGCGCCACGGCGTTGATGCGGTCCACCGGCTGGATGAGCACCTGCTGGCCAACGTAGTCGAAGGCGCAGCCCCAGCGGAAGCTCGGCGTCCCCCACAGCACGGAGTCGTACTGCGACATCTGCGGCACGGTGTCGCACTTGCCCTGGAAGCTCAGCAGGTTGGCGCGGGTGTAGACCGTCGAGCCCGTGGTGGGCAGGGTGAACGAGGCGCCCATGCCAGTTCCCGAGCCGCCCGTCTGCGTGGCAAACGGGGTGCCGGTGGTGTCCGGAGACAGGCCGCGCTCGGGCTGGTAGCCGTTGACGAAGGGGCGCTGGCTGGCATCCAGCCGCTCCTGGCGGTCCACCGAGACATTGGCCAGCACATTGAAGCGGTCGCGCTCGAGGTTGCCCGCGCCGAACAGCAGGTTGGCGCGGTACAGGTTGCCGCCGCCGTCCTGCGTCACGTCCAGACCGCCACCGGCCTGCAGGCCGGTGAAGTTCTTGCGCATGATGAAGTTGATGACGCCGCCGATAGCGTCGGTGCCGTAGATGGCCGAGGCGCCGTCCTTGAGCACCTCCACGCGCTCCACCGCGGCCAGCGGGATGGAGCTGAGGTCCACCGAGTTGCCCTTGGCGCCGTGCAGCGACACGCGCCGCCCGTTGAGCAGCACCAGGGTGCTGTTCGAGCCCAGGCCGCGCAGGTTGGCGCTGGCATTGCCGTTGTTGTTGCGGTCACCAGGCCCGGTGTAGCTGATGCCAGTGTTGGACGACAGGTTGTCGGCGCCGTTGCCGTTGGCGGTGATGGTGGCCACCAGCTGCTCGGCGCTGACGATGCCCTGGCGCTCGATGTCCTCGCGGGTGATGACCTGGATCGGCAGCGACCCCTCGGTCTGGATGCGCTTGATGCTCGAGCCGGTGATCTCCACGCGCTGCGCGGCAGGCGTGGTGCCCTGGGCCCACGCGGAGGAGACGGAGGTGAGCGCGGGCAGGGCCAGAAGGGCCAGGGCGATGGGGGTGAGCTTCATGGGAAAGGCGGTCCTCAGTTAGGGCTTTCCCGGAGTGTTCACACCGGTTTACATCCGGGCAATCAGGGTTAACCAAGAATCAAGCGCTTTCAAGCCCGGCGCTGTCGGGCCGGCACCACACAGGACGCGCTTTCGAGCGCCGCGGCCATGCCAGACTCCAGCCCGCATGAACGCCCCCGGACCCTGGCGCTGGATCCCCTCGCTGTACTTTGCGCAGGGCATCCCCTACGTGGCCGTCAACTTCCTGTCGGTGGTCATGTACAAGAACCTCGGCGTGTCCAACACCGAGATCGCGCTGTACACGAGCTGGCTGAACCTGCCCTGGGTGATCAAGCCGCTGTGGAGCCCGCTGGTGGACCTGCTCGGGCGCAAGCGCCAGTGGATCGTGGGCCTGCAGTTCCTCATCGGGGCGGCCTTTGCCGGGGTGGCGCTGGCCGTGCCCGGGCCCGAGCCGCTGCGCCTGACACTGGCCGTCTTCTGGCTGATCGCCTTTGCCTCCGCCTCGCACGACATCGCTGCCGACGGCTTCTACATGCTGGCGCTGCGCCAGCAGTCGCAGGCCGCCTTCGTGGGCGTGCGCAGCACGTTCTTCCGTCTGGCGATGCTGGCCGGCCAGGGCGGGCTCGTGTACCTGGCCGGGGTGCTGACCGAGCGCACGGGTCAGGCCTCCTCGGCCTGGGCCAGCGTGTTCGCGGTGCTGGCCGTGGGCTTCGGCCTGGTGGCCGCTTGGCACCTCATCAGCCTGCCCTGGCCCGAGCGTGACCGGCCGTCGCCGCGCACCGGCACCCTGCTGGCCGACTTCGCAGCGGTGCTGCTGGCCTTTTTCCGCCGCCCCGGCATCGTGCAGGTGCTGGCCTTCCTGCTGCTGTTTCGCTTCGCCGAGGCCCAGCTGCTCAAGCTTGTCACGCCCTTCATGCTCGACTCGCGGGAGGCGGGCGGGCTGGGCCTGCGCACCCAGGACGTGGGCCTGGCCTACGGCACCCTGGGCGCGATCGCGGTGACGCTGGGGGGGCTCGCGGGCGGCTGGGTCATCTCGCGCGGCGGGCTCAGGCGGCTGATGTGGCCGCTCGTGATCTGCATGCACGTGCCCAACCTCGTCTTCGTGGCGCTGGCCGCCTGGCAGCCCACGAGCCTGGCGCTCGTGAGCGCAGCCATCTGTGTGGAGCAGTTCGGCTACGGGTTCGGCTTTGCCGCCTACATGGTCTTCATGCTGATGGTGGCCGAGGCCGACGACAACCCCCACAAGACGGCGCACTACGCGCTGTGCACGGGCTTCATGGCCCTGGGCGTGATGCTGCCGGGCATGGCCGCAGGTTGGCTGCAGGAGCTCATGGGCTACACCGGCTTCTTCATCTGGGTGTGCGTGGCCACGATTCCGTCGTTCCTGGCCGTGGCGGCGGTGCGGATCGACCCGGCCTACGGACGTCGGGACTGACCCGCCAAGGGCGTCACGAAAGTTCGCCATCCCCGCCTCGCGGGCCGCTTGCCGACCCGCCTGAACAGGCGCACACTGGCCTGCCGGAAGGTTCCTTGCGCGCACCCCCGTGCCGCGGTCCAGGGGCCTTCGTCTCATCCAGGAGATTCCATGAACCTGACGATCACCGGCCACCACCTCGAAGTCACCCCGGCGCTGCGGGAGTACGTCCGCACCAAGCTCGACCGCGTGACGCGACACTTCGATCAGGTGGTGGATGTGGGTGTGAGGCTGTCGGTGGAAAACCTCAAGGAGAAGGAACGGCGACAGAAGGCGGCTGTGACGCTGCACGTCAAGGGGCGCGACATCGCGGTGGAGCAGGCCCACGAGGACCTGTACGCCGCCATCGACCAGCTGATGGACAAGCTCGACCGCCAGGTCGTGCGCCACAAGGACCGCGTCCAGGACCACCATCACACCGCCGCCAAGCGGGTGGGCGCCGACCTGATGTGAAGGCGCCGAGCGCCCTGCCGGGTGCCCCCGCGCGCGAGGGGGCGCACAACCGGCGCCTTGTTCCTATAATCCGGCCCCCCGACCTGCCCTCGGCGGCGTCGGGAGCCGATCCCGCGTCCGCCGCCCCCTGAACGGGCCGCCTGCCATGAACCGACTATCCGCCATCCTGCCGGCCAGCAACGTGCTGGTGAACGTGGACGCCACGAGCAAGAAGCGGGTGTTCGAGCAGGCCGGGCTGCTGTTCGAGAACGGACACTCCATCGCCCGGGGGATCGTCACCGACAGCCTCTTCGCCCGCGAACGCCTGGCCTCCACCGGGCTCGGGCACGGCGTGGCCATCCCCCACGGCCGCATCAAGGGCCTGAAGAACCCCTTGGCGGCGGTGCTGCGGGTGCAGCAACCCCTGCCCTTCGAGGCCCCGGACGATGAGCCGGTGGTGCTGCTGATCTTCCTGCTGGTACCCGAGGCGGCCACCCAGCGGCACCTGGAGATCCTGTCGGAGATCGCGGAGATGCTCTCCGACCGAGCGCTGCGGGAGCGGCTGAAGGTGGAGCCGGACCCCGCGGTGCTGCACCAGCTGATCTCGGACTGGTTGCCGCTGAAGTCAGTGGCCTGAGGCCCGGGTGAAGCCAACCTCCATCAGCGCCGAGGCCCTGTTCGAGGCGCACCGGGAGGCGCTGCACTGGGAGTGGGTGGCCGGACACGCCCACCCCGAACGCCGCTTCGACGAGGCCGCCGTGCGCGACGCGCGCGCCGCAGCGGACCTCATCGGCTACCTCAACTACATCCATCCCTACCGGGTGCAGATCGTGGGCCGGCGCGAGGTGGCCTACCTCAGCGAGGCCTCTGCGGAGGACGCTGAGCGCCGCATCGCCCGCATCGTCACGCTGGAGCCTCCGGTCATCATCGTGGCCGACGGTGAGACGCCGCCGCCGCGGCTGTCGGCGATGTGCGACCGGGCGGAGATCCCGCTGTTCGTCACCCGGGAGTCGGCCGGCCAGGTGATCGACACCGTACGCGCCTATCTGGGGCAGCTCTTCGCCGAGCGCACGACGCGCCACGGGGTCTTCATGGACATCCTGGGGGTGGGCGTGCTCATCACCGGCGAGTCGGGGCTGGGCAAGAGCGAGCTCGGGCTGGAGCTCGTCTCGCGCGGCCACGGCCTGGTGGCCGACGACGCGGTGGACCTGTACCGCGTGTCGCAGTCGGCCATCGACGGGCGTTGTCCGGAGCTGCTCATGAACCTGCTGGAGGTGCGCGGCATCGGGCTGCTGGACATCAAGGCCATCTTCGGCGAGACGGCGGTGCGCCGGAAGATGCGCCTGAAGCTCATCGTGCACCTGGTGCGCAAGGAGACGCTGGAGCGGGACTTCGAGCGCCTGCCCTACGAGCCGCTGCACGAGGACGTGCTCGGGCTGCCAGTGCGCAAGGTGGTGATCGCGGTGGACGCAGGGCGCAACCTGGCGGTGCTGGTGGAGGCGGCGGTGCGTAACACCATCCTGCAGCTGCGCGGCATCGACACCTACCGCGAGTTCGTGCAGCGCCACCAGCGGGCGCTGGAGCAGCCGCCGCAGTAGGGGCCCGGGGGCGACGCCGCCTCAGGCGCGCCGGTGCGGGCAGCTGTCCTTGGTGCAAGCGGCGTACAGGGCCAGGGAGTGGTCCTGCAGGGCAAAGCCCCGCTCCTGGGCAATCTCGCGCTGGCGGCGTTCGATTTCGGGGTCGAAGAACTCCTCAACCCGGCCGCAGCTCAGGCACACGAGGTGGTCGTGGTGCTCGCCCTGGTTGAGCTCGAACACCGCCTTGCCCGACTCGAAGTTGCTGCGCAGCAGCAAGCCGGCCTGCTCGAACTGCATGAGCACCCGGTAGACGGTGGCCAGGCCGATGTCCGCTCCCTCGGACAGGAGCGCACGGTAGACATCCTCGGCGGCCATGTGGCGGCGCGGCGTGCGCTCGAAGACCTCCAGGATCTTCAGGCGCGGCAGCGTCGCCTTCAGCCCGCTGCTCTTGAGTTCCTCGGCTCGGTTCATGGCAATCCTGGGGGGCGCTGCCGCCGGGCGCGCCGGCTAGAATGAAGCGATGATATCGACGATCCCAGCCATTCCGGCGCGGGTGCGCGCGCTGGCGCTTGCCGGTCTGGCTGCGGCCGGCCTGCTCGGGCTGGGCGGCTGCGCCACGCGCGAACAGCCCAGCGACTCCTTCCTGGGCTTCATCACGCCCTACCGGATCGACATCATCCAGGGCAATGTCGTCACGCGCGAACTCGTCGCGCAGGTGCGCCCGGGCATGAGCCGCGCGCAGGTGCGCGACGCCCTGGGCTCGCCGATGCTGTCCGACCCCTTCCATGGCGACCGCTGGGACTACCTGTTCACCATCCGCCGGCCCGGCACGGCAGCCAAGCGCTACAGCGTGGTGGCGCTGTTCGACGGCGACCGGCTGAAGTCGGTGGCAGCACCCGCGGACCTGCCTTCCGAGGCCGAATTCGTCGCCGCGGTGGTGCCACCGGTCAAGGGCGGCCCGACGCGGCCCCTGGAACTCACCGAAGCGCAGCGCAACGCGCTGCCGCTGCCGCCGAAGGTCGCACCCGCGCCGGTGGCCGCCGCCGCCGCCCCACGCGAATACCCTCCGCTGGAGCGGCCGTGAGCCTGCCGGCGCAGCCCCCACAGGCGCGCCAGGCTCTGCGCGTGGCAGTCGCCGGGGCGTCCGGACGCATGGGACGCATGCTCGTGGAAGCAGTCCTGGACGCCGAGGATCTGGCGCTTGCCGGCGCGCTGGACCTGCCCGATGCGCCGGGCATCGGCCAGGACGCGGCCTCCTTTGCCGGGCGCCGCAGCGGCGTGATCCTGTGCGCGCAGCCCGACGCGGCGCTGGCCCGCGCACAGGTGCTCATCGACTTCACGCGCCCGCAAGGCACGCTGGAGAACCTGCAGGCCTGCAGGCGGCTGGGGGTGCGTGCGGTGGTGGGCACCACCGGCTTCGACGCCGCGCAGCGTCAGGAGATCGATGCCATCGCCCGCGAGATCGGCATCGTGCTGGCGCCCAACATGAGCGTGGGCGTCAACGTGGTGCTGCGCCTGCTGGAGCAGGCCGCCGCAGCCTTGTCCCACGGCTACGACATCGAGATCATCGAGGCGCACCACCGACACAAGGTGGACGCTCCCAGTGGCACGGCGCTGAAGATGGGCGAGGTCATCGCCCGTGCGCTCGGGCGCGAGCTCAAGGACTGCGCGGTGCTCGCCCGCGAAGGCGTGACCGGCGAGCGCGACCCCTCCACCATCGGCTTTGCCGCGGTGCGTGGCGGCGACATCGTGGGCGACCACACGGTGCTGTTCGCGGGCACGGGCGAGCGCATCGAGATCACCCACCGCAGCACCAGCCGGGCCGGCTATGCCCAGGGCAGCCTGCGGGCGGCCCGCTACGTCGCCGACCGCGGCCCGGGGCTGTACGGCATGGACGACGTGCTCGGGCCCTGAAGGCTGCCCGCCGGCGCCCCCTCCTATGTACGGCCTCAGCGAGTTCCTCTCCCGCAGCGACGGCGTCGGCCGCGCGGTGGCGTTGCTGCTGCTGGCGATGTCCATCGCGAGCTGGGTGGTGATCCTGTGGAAGGTCGTCGTGCTGCGCCGCACGCTATCGGACACGGGGCGCGCGGTGCCGGCCTTCTGGGATGCCGCCAGCCTCGAGGAGGGCCGCGCGCGGCTGCTCGGCCTGGACCGCGAGCGCGTGCTGCTGCCGCTGGTGGATGCCGCGCTGCACCGGCCAGGGGGCTCGACCCTGGAGACGCGCGCCCACCTTGCCTCGCAGCTCACCCGCAGGCTGCGTGAGGCGCTGCAGGCCTCCCAGGCGCGTCTGCAGTTCGGGCAGGTGCTGCTGGCTTCCGTGGGCAGCACGGCCCCCTTCGTGGGCCTGTTCGGCACGGTGTGGGGCATCTACCAGGCCCTGGCGGAGATCGGCGCGGCCGGTGCCTTCTCGATCGACCGCATCTCCGGACCGGTGGGCGAGGCGCTCGTGATGACCGCTGCGGGGCTGGCGGTGGCCATCCCGGCCGTGCTCGCCTACAACCTCTTCGGCAAGTGGGTGGCCGCCGGACAGGCGCCGCTGGAGGGCTTCGCGCACGACCTGCGCGAGATGATGCTCGACGCACAGGAAGCGGCCGACACCTCCCGCGGCTCGGCCAGCCGCCCGCGCCGGCCCGACGGAGACTGAAGTGGCCTTCGGACGCCTGCATGCGCGCAGCGGCGCGCAGCCCATGAGCGACATCAACATGACGCCGCTGATCGACGTGATGCTGGTGCTCCTGGTGATCTTCATCATCTCCGCGCCGCTCATGGCCTCCAGCCTGCGGCTGGACCTGCCCCGGGCCGCAGGCAGCACGCCCAGCGACGCGGCGGCCGCGCTCGCGCTGGCCGTGGACCCCCAGGGCCGGTACTTCCTGGGCGACACGCCGGTGAGCCCGGCCCAGCTCACCGAGCGCGTGCGCACGGCCGCACGGGCCAACCCCGCCACCGAGGTGCAGCTGCGCGCCGACAGCCAGGTGCCCTACGGGCGCGTGGCCGAGCTCATCGGCCTCGTGCAGGAAGCCGGGCTGTCGCGCATCGGCTTCGTCACGCTCGCCGCCGAGCCCGGGTCGATTCCTGCGGCCGACCGCGGCAGCAGCCCGACAGCGCCGAAATAGCCGCTCCTACAATCCGGCGGATGAACGAGAAGTACGTCCCCGCCGAAGTCGAGTCTGCCGCCCGCGCACAGTGGGATGCGACCGACGCCTACCGCGTGATCGAGGACACGTCGCGTCCGAAGTTCTACGCCTGCTCGATGCTGCCCTATCCCAGCGGCAAGCTGCACATGGGGCACGTGCGCAACTACACGATCAACGACATGCTGACCCGTCATCTGCGGATGAAGGGCTGCAACGTGCTCATGCCCATGGGCTGGGATGCCTTCGGGCTGCCGGCGGAGAACGCGGCGATGAAGAACCGGGTCCCGCCGGCGCAGTGGACCTACTCCAACATCGCGCACATGAAGTCGCAGATGCAGGCCATGGGGCTGGCCATCGACTGGTCGCGCGAGGTCACCACCTGCAAGCCTGACTACTACAAGTGGAACCAGTGGCTGTTCCTGAAGATGCTGCAGGCCGGCATCGCCGAGCGCCGCACACAGGTCGTCAACTGGGACCCGGTGGACCAGACGGTGCTGGCCAACGAGCAGGTCATCGACGGGCGCGGCTGGCGCTCCGGTGCGGTGGTCGAGAAGCGCGAGATCCCGGGCTACTACCTGAAGATCACGCAGTACGCCGAGGAACTGCTCGAGCATGTCCAGCACCACCTGCCAGGCTGGCCCGAGCGGGTGAAGCTGATGCAGGAGAACTGGATCGGGCGCAGCCAGGGCGTGCGCTTTGCGTTCCCCCACGAGATCCGTGACGAAGCTGGGGCGCTGGTGCAGGACGGCCGGCTGCACGTCTTCACCACGCGCGCGGACACCATCATGGGCGTGACCTTCTGCGCCGTGGCGCCCGAACACCCGCTGGCTACCCACGCCGCGCGCACGGACCCGCAGGTGGCGGCCTTCGTGGAGGCCTGCAAGGCCGGCGGCACCACCGAGGCCGAGCTCGCCACGCAGGAGAAGAAGGGCGTGCGCACGAGCCTGGCCGTCACTCACCCGCTGACGGGCGAGGCGGTGCAGGTGTGGGTAGGGAACTACGTGCTCATGAGCTACGGCGACGGCGCCGTGATGGGCGTACCGGGGCACGATGAGCGCGACTTCGCCTTCGCGCTGAAGTACGGCATCCCGATCGTGCAGGTGGTGCAGGTCGACGACGAGCCGCACTACGACTACACCCGCTGGCAGGAGTGGTACGCGGACAAGGCGCACGGGGTGGTGATCAACTCCGGCAACTACAGCGGGCTGTCCTGCGCCGCAGCGGTGGATGCCATCGCGCACGACCTGTCCCAGCTCGGCCTGGGCGAGAAGAAGACCACCTGGCGGCTGCGCGACTGGGGCATCAGCCGCCAGCGCTACTGGGGCACGCCCATCCCCATCATCCACTGCGAGGAGCACGGCGCGGTCCCCGTGCCCGAGGCCGACCTGCCGGTGGTGCTGCCCGAGGACTGCATCCCCGACGGCAGCGGCAACCCGCTGAACAGGCGCGCCGACTTCCTGGCCTGCAAGTGCCCCGTGTGCGGCGCAGACTCGCGCCGCGAAACCGACACGATGGACACCTTCGTGGACTCGGCCTGGTACTACATGCGCTACTGCGACCCGAAGCTCGACGGCGCGATGGTGGGCGACGGCACGCGCTACTGGATGCCGATGGACCAGTACATTGGCGGCATCGAGCACGCGATCCTGCACCTGCTGTACGCGCGCTTCTGGACCAAGGTGATGCGCGACCTGAAGCTCGTGCAGGTCGACGAGCCCTTCACGAAGCTGCTCACGCAGGGCATGGTGCTCAACCATATCTACTCGCGCCGCGGCGACAAGGGCGGCATCGAGTACTACTGGCCGCACGAGGTGGACAACGTCTTCGACGCCACGGGCAAGGTGGTGGGCGCGCGGCTGAAGGCCGCACACGGCGCGCTGCCCGCGGGCACCGAGGTGGACTACGAGGGCGTGGGCACCATGTCCAAGTCAAAGAACAACGGCGTGGACCCGCAGGAGCTCATCGACCGCTATGGCGCGGACACGGCGCGGCTGTTCGTGATGTTCGCCTCGCCGCCGGAGCAGACGCTGGAGTGGAACGACGCGGGCGTGGAAGGCGCGCACCGCTTCCTGCGCCGGGCCTGGGGTTTCGTGGCCCGCCACACGGCGACGCTGCAGCGCGCCACGGCCGCGGACCTGGGCACCGCCAGCCTGGGCCCGCAGGCGCGCGCGCTGCGCCGCGAGGTGCACCTGGTGCTGCGCCAGGTGAGCTACGACTACGAGC
>JBMOGN010000056.1:0-16433 GCA_049318345.1 Rubrivivax sp. | reverse complement strand
GTTTGGCTGACGAGCTGATTACCACGCTGGAGCATGCCGGCCTGCGCGGCCTGGCGCAGCGGCAGCGGCAGGCCGGCCAGGTACAGGGTCTGCAGTCGCAGGTTGCGCCGCAGCAGGTCGTAGAAGGGCAGGTGCGGATGCTCGTCGCCCCGCGAGGCGTAGGCCACGACGGTGGCGTTTTCCGCCGCCAACGCCAAGGTGGTGGAGAGGTTGCGCCCGAAGTCCACGTCCACGATGCGGGTGATCGGCGCGCCGCCGGCTGCGTCGAGCAACTGCCTGGCGCAGTCGGGGCTGCGGTAGTCCGCCACCGCCGCGGCGCCCGCCTCGAGGGCCTCGCGCGCCTTGTCCGGCGTCGAGGCGGTGCTGAGCACCCGTGCGCCTGCGTCCACGGCCAGCTGGATGGCATAGTGGCCCACGGCTCCTGCACCCCCTGTCACGAGGACAGTCTGGCCCGCGAGCTCACCGTTGCCGAAAAGCGCGCACCAGGCTGTCATGCAGGGAATGCCCAGACAGGCGCCGTGCTCGAAGGCCACGTGCGGCGGCAGTTCGGACAGGAGTGACACGTCCAGGCACACCTGCTCGGCAGCCGTTCCCATGGCCCGGCCACGCTGGGCGTTGTAGAGCCACACGCGCTGTCCGATCCAGTGCCGGTCGGCCTCCTGGCCGACCGCCTCGACCACTCCGGCGCCGTCGCTGTGCGGCACGATCAGCGCGGCATCCATCGCGTGGCCGCGGCCCGCCCGCCGGTTGCAGTCGGCCGGGTTCACGCCGGAGGCCATCAACCGCACGCGCGCCTCGCCCGGAGCAGGTACAGGCAGCGGCAGTTCGATCGCCTCGAGCACCTCCCGGGCCGGGCCTTGCCTGCGGTAGCCAATGGCCCTCATGGCCGTGTGCGAAGCCCGTGCATGCCGCCAAATCTAGGGCGTGCCGCCCGTGCACACAAGGTTCATTGGTATGGCGCATGCCCACCATGCGTGCGGCGAAGTTGCCATGGACCCGGGCAGGCTCGACCATTGCGCGATCCGGCCCCCTCGAAGGCCGGTCAATGAATCCCTGAGGAGACCTGACATGTTCTTCCGTCGACTTCCGCGGGCCGTGCCCATTTTGGGCCTGGCCCTGATGCTTGCCGTCCCGCTGGGCGCCTGGGCCCAGGCCAAGTTCAGCTACGGCAGCGGCTCGCCCAGCAAGGGCCCCGAAGCGATTGCCGCCAACCGCTACCTCGACCGTGTCGAGCAGGCCGCCGGCGGGAGCCTGAAGTTCGAGCGCAGCTTCGACGGTACGGTGGCGAACTTTCGCGCTACCGGCAACTCGCTGCGTGACGGGCTGATCGATGCGGGCTTCCTGCTGGACACGTTCCACACGACGGACCTGAAGACGTCGATGACGCTCACCGATCTCGCGATGATCGCCGCCCAGCCGCTGGCGCAGGCAGGCGCCATCAACGAGACGATGCTGCTGAACTGCCCGCAGTGCGACGCGGACTTCGGCCGCTTCAAGGCGCTGCCGCTGGCCTACAACGGCGTGGCGCCCTTCTACCTGCAATGCCGCTCGCCGGTGGCCTCCCTGCAGGACCTCAAGGGCAAGGCGATCCGCGCCGCCTCGGCCTTCGCGCTCTTCGCCAAGGCGGCAGGCGCCAACCCCGTGAGCACCGTGCCCACCGAGGTCTACGAGGCCATGCAGCGCGGGGCGGTGGAGTGCGCGATCGTCGGTGGGGTCTGGCTCAAGAGCTACAACCTGATGGACGTGGTCAAGACGGTCGTCGACCAGCCGCTGGGCCAGTACAACTCGAGCCTGGTGCTGGCTGTGGGCCGAGAGGGTTGGCGCAAGCTGTCCACGGCACAGCGTCAGGCCATGATCGATGCGCTGCCCTTCCTCGTGGCGGAGGCCACGCTGCTGAACATGGAGGAGACCGAGCGCGCCTTCCAGGAGGCGGCTGGCAAGGGCGTGCGGCGCACGCCGCCGCCGGCCGACTTCAAGGCCTTCGTGGCCACCCATGTGGCCGGCGAGCAGGCACGCGTGGTGGCCGATGCCGACAAGCGCGGCGTCACGGGTGCGGCCGCGCTCGTGAAGACCTACCTCGAGAAGCTCGAGAAGTGGAACCGGATCGTGGCCGAGACGGGCGCAGACCGCGCCAAGTACGAAGCCGCGCTGCGACGCGAGATCTTCTCCAAGCTCAAGCCGTGAAGCCCGTCGCGGCGCGCCTCGTCGGCGGCGCGAACGACCTGGCGCTGGCGCTGGGCTCGTTGGCCGCTGCGCTGATGATGGTGCACGTGAGCCTGGATGTGATCGGTAAGGCCTTGCTGCGCACGCCGATCACCGGAACGCTCGAGATCGTCTCGTCGTACTACATGGTGGCCTGCATCTTCCTGCCGATGGGCTGGGTGCAATCGCGGCGCCAGCACATCGCCGTGGAGCTGATGCAAGGCGCCTTGCCAGGGCGGCTCGAGCGGGGGATGAAGGTGTTCGCCGACAGCTGCATGCTGGTGTTTGCCGTGCTCCTGTGCGTGGCCAGCTTCGGCGAGGCCGTCGAGCAGACGGCCGTGCGCGAGACCTCCGAGGCGGTGGCGCTGCGCATCGAGGTGTGGCCCTCGCGCTGGTTTCCGGTGGTGGGCAGCGCACTCGTGGCGTGTGCGCTGCTGCTGCAGATGGCGGCTGACTGGTGGGGTGAGCCATCCGAAGGCGAAAGTGCGCCAGGCGGGCACACATGAGCAACCTGCAGATCGGGTTCCTAGGCGTCGGGGCGATGTTCGTGCTGCTGATGCTGCGCGTGCCCATCGGCGCCACGCTCGGGCTGGTTTCGCTGGCCGGGATCGCCGCCATACGGGGCCCTGGTGCGGCCATGGGCTCGCTGGCCACGTTGCCGTACCAGTTCTCGTCGAACTGGACGCTCTCGGCCGTGCCGATGTTCCTGCTGATGGGCAGTTTTGCGCACCACATGGGGCTCACCCGCGGCCTCTTCGATGCCGCCAAGGCCTGGCTGGGCTGGCTGCCCGGCGGCCTGGCCGTGGCCTCGAACTGGGCCTGCACCCTCTTCGGTGCAGCCTCCGGCTCGAGCGTGGCCACCACCTCCGCCATCGGGCGCATCGCCATTCCGGAGATGCTGCGCCGGGGCTACAACCCGTCCCTGGCCACTGGCTCGGTCGCTGCGGCCGGCACCATCGATGCGTTGATCCCACCCAGCGTCGCGCTCGTGATCTACGGCTGGTACGCCGAGGTCTCCATCGACAAGCTGCTGATCGCGGGCATCCTGCCGGGCTTGCTCACGGCGGTGGTGTTCACGCTCTTCATCGTCGGCCTGTGCAAGGCGCGACCGGAACTGGCGCCCGTCGAAGACCGCACCTACTCCCTGCGGGAGCGCCTGGAGCTGGTACGCGATGTCTGGCCGCTGCCAGTCATCGTGCTGGGCGTGGTGGGCGCGATCTGGTCGGGTGTGGCCACCTCGACGGAGGCTGCCGCGGTCGGTGCCGGCTTCTCGCTGCTCGTAGCGGCCGCCAGGCGCTCCGTGAGCTGGGAAACCACTCGGCGTGCCTTCAGCGACACCGCCGGCAGCATGGCCTCTCTCTTCTTCGTCGTCGTCGGCGCGGTGCTCTTCACGCGCTTCCTGGCGCTGTCCGGCGTGCCTGACCACATCGCCTCGGGCTTTGCCAGCCTGGGCTCGGTCTGGGCCGTCCTCGCCGCGATGATCGTCGTCTACCACGTGCTCGGCATGATCCTCGACCCGATCGGCGTGATGCTGCTGACGCTGCCGATCCTGATCCCCGTGTGCCGCAAGCTGGGGCTCGACCTGCTGTGGATCGGCGTGCTCGTCGTCAAGCTCGTCGAGGTGGGCATGCTGACGCCCCCAGTGGGCTTTCACTGCTTCGTCCTGAAGACGGTAGTTGGTTCGCAGGTGTCGATGTCGGCCATCTTCCGTGGCGCGCTCTGGTTCGTGGCGGTGGACACGATCGTCATCGGGCTCCTGATCGCCTTCCCCCAGATCAGCCTGTTGCTGCCTGGCTTCATGGAATAGCGTGACATGGCCAAGATCGGTGCCAGCATCAGCTTCCTGTTCAACGAGTGGCCCTTCGAGCAGCGCTTCGAACTGGCGCGCCGTGCGGGCTTTCGCGCCATCGAGTACGGCGTGCCCTACCGGCATGACCAGCAGCTCTTCGCGCACCTGTTGCAGCGCCATGGGCTGCAGTACCTGAACTTCCTGGCGGCACCCGGTGACTGGGACGGCGGCGAGCGGGGCTTCGCCTGCGACCCCGGTCGGGTCGAGGAGTTTCGCGCCGAGTTCGAGAGGGCAGTTGCCTGGGCGCAGGCGCTCAAGGTGGGGCGGCTGCATGCACCGGCAGGCCGCGTGCCGCCGGGTTGTGACGGTGATCGGGCTCTGCACACGCTGCGCAGCAACCTGCGCTGGGCAGCCCAACGAGCCGCCGGCGAAGGTCTGGATGTGATGATCGAGCCCGTCAATCGCCATGACCTTCCGGGCTTTGCCATCCACACGGTGGCACAGGCCCTGGAACTGCTGCACGACATCGATCAGCCCAACCTCGGGCTCATCTTCGACGTCTACCACGTTGGACGCGAGGAGGGCGACGTGACAGCCCGCCTGCGCGAGGCTCTGCCCTGGGTCATGCACGTGCAGGTCGGCAGCCCGCCCGATCGTCATGAGCCCGGGTGCGGGGAGATCGACGTGTGCTGGTTGATCGGCGAGCTCGACCGGCTCGGCTACGGGGGATGGGTAGGTTGCGAGTACCGCCCTTCCCGGGGCACGGCCCTGAGCCTGGAATGGGCCCGGGGATACGGCATCGATCCCGATGCGTTACGGGAGGCCGCAGCCTGAGCGGCGCGACCGACCCGGCTTGAAGGGGAGCGGGACATGGATCTGGGCTTGCACGGCAGCCACGTTCTGATCACGGGGGGGTCCAAGGGCATCGGCAAGGCTGTCGCCAGCGGCTTCGCGCAGGAGGGGTGTTCCCTGCACCTGGTTGCGCGTGACGCCCGTACGCTTGCCGCCACGGCCGAGGAGATTGCCACGACCCACGGCGTACAGGTGCGAACCAGCGCGCTGGACCTGCGCCAAGCCCAGGCCGTGTCCGAGCTGGCCGAGGGCGCAGCCGCCTACGACGTGATCGTGAACAACGCCGGCGACATCCCGGGCGGGCCCATCGACGCCATCGACGACAGCCGCTGGCGCACGGCCTGGGACCTCAAGGTCATGGGCTACGTCAACCTCACGCGCGCGATGCTGCCGGCCCTGCGGGCGCGCGGCTCGGGGGTGATCGTCAACGTCATCGGCCTGGCTGGCCTGATGCCGATGTACGACTACATCTGCGGCACCGCGGGCAACGCCGCGCTGCACGCCTTCACGCGCGCGATCGGCAGCCGCACGACGCAGGACGGTGTACGGGTGGTGGGTGTGAACCCGCCGATGGTGCGCACCGAGCGGCTGGAGCAGGTGATGCGCGGCATGGCCCGGGCCAAGCTGGGCGACGAGGAGCGCTGGGAGGAGCTGCTGCGCGACCGGCCCTTCGGGCGGCCGGCCGAGCCCGAGGAGATCGCCGACATGGTCGTCTTTCTGGCCTCGCGGCGCGCCTCCTACGTCAGCGGCACGGTGGTCGACGTGGACGGCGGCATCGTCAGCCGTCGGTGAGGCAAGCGAGGACCCTGGGCGACATGACGACGATCACCCGCGAAGACCTCGTCGGGGTCTGGGACCTGGTGCGCTATTTCGTGCGCCTGCCCGACGGCACCGAGCTGGCGCCGCTCGGCGACGACGCGGTGGGGCGGATCGGCTACACAGCCGATGGCTACATGTTCGGCTTCATGGCGCGGGCGCGCCGAGCGCCCTTCGCGAGCGTGGATCGGTTGCTCGCCACCCCGGCGGAGAAGGCGGCGGCCTTCGACGACTGCGTGTCCTACGCCGGGCGCTGGACGCTGCGTGAGGACGGGCTGGTGGTGCACCACATCGAGGTCAGCCTGCTGCCCAACTGGACGGGGCAGGCGCAGCTGCGCATCCCGGTGGCCGATGAGCAGGGCCTGGAGCTCGTGGCCCACGTGGGCGAAGGAGCCGCCCGTCGCAGCGCCATCGCGCGCTGGCGGCGTGCCAGCGGCGCCATCTGGGCGGCGGCGTGTGGCGGGCAGGGGGCGGACCTGGGTGGCCCGACCCTTCAGGCCGCCGCAGGCGAATGCGCCCCTCAGGGCGCCATGTCCACCTCGCCCATCACCGCCTCCTCGTAGGCCCACAGCGACGGCAGCCCGCCCGTGTGCAGGAAGAGCACACGCTCGTCGGGCGCGAAGTAGCCCTGGCGCGCCAGGCCGATGAGGCCGGCCATGATCTTGCCGGTGTAGACGGGGTCGAGCAGCAGGCCCTCGGTGCGGGCCAGCATCTGCACCGCCTCGACCATCCGGGCGTTGGGGATGGAGTACTTGGGCTGCCAGTAGCCGCCCACGCACACCACCGACTCCGCAGCCACCTTCAGGTCCAGGCCCAGCAGGTCGCACACGGCCTGCGCCTCCTTGTGCACGAGCGGGGCCTGGTCGGCCGGGTCGCGGCTCACGCCGATGCCCACGATGGGTACGTCGATGCGGTTGCCCAGGAACCCGGCCAGCAGCCCGCCATGCGTGCCCGAGCTGCCGGAGCCCACCACCACACGGCCGAAGCGCAGGCCGCGCTCGAAGCACTGCTGCTGCAGCTCCTGCGCGCAGGCCACGTAGCCCAGGCCGCCCACCGCATTGGAGCCGCCGCCCGGGATCACGTAGCCCTTGCGGCCCTCGGCGGCGAGCGCATCCACCACCTGCTGCATGGCCTGCGCCATGTTCGTGCCGGCGGGCACCACCGTGATGGCCTCCACGCCCATCAGGCGGAACATGAAGTGGTTGCCGCTGCCCTTGGGGTCGTAGCTGCCGGGCACCCGCTCCTCGATCACGAAGCGGCACTTCAGCCCTTCCTTGACGGCCGCTGCCAGCGTGATGCGGCAGTGGTTGGACTGCGGCGCGCCGCAGGTCACGAGCGTGTCGGCGCCCTGCGCGAGCGCGTCGGCCACCAGGTACTCGAGCTTGCGCGTCTTGTTGCCGCCGGGGAACAGGCCGAGCATGTCGTCGCGCTTGACCCACACCTCGGGACCGCGCCCGCCCGGGCAACTCGCCGCCAGGGCGGCGGAGAAGCGGGGCATCGGCTCCAGCGGCGTGGCGCCTTCGGTGTAGCGGCGGCGGGGAAAGCGGGAGAGGTCCATGGTCGGTCAGCGGGCAGGAGGGGAGGGAGGGGAGGAAAGGGAGGCAGGGGAGCCAGGGGACATCGGGTCGGCGGGGGCGCCATCTTCAGGCGCATCGCCGGCTGGTGCCGGCCACGCAGTATCGCGCTGCAGCGGGTACGCCGGGCGCGGGACGCGCGCCAGCGGCAGCGTCGCGAGGTTCGGGGTGGTCAGGCCCGGGCAGTCGACCTCGATGATGCGCGAGGCCGGGGCGAAGTCGTCGAAGGCGGCGCGGAAGTGCCCGCGGCTCTTCACGACGAGCGTGCGCACGCGGCCGAGGTCCACGTCCAGCGCCTCGAGCTGCGCCGGGTCGAGCAGCTGCTGGCGCCGCGATATCACCACCACCTGCACGCCCGCGCCGAGTGCCAGGCGCGCGCTCGGGCCCATGCGCTGCGACATGCCTTTCACCAGGCCCTTGCGGCCCACGAAGTCGCCGTCGCTCAGCGCGAGCACCTCGGCGCTGTGCACGAGCGGCCCGCCGAAGGGGCTGTCGGGCGCTTCGTCGCGGTTGAGCATGGCCTCGAAGCGGGCGCCCCGGCCGCGCTCGTGGGCCTGCGCCGCCAGCGCCGGGTCGCAGTACACGCCCAGCAGGACGCCCTGTGCCCCGGCCTGCAGCTGGGCCCGCAGCAGCACGGTGGTGCGGCCCGAGCCGCCGCCGCCGGGGTTGTCGGCCACGTCGGCGAGGATGAGGCGCGAGCCGGCGGCTGCAGCTTTGTCGCCCCCGTCTACCGGCGAAAGACCGGCCTGCACCGCGAGCTCCACCGCGCGCGCCAGCGGCGTGAGCGCGGTGAGGAACGCCGCGCGCCGCGCCCAGACCCGTGCGGCCATCGTGCGCGCCACCGACTCGGCCTGCGTGCGCGCGCCGCGCCGTGCCGTCACCACCACGCTGAAGCCGCACTTGGCGCAGTCGGCCAGCGGGAACCCGCCGCACAGGGACACGTTCAGCACGTCGGGCCCCAGGTGCTCCTGGCCCTCCTGCACGAGGGCGTGGTAGGGCGTGCCCGGGGCGATGAGCTGGTCGGTGGAGGCCGGCAGGAAGGGCAGCTTCACGAGTGCCACCTCGCCCGGCCCTTCCTCGAGCATCCGGCGCATCAGGGCAGCGGCCTCCTGCCCGCGCTCGCGCAGGTCCACGTGGGGGTTGGTGCGGTAGGCCACGAAGGCCGACAGCGCATCGGTCATGCGGGCCGAGACGTTGGTGTGCAGGTCCAGCACCGCCACCACCGGCACCTCGGGGCCCACGATGCGCCGCACGCACTGGAAGAGCTCGCCGTCGGGGTCGTCGTGCGAGGCGGCCAGCGCCGCGCCGTGCGAGGAGATGTACACCCCGTCCAGGGGGCCGGCGGCGCGCAGCCGCGCCTGCAGGTCCTCCAGGAAGGCCTCGAACCAGGCGTCTTCCACCGGCCCGCCGGGGTAGGCGGCGGCCACCCGCAGCGCCACGGGCTCCCAGGAGCCCATGCCGGAGGCGAAGCCCGGCAGGTCCCCCAGCAGGCGCGGCTGCGCCGCCTGCAGCTCCCGGGCGAGTGCGGCGCCGGCGAGGTCGCAGGCCTGCTCGAAGTGCGCGCCCGTGGTGGGGGGCGCGAAGCGGTTGGCCTCCAGGAAGAAGCCGCACAGGCCGATGCGCGGGGCGCGCTGCACGGAGCTCAAACCGGGCTCACTCGAGCTTCAGGCCCTTGATCACGGGCGCGTACTTGTCGCGCTCGGCCTGCACCCAGGCGCGTGCCTGGGCCAGCGTGAGCACCGCGGGCAGATCCGCCCCGAGCCGGGTGCGCGCCTCCACCAACGCCGCCGAGGTCGAGATGGCGTTGATCGTGGTGTTGAGCTTCTGCGCCACGGCCTCTGGCGTGCCGGCCGGCGCGTAGACCATGGCCCACGTGCTCAGCTCCAGGCCCTTGAGCGGAGCCGACTCGCCGAAGGCCTGCGCGGTCTTGAGTGCCGGATGCCGCGCGGCGGTGCTCACGCCCAGCACCTTCATCTTCCCCGCCGCGACGAAGCCCGCCACGCTCGGGATGGTGGTGATGCCGATGTCGATCTGCCCGCCCATCACGTCCTGCAGCACCTGCGGCGCACCGCGGTAGGGGATGTGCACCATGTAGAGCCCGGCGCGGGCCTTGAAGGTCTCGCCCATCACGTGCTGGAAGGTGCCCACCCCGGGCGAGCCGTAGGTGTAGCGGCCGGGGTGGCGCCGCGCCAGCGCGATGAACTCGTCGATCGTCTGCGCCGGGAAGTCGGCGCGCGTGACGAAGACTGCGGGCGAGGCGCCGGTGAGCGCCACGGGCAGCAGGTCCTCCGGCCTGTAGCCGGCCGCCGGGTTGGCCAGCGGCACGAGCAGGCACTCGCTGAGCGAGCCCATGAGCAGCGTGTGGCCGTCCGCGGGTGCGCGCGCCACCTTCTGCACGCCCAGCGCCCCGGCGGCGCCGCCGACGTTGTCCACCACCACGTTCTGCCCGAGCTGGCGCCCGAGCTCGCCGTTGAGCAGCCGCGCGCCGATGTCGGAGCTGCCGCCCGCGGTGTAGGGCACGACCAGCGTGATCGCCCGGGTGGGCCAGGCCTGCGCCTGCGCCTGCGCGCGGCGGGCCAGGGTGGCGCCGGCAGCCGCCGTGGCCAGCACCAGCATCTGACGGCGAGAAGGATAGACCATGGGTTTGCTCCGGCAGGTTCAGCCCGGCGTCGGGCGGGGCTCGGGACACCTTTGTCAGGCGCCAGACGCCAGCATATCCGGCCGGATACGGGCCCATGGCGCTCCTCCGCCCGTGCCTGGCGGGATGCCGCCGGCCGGCCTGCAGCCGCCTTGCGCGCCCCGCGTGGCCCCGTGCACGCAGGCGCCGGCCTCCCCACGGGCCGCCGCCCGTCGCCGGGGTCAGCCGCCCGCAGGGGGCGGTGTCCTGAACGCCCAGGCGCGTCGCGCATGCGCCAGCCGCATCCACTTCCACAGCGCCAGGGCTGCTGCCGCGAGCGTGACCAGGGCGAGCGTTCCCAGCACCGCGGCGCGGTCGGCCGGCGCGCACACGAGCAACAGCCAGCCCACGGCGAGCGCGGCGGCCAGCTGCAGCAGCACGAGCGCGACGGCCGCACAAAGGAGCATGCGCGCCAGGCGCGCGCGCTCCAGCTCGAGCGCCGCTGCCGCCAGCTCCACGCGCGTGCGCGCGACCGCCAGCAGGGTGACCAGCAGGCGGGTCACCACGCCGCAGCCGACGGGTCGTGCCGCCGCGCCACGCCTCAGCGCCGAGCGGCCAGGTAGCCCAGCAGCAGCCCCGCCGCCGCGGCTACGCCCATGGCGCCGTAGGGGTGCGCATGGACCGATTCGTCAGCCTGGCGTGCCGCGAGCTTCACGCGTTCCAGCGTGGCGCGGTTGAGCTCGTCGAGCTGCCCGCGCATCTCCTGCACCTGCAGCGCGAGCTTGTCGCGCACGGCGTTGAAGCGCTGGTCGCCGGTGTCGGCGGCGGATTTCAGGAAGGTGTCGATCTCGTCGACCATGTGGCGCAGGTTGTGACCGGCGGCCTGGCCGCCGTTGCCGGCGTGCATGCGGGAGGAAGGGTCCATCGTCGCGTCCTTGAGGGGTTGGAGGAAGGAAAGGTCAGACGCGCAGAGGATGGCGCGCCGCGCGGCGCGTGCGTTGCGCAGGCGCATCGTCGGTGAGCGGGCCGGGCCGCCCCAGCGCCTGCGGCGCTCGGTGCATTCAGCCTGCGGCGCCCGGCGGGTTCAGCCGGCGGCGCCCGGCACGATCAGCCCGGGGTGCCGGGCGCGAGGTCGGCGCGGGCCGCCCGGGGCCCGCCCGCCACGCAGCGCCCGGCCACCCAGGTCTGCGTCACCGCCGGCAGGTCGGTGGCGAAGACGAGCGCATCCAGCGCGTGCGCCGGGCCGGCTTCGCGCAGGCCCGGGGTGTCGGCGCCCAGCACCACGAGGTCGGCGCGCGCGCCGGTGCGCAGCCCCCAGGGGCCCAGGCCCGCCGCACCCGCGCCGCCGTGCAGGCAGGCCTCGAAGAGCCGCCCGGCGGTGGAGGGCTGGCCGGTTGCGGGGTCGGCCGCCACGTTGCGCCGGCGCAGCACGAGCCGCTGGCCGTACTCCAGCAGCTGCAGCTCGCGCCAGGCCTGGCGGCAGACCTGGCTGTCCGAGCCGATGGACAGCGCCACGCCCTGCGCGAGCCAGCCCGGCAGGTCGAAGAGCCCGTCGCCCAGGTTCGCCTCGGTGGTGGGGCACACCACCACGCCAGCGCCGCTGCGCGCGACGGCTTCGATCTCCGCCGCCGTGGCGTGCGTGGCGTGCACGAGCTGCCAGCGCGCGTCCAGCCGCGCGTGGGCGGCCAGCCACTCGATGGGGCGCCGCCCGGTGGCGGCCAGGCAGGCGTCGACCTCGCCGGTCTGCTCGGCCACGTGCACGTGCACGGGCCCGGGGTCCTGCTCCAGGCGCTCGCACAGGCGCGCGATCGACGCCGGCGCGGCCGCGCGCAGCGAGTGCACCGCCACGCCCGCGCCCACGTTCGGCCAGCCCCAGGCCCGCACCTCGTCGCGCCAGGCGCACACCTGCTCCACGCCCGCGGCGAAGCGCCGCTGGTCGTCCCGCAGCTGCGGCTGGCCGAAGCCCGCGCGCTCGTAGAGTGCGGGCAGCAGCGTCAGGCCGATGCCGGCCTGCACGGCCGCCTCGGCCAGCGCCCGGCCCATGGCCGCGGGCTGCGCGTAGGGCTGGCCGGCGGGGTCGTGGTGCAGGTAGTGGAACTCGCACACGTGGGTGTAGCCGCCGGCCAGCAGCTCGCGGTACAGCGCGGTGGCCACCTCGCGCAACTCGTCCGGGGTGATGCGCAGGGCCACGCCGTACATGCGGTCGCGCCAGCTCCAGAAGTCGTCGTGCGCGCCCTCGCGCCGCTCGGCCAGGCCGGCGAAGGCGCGCTGGAAGGCGTGGCTGTGCGCGTTCACGAGCCCGGGCAGCACGGGGCCGGGCAGCTGCAGCGCCTCCCCAGGCGCCGCGGTACCCGGCCGCACCTCGGCCCAGCGCCCCTGCGCGTCGGCGCGCAGCAGCACCTGCGCATGCCAGGCGCCGTCGATCCAGGCCTGCGGGGCCCACAGCGTGGCGGCGCTGCCGCTCAAGCCGGCCTCCAGTCGATCATCGTGCGCACCAGCTCGCGCAGCAGCGGCGTCACGGCCGCGGCGCGCGTCTCGTTCCAGCGGTACGGGGGCGCTTCGTCCATGTAGGCGCGCCAGGCCATCTCCAGCTGCACCGCGTGGCGGCCCTCGGCCGGGCGGCCGTTGTCGCGCGTGATCTGCCCGCCCCGGAAGCGGCCGTCGGCCACCCAGCTGTAGTGCGGCTGCGCCGCGAACACGCCGCACAGCGCCTCGCGCAGCGAGGGCGCGCAGCTCGTGCCCTCCACCGTGCCCAGGTTCATGTCCGGCAGCAGGCCCTCGAAGAGCCAGGGCAGCTCGCCCTTGATGCTGTGGGCGTCGAAGAGCACCACGTGCCCGTGCACGCCGTGCAGCCGCTGCAGCTCGGCCGCGAGCGCCTCGTGGTACGGCTGCCAGTAGCGCTGCACCCGCTCGCGCACCTCGGCCTCGTCGGGCGCGCAGCCCGGGCGGTACAGCGGCTCGCCGGTGAAGAAGCGCGTGGGGCACAGCTCGGTGTTGTTGCGCCCGGGGTACATGGGCCGGTTGTCGCCGGGGCGGTTGAGATCCACCACGTAGCGGCTGAAGCGCGGCACGAGCAGCCCGGCGCCCATCTCGCGCGCGAAGGCGTAGAGCCGGTCGAGGAACCAGTCGGTGTCCTCGGTCTCCAGCGCGCGCGGCACGAGCCTGTCGTGCAGGTGCGGCGGCACGGCCGTGCCCACGTGGGGCATGCTGATGAGCAGCGCGGTGCGGCCCGGCTCGAGCGTATAGACATCGTTCATGGGCGTTCCTTCCCGGCGTGGACGGTGCGCCGGCAGGGGTTGTGGCCGAAGCTGCAGGCGAGCTCGCGCGGGTGCTGCGCGTCCCACACGGCGAAGTCGGCGCGCAGCCCCGCGGCCAGCGCCCCGCGGTCGGCCAGGCCGAGCGCGCGCGCGGCGTGCACGGTCACGCCGCGCCAGGCCTCCTCGGGCGTGAGGCGCAGCAGCGTGCAGGCCATGTTCACCATCAGCAGCAGCGACAGCGCCGGCGACGAGCCGGGGTTGTGGTCGGTGGCCACGGCCATGGGCACGCCCGCTTCGCGCAGCGCGGCCACTGGCGGCAGCTTCGTCTCGCGCAGGAAGTAGAAGGCCCCGGGCAGCAGCACGGCCACGGTGCCGGATGCGCGCATGGCGGCGATGCCGGCCGGCGAGAGGTGCTCCAGGTGGTCGCAGCTCAGTGCGCCGTATTCGGCCGCCAGGGCGGCGCCTTCCTGGTTGCTGAGCTGCTCGGCATGCAGCTTCACCGGCAGGCGCAGGCGCCGCGCGGCCTCGAAGACGCGGCGTGTCTGCGCGGGGGTGAAACCGATCGTGTCGCAGAAGGCGTCCACCGCATCCACCAGGCCCGCGGCCTGCTGGCCCGCCAGCCAGCCGCAGGCCGCGTCGATGTAGGCGTCGGCCCGGCCCGCGTACTCCGGAGGCAGCGCGTGCGCGGCCAGCGAGGTCGTGCGCACCGCCAGCGGCAGCTCGCGGCCCAGGCGGCGCGCCACGGCCAGACAGCGCGCCTCGTGCGTCTCGTCCAGCCCGTAGCCCGACTTGATCTCGATCGTCGTCACCCCGCCGGCTATGAGCGTGCGTGCGCGGGCGGCGGCGGCCCGCAGCAGCGTGGCGTCGTCGGCCGCGCGGGTGGCGGCCACGGTGGAGCGGATGCCGCCGCCGGCGCGCGCGATCTCCTCGTAGGTGGCGCCCTGCAGCCGCAGCTCGAACTCCGCGGCGCGGTCTCCGCCGTACACGAGGTGGGTGTGCGCGTCCACGAGCCCGGGGGTGACCAGTGCGCCCGCCAGGTCGTGCTCGGTATCGGGCTGGCCGTGGCGGTGCACGGCCGCGTCCAGCCCGGCCTGCGGCCCCACCCAGACGATCGACTCGCCCTCGGTGAGCAGCGCGCCGTCCTCGATCCACCCCCAGGGCTCGGGGCCGGCCATCGTGGCCAGGCGCGCGTGGCGCCACAGCGTGCGCAGGGGGGGCGTCATCGGGGTGGCTCCAGCGGCGTCCAGGCCAGGAAGCAGGCCCGGTGGGCGGCGTGCAGCGTCCAGGGCTGCGCCAGGGCTTGTGCGTCGTCGCTCCAGCACAGGCTGCGGCCGGCCAGCTGCCGCGCCCCGGCCGGCGTGTGCAGCGTGGCGGGCCCGTGCGCGTAGACGCCTCGCCAGGCATGGGCGCCGGCCAGCGTGGAGCCCGCCGCGGCGCGCCGCATGCCGATGCGGCCAGCCTCGCGGCGGCCCATCAGGTTCAGGTCCAGCGTGGCCCCACCCAGCAGGCGACAGCCGGGCGCGTCCTCGCCGGGAAAGTCCAGCGCCTCGTCCTCGGCGGTGAGGACCTGCTCGCCGGCGCGCCTCGCCGCGCCGCCGAAGTCCAGGGCCACGCCCGCGCCTTCCAGCACCGCAAAGCCGCGGTCCACGCCCGGAAAGGGCGAGAACGGGCCGTTGCGGCCGATCTGCGCCACGCTCACGCGCACCAGCCAGCCCTCGACAGTGCTGCCGATGCTGCTGCTGCTGCTGCCGCCGCCGCTGCCGGGCTGCGCGCGGGCGGCTGGCCACGCCAGCAGCTCGTGCGTGAGCCCGCCGCCATTGCGCCAGGGCTGGGGCGGGCAGGCGTCCAGCCGCACCTCGTGCAGCGTCACGGCGCGGCCTCCCATAGCAGCGGGAACAGCGGGTGCGCCATCGGCGCGCCCGCGGGCAGCTCCTCGGCCAGGCCGGGGAAGTCGGGCGAGGTCTTCCAGCGGCGCGGCGCATGCCGCATGTCGTCGCCCAGGAATCGCACCGAGAACACGCGTCGCCGGCGCCCGAGCTCCACGCCGCCGGAGGCATGCAGCGTGAGCATGTGGAAGGCCACCGCGTCGCCCGGCTCCAGCGCCCAGCCGAGGATGCGGTGCGCGGCGCGGTTGCTCTCGATGTCCGGCAGCTCGGCCAGGCTGCCCGGCGGGAACCAGCGTGCCTCGTTCGTGAGGAAGGTGCGCGGCATGAGCCAGGGCCCCAGGTGCGAGCCGGCCACGAATTCCAGCGTCGCGCTTCGGCTGACCGGGTCCACCGGGATCCAGAAGCTCACGTTCTGCGTGCCGTCCACGTTGTAGTAGGGCTGATCCTGGTGCCAGGGCGTGGGCTGGCGCGTGCCCGGCTCCTTGGTGAGCATGTGGTCGTGGTACAGCCGCGCGGTGCGGCTGTGCATCAGGCGCGCGGCCACCGGCGCGAGTGCGGAGCCCGTGATCACTTCTCGGTAGGCGGGGTTGTCGGGCCAGCAGCAGAAATCCTCGACGAAGCGGCCCGGGTCGTCCGGGCGGCTGGCGACGATGGCGCGCGGGCTCGGATGCTCGAGGTTGGCCTGCACGCCCTCGCGCAGCCGCTGCACCTGCGCCGGCGTGAGCAGCCCGCGAATGCACACCGCGCCGTCGGCCGCGTAGGCGGCCTGGGTGGCGTCGTCGGCCAGGCGGCCGGCTTCGGGCCGGCAGGCGGGCAGAGCGGCAGGCAGGGCGTCGGGCAGGTCGGCTGCGGGCATGCGGCGATTCTGCGGGATGGCGCGGGACCCGCCCGCCCTGCTGCCCTGCTGCTCGGCTGCTCGGCTGCCCACCCGGCTGCCGCGCTTGGCACAGTCGGGTCGATGCGGCGGGTCGACGTCGGCCTTAGAGTGCGGGATTCGTCGCACGCCCCTTGCAGGAGCCCCCCATGACCGACCTCTCCGCCCTCCCGAGCCTGGCGCAGCCGCGCCCGCTGCGCGCCCCGCGCGGCGCCGGGCTGAGCTGCGCCAACTGGCTCATCGAGGCCGCCTACCGCATGCTCCACAACAACCTGGACCCGGAGGTGGCCGAGAACCCCGACGCGCTCGTCGTCTACGGCGGCATCGGCCGCGCCGCGCGCAACTGGGAGAGCCTGGAGGCCATCCTCGCCACGCTGCGCCGGCTGAAGCCCGACGAGTCGCTGCTCATCCAGTCGGGCAAGCCCGTGGGCGTCTTCCGTACCCACGAGGATGCGCCCCGCGTGCTCATCGCCAATTCCAACCTCGTGCCGAAGTGGGCCACCTGGGAGCACTTCCACGAGCTGGACCGCAAGGGCCTGATGATGTACGGCCAGATGACGGCCGGC
>JBMOGN010000055.1:0-16968 GCA_049318345.1 Rubrivivax sp. | reverse complement strand
TCCCGCTGCAGACGGCCACCGAGGACGCCGACTTCTCCTTCGTCGTGCCGGCCAATACCTTTGCCGATCAGGACGCCGGTGACACCCTCGCCTACGAGGCCTCGGGCCTGCCGGGCTGGCTGAATTTCAACGCAGCCACCGCGGAGTTCACCGGCACGCCACGCAACGGGGATGTGAGCTCCAGCACGATCACCCTGAAGGCCACGGACGCCGCCGGCCTGACCGCCACCACGACCTTCACCCTGAAGGTGGAAAACACGAACGATGCGCCGACGGTGGCGAACCCGATTGCCGACCAGTCGGCGACCGAGGACCTGCCCTTCAGCCTCACGTTCGACACGAACACCTTCGCGGACGTGGACGCCGGCGACACGCTGACCTACACCGCCACCAAGGCTGACGGCACGACGCTGCCGGGCTGGCTGAACTTCGACGCGGCGAACCGTACCTTCAGCGGCACGCCCGGCAACGGCGATGTCGGCCCCCTGGACATCACCGTCACGGCCACCGACGGCTCGACCACCTCGGCCAGCGACACCTTCCGCATCATGGTGGCCAGCGTCAACGACACGCCCACGATCAGCGCCATCTCCCCGCAGACCGTCGATGAGGATGGAACGCTGCTGGCACTGCCCTTCCAGGTGAGCGACGAGGAGACGGCTGCCTCCTGGCTCAGCGTTTCGGCGACGAGTTCCAATGCCGCGCTGGTGCCGGACAACTCCGCCAGCCTCGTGCTGGCCGGAAGCGGCACCAACCGTACGCTCACGGTCAAGCCCGCTGCCAACGTCTTCGGCACCGTGACCATCAGCGTGACCGTGGGCGATGGAAACTCCAGCGTCACCCGCAGCTTCGACCTGACGATCAATCCCGTCAACGACGCCCCGGAGGCTTCCGGCAACTCGACGCTGGCGTCGGTGTCGGAAGACGAAGCTGCGCCGCCCGGAGCCCAGGTGGCGACGCTGTTCGGCGCTCGCTACAGCGATTCCGCCGATGCCGCCCTGGCCACCGACATGGCCGGTGTGGCGATCACGGGCAACAGCGCCACGGCCGCCCAGGGCACCTGGCAATACTCGGCCGACGGGCAGGGCGGCTGGACGGCGATTCCCACCTCGGGGCTGTCTAACGAGGCTGCGGTGGTGTTGCCGGCCGCCTACTGGCTGCGGTTCGTGCCAGCAGCCAATTTCAACGGCACTCCCGGCGCCTTGACCGTCCGGCTGGCTGACGGCTCCCAGGGCCCGGTGCTGCCGTCAGTCGGCAGCAACCTGCAGGACGTGACCGGAGGCACAGGGGCATGGTCCGCCGCCACGGTGAGCCTGAGCACGAGCATCACGGCCGTCAACGACAGGCCGACCATCTCCCCGCCCTTTACCGACCTCTCCGTCCAGGAGGACTTCACCAGGCTGCTCTTGTTCACCGTCGCGGACCTGGAGACTGACGCCGATTCATTGACGGTGACTGCCACGAGCAGCGACACCTCGATCATCCAGGTGCCGACGGTCGGTGGAAGCTCGTCCTCCCGGTGGATCCAGCTCAGGGGGGCATCGCAGGCTTTCGGCACCGCGACCGTGACCGTCAACGTGAACGACGGCACCGAGACGAATTCGTCCACCTTCACGGTCACGGTCGACCCCGTCAACGATGCGCCGCTCCTGCTCAACGGCAACAACCGGGCGACGCTCCCCGGTGTGGCGGAAGACGCAGCTTCTCCGGCCGGTGCGCCGCTGTCTCTTCTGCTGGCAGGCAACTACGACGACTCGCGGGACCGCTCGATGGCCACCCCCCTGACCGCCGTAGCCGTGATCGGGAACAGCGCCTATGCCGAAGAGGGTCAGTGGCAGTACTCGGCCGACGGCTCGACGGGCTGGACCACCATCCCCGCTGGGGGCCCCTCCGACCAGGCCGCTGTGGTGCTGCCAGCCACCTACTGGATGAGGTTCCTGCCTGCAGCCGACTTCAACGGTCAGCCGGGCGAACTCAGGCTCAGGCTTGGCGACGGCTCCACCGGGCCGGTGGCCTACTCGCCCGCCCAGAACATTGAGGGGGCCAGGGGCGGCACGAACATGTGGTCGAGTTCCACCGTCTACCTGGGCACCGACATCGCCGCAGTGAACGACGCACCGGCCCTGGTGGCTCAGCCGGCTGACCGTACGGTCGACGAGGACGCTGCGCTCACGCTGACGTTCCCTGAGTTCCCGTTTGCGGATGTGGAAGACGGGTATTCGTTGACCTACACGGCCACTCGCGCCGATGGCTCGCCTCTGCCGGCCTGGCTGTCGTTCGACGCCCAGAATCTGATCTTCAGCGGTACACCCACCAATGGCGATGTCGGCTCGGTGACGATCCTCCTCACCGCCAGGGATTCCGCCAACGCCGAGGGCAGTTGCACCTTCACGCTCACGGTGGCCAACACCAACGACGCCCCGACGGTGGCCAACCTGATCGCCGACCAGTCGGCGACCGAGGAGCAGGCCTTCAGCTTCACCTTCGCCGCGAACACCTTCGCCGATGTGGACGCGCCCTACGGCGACACGCTGACCTACAGCGCCACGAAGGCCGATGGCACCGCGCTGCCGAGCTGGCTGACCTTCGACACCGCGACCCGCACCTTCAGCGGCACGCCGACTAACGACGATGTCGGGCTCCTGGACATCACCGTCACGGCTTCCGATATCGCTGGCGCGCCGGTGAGTGACACCTTCCGCATCACGGTGGGTAACGTCAACGACGCACCCACCCTGGCCAACCCGATTGCCGACCAGGGGGCGACCGAGGATCAGGCCTTCAGCTTCGTGGTGCCGGTCGATACCTTCGCCGATGTGGACGCCGGCGACACGCTGACCTACACCGCTACGAAGGCCGACGGCTCGGCGCTGCCCGCGTGGCTGACCTTCAACGCCTCCACCCGCACCTTCAGCGGCACGCCGGCCAACGGCGATGTGGGCTTCTTCGATGTGAAGGTCACGGCTCGCGACGGATCGAACGTACCGGTCACCGACGAGTTCCGCATCACGGTGGCCAACACCAACGACGCGCCGACGGTGGCCACTGCCATCGCCGATCAGGACGCAACCCAGGGCCAGGCCTTCACCTTCACCGTCGCCGGGAACACCTTCGCCGACGTGGATGCGCTCTACGGCGACACGCTGACCTACAGCGCCACGAAGGCCGATGGCACCGCGCTGCCGAGCTGGCTGACCTTCGACGCCACGACTCTCACCTTCAGCGGCACGCCGACCAACGGCGACGTGGGTTTCTTCGATGTAAAGGTCACGGCTCGGGACGGATCGAACGTGCCGGTCACCGACGAGTTCCGCATCACGGTGGCTAACGCCAACGACGCGCCGACGGTGGCGAGCGCCATCCCCGACCAGGGGGCGACCGAAGACCAGGCCTTCACCTTCGTTCTCCCGACGAACACCTTCGCAGATGTGGATGCGCCCTACGGTGACACGCTGGCCTACACGGCCACGAAGACCGATGGCTCCCCTCTGCCCGCCTGGCTGACCTTCGATGCTGCCACCCGTACCTTCAGCGGCACGCCGGCCAATGGCGATGTGGGCCAGTTTGAAGTCAAGGTCACGGCCACCGATGGGTCGGGCGTGTCGGTCTTCGACGAGTTCCGCATCACGGTGGCCAACACCAACGACGCGCCGACGGTGGCCGGCCCGATTGCCGACCAGGCGGCCACTGAGGACCTGGCCTTCAGCTTCGTGGTTCCGGCCGATACCTTTGCCGATGTGGATACGCCGTACGGCGACACCTTGACCTACACCGCGACGAAGGCCGACGGCACCGCGCTGCCGAGCTGGCTGACCTTCAACGCCGCCAACCGTACCTTCAGCGGTACGCCAGTCAATGACGACGTGGGCGCCGTGGACATCACCGTCACGGCCACCGATGGCTCGAACACCTCGGCCAGTGACACCTTCCGCGTCACCGTGTCCAACGTCAACGATGCCCCCACGCTGGCGAGCGCCATCACCGACCAGTCGGCGACCGAGGACCAGGCTTTCAGCTTCGTGGTGCCGGCCAACACCTTCGCCGATGTGGATGCGCCCTACGGCGACACGCTGGCCTACACGGCCACGAAGGCCGACGGCTCCGCTCTGCCCGCCTGGCTGACCTTCAACGCCGCCACCCGCACCTTCAGCGGCACGCCGGCCAATGGCGATGTGGGCTTCTTCGATATCCAGGTCACGGCCACCGATGCCTCGGGTGTACCGGTGAGTGACGAGTTCCGTGTCACGGTGGCCAACACCAACGATGCACCGACCCTGGCCAACCCGATTTCCGACCAGTCGGCGACCGAGGATGAGGCCTTCACCTTCGTGGTCCCGGCGAATACCTTCGCAGATGTCGACGTTCCCTACGGTGACACGGCGACCTACACCGCGACAAAGGCCGATGGCAGCGCGCTACCCGCGTGGCTGACTTTCAACGCCACCACCCGCACCTTCAGTGGCACGCCCGCCAATGGCGATGTGGGCTTCATCGATATCCAGGTCACGGCCACCGACGGATCGGGTGTACCGGTCACCGACGAGTTCCGCATCACGGTAGCCAACACCAACGATGCACCCGCTCTCGCCAACCCGATTGCCGACCAAGGGGCGACCGAGGATCAGGCCTTCGCCTTCACTTTCAATGCGAACACGTTTGCGGATGTAGACGCCCCGTACGGTGACACGCTGACCTACACGGCCATGAAGGCCGATGGCACCGCGCTGCCGAGCTGGCTGACCTTCAACGCCGCCACCCGTACCTTCAGCGGCACGCCAGCCAATGGCGATGTGGGCTTCTTCGATGTCAAGGTCACGGCCACGGACGGCTCGGGCGTGCCGGTCACCGACAAGTTCCGCATCACGGTGACCAACACCAACGATGCACCTGCGGTGGCCGCCTCGATTGCTGACCAGCGCGCTACCGAGGACGAGGAGTTTGACTTCGAGGTTCCCCGCTCGACCTTCGCCGATGTGGATGCCGGCGACCGGCTCAGCGTGACGGCCACGCTTGCCGACGGCAGCGATCTGCCCGAGTGGCTGAAGTTCGACGAGGACGATCTGGAGTTCAGCGGCACGCCGCGCAACGCGGATGTGGGCACGCTGCAGATCAGGTTGACGGCCACCGACCGGTCCGGGGCGACGGTCAGCGACGTGTTTGCGCTGACCGTGACCAACACGAACGACGCGCCCACGCGGGCCAACCCGATCGCCGACCAGTCTGCGACCGAGGACCAGGCCTTCAGCTTCGTCGTACCGGCGGGCACCTTCGCCGACGTGGATGTCGGCGACACGCTGGCCTACACCGCCACGAAGGCCGACGGCAGTGCGCTACCCGCCTGGCTGACTTTCAACGCCGCCACCCGCACCTTCAGCGGCACGCCCGCCAACGGCGACGTAGGCAGGCTGGACATCAAGGTCACGGCCAGCGACGGCTCCGGAGTGCCGGTCTCCGACGAGTTCCGCATCACGGTGGCCAACGTCAACGACGCACCGACCCTGGTCCATTCCATCGCCGACCAGACGGCGACCGAGGACCAGGCCTTCAGCTTCGAGGTTCCTCGCTCGACCTTCGCCGATGTGGATGCCGGCGACCGGCTCAGCGTGACGGCCACGCTTGCCGACGGCAGCGATCTGCCCGAGTGGCTGAAGTTCGACGAGGACGATCTGGAGTTCAGCGGCACGCCGCGCAACGCGGATGTGGGCACGCTGCAGATCAGGTTGACGGCCACCGACCGGTCCGGGGCGACGGTCAGCGACGTGTTTGCGCTGACCGTGACCAACACGAACGACGCGCCCACGCGGGCCAACCCGATCGCCGACCAGTCTGCGACCGAGGACCAGGCCTTCAGCTTCGTCGTACCGGCGGGCACCTTCGCCGACGTGGATGTCGGCGACACGCTGGCCTACACCGCCACGAAGGCCGACGGCAGTGCGCTACCCGCCTGGCTGACTTTCAACGCCGCCACCCGCACCTTCAGCGGCACGCCCGCCAACGGCGACGTAGGCCGGCTGGACATCAAGGTCACGGCCAGGGACGGCTCCGGAGCGCTGGTCTCCGACGAGCTCCGCATCACTGTGGCCAACACCAACGACGCGCCGACGGTGGCCAGCCCGATCGTCGACCAGTCGGCGACCGAGGACCAGGCCTTCAGCTTCGAGGTTCCCCGCTCGACCTTCGCCGATGTGGATGCCGGCGACCGGCTCAGCGTGACGGCCACGCTTGCCGACGGCAGCGATCTGCCCGAGTGGCTGAAGTTCGACGAGGACGATCTGGAGTTCAGCGGCACGCCGCGCAACGCGGATGTGGGCACGCTGCAGATCAGGTTGACGGCCACCGACCGGTCCGGGGCGACGGTCAGCGACGTGTTTGCGCTGACCGTGACCAACACGAACGACGCGCCCACGCGGGCCAACCCGATAGCCGATCAGTCCGCGACCGAGGATCAGGCCTTCAGCTTCGTCGTGCCGGCGAATGCCTTCGCCGATGTCGACGCCCCCTACGGCGACACGCTCGCCTACTCCGCCACGAAGGCCGACGGCAGTGCGCTGCCCACCTGGCTGACCTTCAACGCCGCCACCCGCACCTTCAGCGGTACGCCGGCCAACGGCGATGTGGGTCACTTCGATGTGAAGGTCACCGCCCGGGACGTCTCTGGCGAGCAGGTCTTCGACGAGTTCCGCATCACGGTCGCGAACACCAACGATGCACCGACTCTCGCGAATTCCATCGCCGACCAAGCCGCGACCGAGGACCAGATCTTCACCTTTGTGGTGCCGGCCAATACCTTCGCGGATATCGATGCGCCCTACGGCGACACGCTGACCTACACCGCCACGAAGGCCGATGGCACGGCGCTGCCGAGCTGGCTCACCTTCAACGCCGTCACCCGCACCTTCAGCGGCACGCCGGCCAACGGCGATGTGGGCTTCTTCGATGTGAAGGTCACGGCCACCGATGGCTCGGGCATGTTGGTCACCGACGATTTCCGCCTCACGGTGGCCAACACAGACGACGCGCCGACGCTGGCCAACCCGCTTGCCGATCAGTCCGCGACCGAGGATCAGGCCTTCACCTTTGTCGTCCCGGCTGACACCTTCGCCGACGTGGATGTCGGCGACACGCTCACCTGCACCGCCACCCAGGCCGATGGTGCCGCGCTGCCGAGTTGGCTGACCTTCGACGCGACGACTCGCACTTTCAGCGGCACGCCAGCCAATGGCGATGTGGGCTACTACGATCTCAAGGTCACGGCCACCGACGCATCAGGTGTTCAGGTCGCTGACGAGTTCCGCATCACGGTGGCCAACACCAACGACGCGCCCACGCTGGCCAACCCGATCGCTGACCAGACGGCGACCGAGGACCAGGCCTTCAGCTTCGTCGTACCGGTCAACACCTTTGCGGATGGTGATGAGCGGTATGGCGACGCCCTGACCTATGCCGCGACGAAGGCCGACGGCACGGCGCTGCCGAGCTGGCTGAGCTTCAACGCCACCACCCGCACCTTCAGCGGCACGCCTGTCAACGACGATGTGGGTCACGTCGATGTGAAGGTCACAGCCAGGGACATCTCTGGCGGGCAGGTCTTCGATGAGTTCCGCCTCACGGTGGTTAACACAGACGACGCGCCGACGCTGGCCAACCCGATTGCCGATCAGTCGGCGACCGAGGACCAGGCCTTTGCCTTCGTGGTGCCGGCGAACACCTTCGCCGACGTGGATGTCGGCGACACGCTCACCTACTCCGCCACCAAGGCCGACGGCACGGCGCTGCCGACCTGGCTGAGCTTCAACGCCGCCACCCGCACCTTCAGCGGCACGCCCGCCAATGACGACGTCGGCCAGTTTGAAGTGAAGGTCACGGCCACCGATGGCTCGGGCGTGTCGGTCTCCGACGGGTTCCGCATCACGGTGGCCAACACGAACGATGCACCGACGCTGGCCCAATCCATCGCTGACCAAGGGGCGACCGAGGATCAGGCCTTCAGTTTCGTCGTGCCGGCTGACACCTTCGCCGACGTGGACGTCGGCGACACGCTGACCTACACCGCCGGGCTGGCCGGGGGCGCGGACTTGCCTGCCTGGCTGACCTTCAACGCGGCGACCCGTACCTTCACCGGCACGCCTGCCAACGGCGACGTCGGGCCCCTGGATATCACGGTCTCGGCCACCGACGGCTCGACTACCTCGGCCAGCGACACCTTCCGCCTCACGGTGGCCAACACCAACGATGCGCCGACACGGGCCAACCCGATAGCCGACCAGACGGCGACCGAGGATCAGGCCTTCAGTTTCGTCGTGCCGGTGAACACCTTTGCCGATGTGGATGTCGGCGACACGCTCGCCTACTCCGCCACGAAGACCGACGGTTCGGCTCTGCCTGCGTGGCTGACGTTCAACGCCACCACCCGAGCCTTCAGCGGTACGCCGGTCAATGGCGACGTTGGCCAGTTCAGCGTCAAGGTCACGGCCACCGATGGCTCGGGCGTATCGGTCTCCGACGAGTTCCGCCTCACGGTGACCAACACCAACGACGCGCCGATGGTGGCCAGCCCGATCGCCGACCAGTCGGCGACCGAGGACCAGGCCTTCAGCTTCGAGGTACCGCGCTCGACCATTGCGGATGTGGATGCCGGCGACCGGCTCAGCGTGACGGCTACGCTTGCCGACGGCAGCAGCCTGCCCGAGTGGCTGAAGTTCGATGCGGACGATCTGGAGTTCAGCGGCACGCCGCGCAACGCGGATGTGGGCACGCTGCAGATCAGGTTGACGGCCACCGACCGGTCCGGGGCGACGGTCAGCGACGTGTTTGCGCTGACCGTGACCAACACGAACGACGCGCCCACGCGGGCCAACCCGATAGCCGATCAGTCCGCGACCGAGGATCAGGCCTTCAGCTTCGTCGTGCCGGCGGGCGCCTTCGCCGACGTGGATGTCGGCGACACGCTCGCCTACTCCGCCACGAAGGTCGACGGTACCGCGTTGCCCGCGTGGCTGACCTTCAATGCCGCCACCCGCACCTTCAGCGGCACGCCCGCAAACGGCGACTTGGGCTTCTTCGATGTCAAGGTCACGGCCACGGACATCTCGGGCGAGCCGGTGAGCGACACCTTCCGCATCACGGTATCCAACACCAACGATGTGCCCACGTTGGCCAATCAGATCGCTGACCAGTCGGCGACCGAGGATCAGGCCTTCAGCTTTGTCGTGTCGACCAACACCTTCGCCGATGTGGATGCGCCCTACGGTGACACGCTGACCTACGCCGCGACGAAGGCCGACGGCACGGCGCTGCCTGCGTGGCTGACCTTCAACGCCGCCACCCGCACCTTCAGCGGCACACCGGCCAACGGCGACGTGGGCGCCGTGGACATCATCGTGACGGCCACCGATGGCTCGAGCGCCTCGGCCAGCGACACCTTCCGCCTCACGGTGGCCAACACCAACGATGCACCGACCCTGGCCAACCCGATCGCCGACCAGGGAGCAACCGAGGACCAGGCCTTCAGCCTCGTCGTGCCGGCAAACGCCTTTGTGGACGGTGACATCCCCTACGGTGACGCGCTGACCTACACCGCGACGAAGGCCGACGGCACGGCGCTGCCCAGCTGGCTGACCTTCAACGCCGCCACCCGCACCTTCGGCGGCACGCCCGCCAACGGCGACGTGGGCTTCTTCGATGTCATGGTCACGGCCACGGACATCTCGGGCGAGCCGGTGAGCGACACCTTCCGCATCACGGTGGCCAACACCAACGACGCGCCCGAACTGGTTCAGCCCGTCGACGAGCAGTCCGCCACCGAGGACGCCGCCTTCACCTTCACCGTGCCCGGCGGCACCTTCCGCGACCCCGACACGGCCGACACCCTCGTGCTGTCGGCCAGCCGGGCCGACGGCTCGGCCCTTCCCGACTGGCTGCGCTTCGATGCCCGGACCGGCGCCTTCACCGGAACCCCGGCCAACGCCGACGTGGGCAGCCTGGCCTTGAGGGTCGTGGCCACCGATCCGTCCGGTGCACGGGCCCTGGCTCCGTTCACGCTCAAGGTGCTCAACACCAACGACGCGCCGCAGCTGGCTCTGGCCCCCGTGACGGTCGACGATGGCGGCTCCACGGCCCTGGCCATCACCGCCAGCGACATCGACAACGCCACCTCCGGGCTGCGGTTCCAGGTGGAGGCCATCAAGGGCGGGCGCATCGAGTCCACCCGGGCACCGGGCACGGCGCTGAGCGCCTTCTCGGCCGAGCAGTGGCAATCGGGCGAGCTGCGCTTCGTGCACGCCGGCGACGGCGCGGCTGCAGGCTTCGACCTGGTGGTCAGCGACGGGGCTGCCACGGCGCGAGTGAGCGCCACGGTCACGGTGCGTCCGGTCGTGCGGGTGCCGGTGGAAGTCTTGCCCGCCGCGCCCGCCGCGCCTCCGGCTCCGGCGCCGGCGCCGGTCACCCTGTCGCCGATCGCGCCCTCTGCCCCGGCCGCGCCGGCAGCCGCCTCGCCGACGCCCGCACCCGTGGCGGCTCCTGCGGCGCCGGCCGTCGAGGCGCCGCCGCCGCAAGCCTCGAGTCCTGCGCCGGCTGCCTTCACGGTTGCTGCCCCGGCGCCTGCCCCTGCACCGGCTCCTTCGCCGGCACCCGCGCCCGCCGGCGACTCGCGTTCCACCGCCGCCCAGGCCGCGTCCACCCAGGCGCCGCCGGGGTCTGCCGGAACCTCGGCCGCTTCGGGAGACGGCTCGGCCGGGGCCGGTGGCGGCACGGGCGCCTCCGGGTCGGGCACTTCTTCCGGCGCCCCGGCCGGGGCTGCCGCGGCAGGCCTGGCCGGCGCACCGGCTGCAGCCGACCGGCCGGCCACACCCGAGGCTGGCGGCACGGCTGGCGCTCCTGGCGGCTCCAAGGACGGCGCTTCCACCCCGGCGGCCGAGGCCCGGCGTGTCGTCGCGCAGGCTGCGCTCGACCTGTCGGAGCGCGTGCCGGCTGCGGCGGCGGCGCTCAACGCCCTGGTGCGCTGGATCGGCGGCAACCCGGTGCCCGAGGCCGCCATCGAGAACATGGCGCAGCCCACGCTGTCCTGGGCGCCGATCGCGCAGATCTCGCTGGAGCGCGGGTCCTTCGAGTCCACCCTGGGCTCCTCGGACTCCCGCCACACCCAGGTGCAGCTCGAGCAGACCTACCGCCAGGTCAAGCAGGACGTGGCCGGCGAGAGCCTGGAAGACCAGGGCGTGGTGGCCAGCAGCGTGGTCATCTCCACCGGCTTCTCGGTGGGCTATGTGCTGTGGCTGGCACGCGGCGGCGCGCTGCTGGCCAGCATCGCCTCGGGCATCCCGGCCTGGATGACGGTGGACCCGCTGCCGGTGCTGTCGCGCTACCGGGCCGCCAACGGCGGCGAGGACGACGCTGAAGATTCTCCTGATCCGGCCGATAAGGACGGAATGCCAGGCAAGCGCAGGGATCAGGTCGAGAACATGTTCGGCAAGTCTGCCGAGCGTGCGACCGTGCCTGATCGGCAGCCCTGATGCGCCCCATCGCCGCTCTCCGGCGCCGCGTGCAGCGCCTCACCGCGAAGCTGTCCTCGCGCACGCTGCTGGCTTTCGGGCTGTCCACGATCGTCGTGTGCGCGCTGCTCATCTCGGACATGCTGGGCCTGGTGCCCGACCGGCGCCAGGCGGTGCGCGAGGGCCGCGTGGCGCTGGCCGAGTCGGTGGCGCTCACGGCCTCGATGCTGGCCAACACCGGCGACGCCCAGGGCCTCGTGCGCTACCTGCAGGCGGTCACCCGCCGCAATGCCACGCTGCTGGGCGTGCGCGTGCGCAGCACCGACAACTCCTTTCGCCTGGAGACCGGCGCGCCGCGGCCGCTGGACCGCAACAACGACTCCACCGACACCCGGCTGGTGGTGCCGATGCTGGCCGCCAGCGGCGTGTGGGGGCATGTGGAGTTCCACTTCGAGCCCACCTCGTGGCTGGCCGCCAACCTGCCCTGGCTGCCCCACGCCGCCCCGCTGGCCCTGTTTCTCGGGCTGACCTGCGTGAGCGCGTTTCGCGCCTACCTCAACCGCATGCTGCGGCACCTGGACCCGTCGAACTCCGTGCCAACGCGGGTGCGCACCGCCTTCGACACCCTGGCCGAAGGCCTGATGGTGATCGACCCCGGCGGCAACATCGTGCTGGCCAACAAGGCCATGGCGCAGGTCACGGGGCTCGATGCGGACACGATGACCGGCCGCAGCGCCGGCAGCCTCGCCTGGACCTCGCGCAGCCCCGGCGCGCAGGAGGAGATCGTGCTGCCCTGGATGCTGGCGCTGCAAGACAGCGTGCTGCGCTCCGGCCACGTCATGTTCCTCACCGACGGCGAGGGCAAGCGCCGCACCTTCATGGTGAACTGCTCGCCCATTCCCGGCGGCTCCGGCCCGGCCGGCGTGCTCGTGAGCATGGACGACGTGACCGAGCTGGAGGAAAAGGAGATCGAGCTGCGCGCCGCGCGAGACGCCGCCGAGGATGCCAACCGCGCCAAGAGCGACTTCCTGGCCAACATGAGCCACGAGATCCGCACCCCGATGAACGCCATCCTGGGCTTCACCGCGCTGCTGCGGCGCGCGGGCCCGCAGGGCGCGGCCGACGCGCAGAAGTACCTGGACATCATCCACGGCAGCGGCAAGCACCTGCTGGAGCTCATCAACGACATCCTGGACCTGAGCAAGGTGGAGGCTGGCCGGCTGGAGGTCGAGCGCCTGCCCTGCGAAGTGCACCAGGTGGTCCTGGATGTGGCGCGCATCATGGCGGTGAAGGCCGACGAGAAGGGCATCGGCCTGCGCGTGAGCTTCGACGGCCCGCTGCCCGCCCAGGCCCTCACCGATCCTCACCGCCTGCGCCAGGTCGTCACCAACCTCGTGGGCAACGCCATCAAGTTCACGGCCAAGGGCGAGGTGCGCATCAGCCTGCGCATGGACCCCACCCCGGGCAGCACGGTCATGAAGATCGATGTGGCCGACAGCGGCATCGGCATCCCGGCCGACCGCCTGGAGTCGATCTTCGAGCCCTTCGTGCAGGCCGAGGCCTCCACCACGCGCAACTTCGGCGGCACCGGCCTGGGCCTGACCATCAGCCGGCGCTTCGCCCGCGCCCTGGGGGGCGATGTGGTGGCCACCAGCGAGCCGGGCAAGGGCAGTGTCTTCCATGTCACCCTGGATGCAGGCGCCCTGGAGCAGGCGCAGTGGCTGCAGGTGGCCGAGCTCGAGACACGGCGCGATGCGGTGCAGCAGGCTGCCGGCGAGAGCGTCACCTGGGTCTTCCCGCCGCGCTGCGTGCTGGTGGTGGACGACGGGCGCGAGAACCGCGAGCTGCTGCGCGTGGTGCTGGGCGAGGCGGGGCTGAAGATGGTGGAGGCCGAGAACGGCGCCATCGGCCTGGATCAGGCCGCCAAGCACGACCCCGACCTCATCCTCATGGACATCCAGATGCCGGTGATGGACGGCATCACCGCCACGCGCACCCTGCGCGACCGCGGCTTCACCAAGCCGGTGCTGGCCCTGACCGCCAACGCCATGAAGGGCTTCGAGCGTGAGATCGAGAAGGGCGGCTTCACCGGCCACATAACCAAGCCCATCGACATCGATGTGCTGCTGGCCCGGATGGCCGAGCTGCTGGGCGGGCGCAAGGCGCCTGCGGGCAGCGTGGTTTCCCCGCCAGCCACCTCTGCCAACCCAGTCGCCCCGGTTGCGTCTGCTGCCGTCGCCGCTTCGGCGGGGGAGGGCCCGCTGCACTCCAGGCTGGCCGCGCACCCGCGTCTGGCCCGCGTGGCGGCCACTTTCTGCGCGCAGCTGCCGGACAAGCTGCAGGCCATGCAGGCCCTGCTGCAGGCGGGCGACCACGACGCGCTGGCCGCACAGGCCCACTGGCTCAAGGGGGCCGGCGGCACCGTGGGCTACGACGCCTTCTTCGAGCCGGCGCGCGAGCTCGAGCACGCCGCCAAGGCCGCCGACACCGCTGCGGCTTCGGCCGCGTTGCGGACGCTGTCGGCGCTGGCGCGCCGCATCGTGCCGCCTGCCGGCGTGGCGCCCGAAGCGCAGGCCGCCCAGCCGGCGCAGGCTTCGCAGGCGGCGGCCCAGGCCAGTGCCGTGCTGGAGCGCGCGCGCGCCGCAGCGCAGGCCGGCGAGCCGCTGGTGTCCAGGCTGGCCGCGCATCCGCGCCTGGCTCGGGTGGCGGCGCAGTTCTGCGAGCAGTTGCCCGGCCGCCTGGACGAGATGGACCAGGCCCTGCGCCAGTCCGATCACGCGGGCCTGGCCGCGCAGGCGCATTGGCTCAAGGGTGCCGGCGGCACCGTGGGCTACGACGCCTTCTTCGAGCCGGCAAGGGCGCTCGAGCAGGCCGCGCGCGCCGCAGATGGCCTGGCCGCGCAGGAACAACTCAAGGTGCTGCGTGGGCTGCTGCACCGGCTGGTACCGCCAGCCAGCGCACCGGCCGAAGATGGCCAGCCTGCCGTGACGGCCTGAGGCCTGCGCGGGTTCGATCGATCAGGGAGTACAAGAACATGAGTCATGTCATCGCCGAGCCAGCGTTTCCGCTGCCTCAGGACACCTCGGACAGCAGGCTGCCGGGCGGCCCGTGCCGGCGCGCGAGTGCGCCGCCAGCCGACATGCCGCTGGACGGCGTGTCGGTGCTGCTCGTGGACGACGAGCCGATGCTCACCGAGGTGGTGGGCACCTATCTGGAGCAGCTGGGCTGCCGCCAGGTGGTCGCGCTGCACGATCCGCATCAGGCGCTCAAAGTCATCCGCGAGCGGCGTCCGCATGTCGTGCTGCTGGACCTGACGATGCCGGGGCTGTCGGGCTTCGAGATCCTGGAGGCCCTGCGCGCCGATTCCCAGCTGCGCGGCACGCTGGTGGTCGTGCTCAGCGCGTCCAACGATACGGCCAGCCGGCTGCGCGCGCTGGAGCTCGGGGCCACGGCCTACCTGGCCAAGCCCGTGGGCCAGATCGAGCTGGCGGCGGTGCTGCGATGCGCCGTGCTCACGGTGCCGTGGAGGTCGTCATGAGCGCGGCCGCCCAGCAGGTGCTCGAGGGTCAGGTGCCGCTGACCGACCTCACCATCATGATGGTCGACGACGAGCCGATGCTCACCGACGTCATCACTGCCTATCTGGAAGACGCCGGCTACCGCAGCCTCGTGGCCCTGAATGATCCGCAGCGCGCGCTGCAGGACATCCGCGAGCAGCGCCCCTCGCTCGTGCTGCTGGACCTGGTCATGCCCGGCATCTCGGGCTTCGACATCCTGCAGGCCATCCGGGCCGACGAGGAGCTGCGCTACACGCCGGTGATCGTGCTCACGGCCGCCAGCGACGGGGCCACCAAGCTCAAGGCGCTGGACCTGGGCGCCACCGAGTTCCTGGCCAAGCCCGTGGACCCGAGCGAACTCGTCATCCGGGTGCGCAACAGCCTCGTGCTGAAGGTCTACCAGGACCGCCTGGCCAACAGCGACGCTGTCACCGGGCTGCCCAACCGTCGCATGCTGCTGGACCGGCTGCGCACGACCCTGGCCCAGGCCGAGAACAGCGAGCGAAAGCTCGCGCTGCTGCACATCCGGCTGGACAGGCTGCAACAGCTGCAGGCCACGCTCGGCCACGCCGCCGCCGACCACCTGCTGCGCGCCGTGGCGCAGCGCCTGCGCGGGGTGACGCGCCGTGACGACGACGGCATGCGAGCCCATCGCGGCGACAGCCAGCTGCTCAGCCGCCTGGACGGCGACGAGTTCCTGCTGCTGCTGCCCAATCTCGTCGACCCCGAGGTCGCCGCGCGTGTGGCGCGACGGATCCTGGCCTCGTTCTCCGAGGCCTTCAGCCTCGAGGGCGACCGCATCACGGTGTCCCCCAGTATCGGCATCGCGGTGGCGCCGGACGACGGCAACACGCCCGAGGATGTCCTGGCCATCGCTGCGGCGGCCGCGGCACTGGCCTACGCCAGCGGCCGCAACACCTACCGCTTCGGCTCGCGCCAGCGCAACCAGGCGGCACTGGAGCGGCTCAAGCTGGAGGCCGAGCTGGGCCAGGCCGCCTCGCGCGGCCAGCTCTACCTCGTCTACCAGCCCAAGTACGACCTGCGCAGCCGGCGCATCATCGGCGCGGAGGCGCTGATGCGCTGGAAGCACCCCGAGATGGGCTTCATCGGCCCGGACCGCTTCATCCCCATTGCCGAGGAGACGGGCCTCATCGTGCAGATGGGCGAGTGGGCGCTGCAGGAGGCCTGCGAGCAGGTCACGCGCTGGGCCGAGGCGGGCGCCACGGGCATGAAGGTGGCGGTGAACATCACGCGCCAGCAGCTGTCGGCCGGACGCCTGGGCGACCAGGTGCAGTCGCTCCTGGAGGCCCACCCGGCCGTGCGCGGCGGCCTCGTGCTGGAGCTCACCGAGGGCGTGCTGATCGACCGCACCGACAGCGTCAGCGAGCAGCTCGCGAGGTTCCGCGCACTCGGCGCGCAGCTGTCCATCGACGACTTCGGCACCGGCTACTCCTCGATGAACTACCTCAAGAGCTTCCCGCTGGACGAGCTCAAGATCGACCGCTCCTTCGTCAAGGGCCTGCCCGGCGAGCGCGCCGATGTGGCCATCGTGCGCGCCATGACCGTACTCGGGCAGAGCCTGGGCATGCGCATCGTGGCCGAGGGCGTGGAGACGCGCGAGCAGATGCTGGCCATCCGCGAGCTGGGCATCGAGCAGATCCAGGGCTACCTCATCGGTAAGCCCCTGCCGGCGGCGGATTTCATGGCCCTCGTGCAGGAGATGGATGCACGCGTGGCGGCGCAGCGCGCCCTGCGCGAGGCGCAGGCGGGGATGCCCGCCGCGGCCTGAGCACGGGCCGAGCGTCTGCGGATCGGGCTCAGCCCGGGCGCACCACCGAGTTCGGGGTGCGGCCGTTGGCGAAGTCGACCATGCAGCCCAGGCCTTCGCGCGCGATGGCGTCGAAGCACTCGTCGGTCCAGCACAG
>JBMOGN010000054.1:0-17910 GCA_049318345.1 Rubrivivax sp. | reverse complement strand
TCAGGCGGTCCATGATGGCGCGCACGCGGTCGCCCGCGAAGATGCGCATCAGCGGGTCTTCCAGGCTCAGGTAGAAGCGGCTCGAGCCCGGGTCGCCCTGGCGCCCCGAGCGGCCGCGCAGCTGGTTGTCGATGCGCCGGCTCTCGTGGCGCTCGGTGGCGATGATGCGCAGGCCGCCCAGCGCCACCACCTGCTCGTGCAGGCCCTGCCACTCCTTGCGCAACTGCTGCGCGCGCGCGGTCTTCTCGTGCTCGGGCAGGTCCGGGTCGGCCTCGAGCAGCTGCACCTGCTTTTCCACGTTGCCGCCGAGCACGATGTCGGTGCCGCGGCCGGCCATGTTGGTGGCGATGGTGATCATCCCCGGACGGCCGGCCTGGGCGACGATCTCCGCCTCCTTGGCGTGCTGCTTGGCGTTGAGCACCTGGTGCGGGAGCCCGGCCGACTTCAGCAGCTCGGAGACCGTCTCGGAGTTCTCGATGGAGGTCGTGCCCACGAGCACCGGCTGGCCACGCTCGTGGCACTCGCGGATGTCGGCGGTCACAGCCGCATATTTCTCGCCCCCGGTCTTGTAGATGAGGTCGAGCTCGTCGCGCCGCTGGGTGGGCTTGTTCGGCGGAATGACCACCGTCTCCAGGCCGTAGATCTCCTGGAACTCGTAGGCCTCGGTGTCGGCCGTGCCGGTCATGCCACCGAGCTTCGGGTACAGGCGGAAGTAGTTCTGGAAGGTGACCGAGGCCATGGTCTGGTTCTCGGACTGGATCGGCATGCGCTCCTTGGCCTCCACCGCCTGGTGCAGGCCGTCGCTCCAGCGCCGGCCCGTCATGAGACGCCCGGTGAACTCGTCGACGATGATCACCTCGCCGTTCTGCACCACGTAATGCTGGTCGCGGTGGTACAGGTTGCGGGCCCGCAGCGCCGCGTACACGTGGTGCATCAGCGTGATGTTCGCCGGGTCGTACAGGCTCGCCCCTTCGGCCAGCAGGCCGGCGCGGGCCAGAAGTTCCTCGGCGCGCTCGTGCCCGTCCTCGGTGAGGTAGATCTGGTGCTGCTTCTCGTCGACCGTGAAGTCGCCGGGCTCGATCACCCCCTCGCCCGTGCGGGGGTCGGCTTCGCCCACCTGCCGCTTGAGCTGCGGCACGATGGCGTCGATCTTCACGTACAGCTCGGTGTGGTCCTCCGCCTGGCCGCTGATGATCAGCGGCGTGCGGGCCTCGTCGATGAGGATGGAGTCCACCTCGTCGACGATGGCGTAGAACTGGCCGCGCGACATGACGCGGTCGGCCACCTCGTAGACCATGTTGTCGCGCAGGTAGTCGAAGCCGAACTCGTTGTTCGTGCCGTAGGTCACGTCCGCGGCGAAGGCGGCCTGCTTCTCCTCGCGGGTCAGGCCGGGCACGTTCACGCCCACCGTGAGCCCGAGGAAGCCGTACAGGCGCCCCATCCACTCGGCATCGCGCCGCGCGAGGTAGTCGTTCACCGTGACGAGGTGCACGCCTCGCCCGGCCAGTGCGTTCAGGTACACCGGCAGCGTGGCCATGAGCGTCTTGCCCTCGCCCGTGCCCATCTCGGCGATCTTGCCCTGGTGCAGCACCATCCCACCGACTAGCTGCACGTCGAAGTGGCGCATCTTCAGGGTGCGCTTGCCCGCCTCGCGCACCACCGCGAAGGCCTCGGGCAGCAGGTCGTCGAGCGTCTTGCCCGCCGCCAGCTGCGCGCGGAACTCATCCGTCTTGGCGCGCAGCGCACCGTCGTCCAGGCGCTCGAGCTCGGGCTCGAGGTCATTGATCTGCTGCACCGTGCGGCGGTAGGCCTTCAGCAGCCGGTCGTTTCGACTGCCGAAAATCTGGGTCAGGAACTTGGGCAACATGCAGCGTCACTCGTTGGGCCGCGTGCCCTGGCCTGGCCACGCGAAAAGCCCTCGACTTTACCATCGGGATTCCACTGATCCTGCAGGGGTTTCAGGGCGGGCTCCTGGCGGCACCCTGCCCGTAGACTGCGCGCCGTCTGTCACTCCCCGCCCCCGCTTCGCTCGGCCAGACGCCCATGATCGCCTTGTCCTTCAACCGCGCAGCCTTTCTCGTCCTGTGGGCGCTCAGCGCAGCGGCCGCATCCCTGCCAGCGGTCGCCCAGACAGCCGCGGCCACGCCGCAGGCCGCCGAGGATTTCTTCCGCCACGCGCAATTGCGTGGAGCGCGCCTGTCTCCCGAGGGCCGTCAGCTGGCGGTGGCCATCGGCGGGGCCAGCGGCCGGGTCGGGCTGTGGGTCTTCGACCTGGATCGCGCGGACAAGCCCACGTTGCTGGCGCGGTTCGTCGATGCCGACATCGGGCAATTCAGGTGGGTCAGCGAGACGCGGCTTGTCTTCGACCTGCAGGACCTGCAGTCAGCCGCCGGAGACCGGCGCTTCGGCAACGGCCTGTTCAGCATCGCCCACGACGGCAGCGGGCTGCGCACCCTGGTCAAGACCTCCTTCAGCGGCATCAGCGAGGGCTCCGGGCCGCGGCGCGAGCCGCTGTCGGTGAATCATGTTCTCCTCGACGTGCCGGCGGGCGACGGGCGCACCGTCATCGTCGGCCGCCTGGAGTCCGACGGGCACCGGGGGATCCGGGAGATCGTGCCCATGCGGCTGGACATCGAGACCGGGCGCGCCACCAGCCTGGCCGCAGGCACGCCCCCGAACATCCAGCGCTGGCTGTTCGACACCGCGGGAGAGCCCCGCGTGGCCGTGAGCAACAGCGGCAGCCGCCGCACCGTGTGGTGGCGTCCTGCGGGGGTCAGCGAGTGGCAGAAGATCCAGGAGGCAGAGGAGCTGTCGGCATCCTGGGGCCCGAGCTTCCTCGACCATCAGGGGAACCTGTACGTCACTGCGAATCACAAAGGCTTCGGGGTCCTCAAGCGCTTCGATCCCGACAAGCGTGCGCCGCAGGCCGAGCCGCTGATCAGCACGCCAGGGTTCGACTTTGGCGGCGAGCTGGTCACGGAGGAGGCCACCGGGCGGCTGCTGGGCGCGCGGGTCGTCACCGACGCCGCTTCCACCGTCTGGCTCGACGACACCATGCGGCGCCACCAGGCGATGGTCGACGAGCGGATTCCCGGACGCGTGAACCGCATCTCCTGCCGACGCTGCGACAAGCCCGACGCGGTGCTGCTGGTCCATTCCTGGTCCGACCGGGACCCCGGCCAGTGGACGGTGGTGGATCTCGGGCGCAAGCGCTGGCAGCCCGTCGGGGTGGCGCATCCGCATATCGACCCGCGTCGCATGGCGACCGTCGACTTCCACCGCATCCGGGCCCGCGACGGCCGCGACCTGCCCGTGTGGGTGACCATCCCGGCGGGCACGCCTGCCGGCAAGAAGCTGCCGGTGGTGGTCATGGTCCACGGCGGCCCCTGGGTGCGGGGAGGCGACTGGGAGTGGGACCCGATGAACCAGTTCCTCGCCTCGCGCGGCTACCTCATGGTGGAACCCGAGTTCCGCGGCAGCACGGGCTACGGCAGCGCCCACTTCCGCGCCGGTTGGAAGCAGTGGGGCCTGGCGATGCAGGACGATGTCAGCGACGCCCTGAAATGGGCCGTGGACAAGGGCCTGGCCGAGCCCGGGCGCGCCTGCATCGCCGGCGCCAGTTACGGCGGGTATGCCACGCTCATGGGGCTGGTGCGGGACCCTGGACAGTACCGCTGCGGCGTGGCCTGGGTGGCGGTGACGGACCCGATGCTGCTGATGGAATGGCGCTGGGACAGCGACGCCAACGACGCCTGGCTGGTCCACGGCTCGAAGGCGCTGCTGGGAGACCCCGACAAGGACCGAGACGCCCTTCGCGCAGCCTCCCCGCTGCTGCAGGCCGCCCGCATCCGCGAACCGGTGCTGCTGGCCTTCGGCACCGAGGACCGCCGCGTGCCGCTGGTGCACGGCACGCGGATGCGCGACGCCCTGCGTGCCGCCGGTCAGGACCCGGTGTGGATCACCTACCCCGGCGAGGGGCATGGCTGGGCGAAGGCCGAGAACCGGGTGGACTTCGCGCGACGCGTGGAGGCGTTTCTCGCGCAGCACCTGAAGTAGGGGTGCGGGGCCGCTCCAGCCGCGCTGGAGCCGGCGAACCGTGGTGCCGACTATCCGAATCGAACGGATGACCTCCCGCTTACAAGGCGGATGCTCTACCAGCTGAGCTAAGTCGGCGCGAAGCCGATTGTAGGAGCCGCCTACTTGACGCGCTTAAGCGAGGGCCGGCTTCCACCGGGCCCGCCGGGCGGGGGGCTGGAGGGCTCAGGAGGGGAAGGTTCGGAGCCGGAGGGCGCGTCCGCCGATGCCAGTCTCAGGGTGGTGGCCGAGGGCGGACGCGCTGTGGCGGGCCCGGCAGGCGTGGAGACGGGCGTCGGCGACGCGGCAGCAGGCTGCAGCGCGCCTCCCCGTTGCGCACCCGCCTCGCCTTCACGCGAGGCCGCAGGCGGAGGAAAGGCCATCCCCTGCCCGTTCTCCCGTGCATAGATGGCCACCACGTGGTCCACGGGGACCACGATGTCACGCGCCACGCCGCCGAAGCGCGCCTTGAACTCGATGAACTCGTTGCCCAGCTTCAGCCCGCTCGTGGCCTCGAAGCCCACGTTCAGCACGATCTCGCCGTTCTTCACGTACTCGCCGGGCACCTGCACCGACTCGTCGACCTGCACCGCCAGGTACGGGGTCAGGCCGTTGTCGGTGCACCAGTCGTGCAGGGCGCGGATCAGGTATGGGCGCGTGGAACTGCCCTGTCCGTCCGGAGCGAGCGGGCCGTTCATGCGCGGGCGCGGGAGCCTTCCGGGGCCGCCACGCTACTTGCGCATCACCTTCTCGGAAGGCGTCAGCGCCTCGATGTAGGCCGGCCGCGAGAAGATGCGCTCGGCGTACTTCAGCAGCGGCGCGGCGTTCTTCGACAGGTCGATGCCGTAGTAGTCCAGGCGCCACAGCAGCGGCGCGATGGCCACATCGAGCATCGAGAAGTCGTCACCGAGCATGAAGCGGTTCTTCATGAAGATCGGCGCGAGCTGGGTGAGGCGGTCGCGGATCTGTTCGCGCGCCTTCTCCAGCTGGCGGTCGGTGGCCTTCACGCTGCGCCCTTCGAGCAGGTTCACCTGGGAGAAGAGCTCCTTCTCGAAGTTGAACAGGAACAGCCGCACGCGCGCGCGCGCCACCGGGTCACCCGGCATGAGCTGAGGGTGGGGGAAGCGCTCGTCGATGTACTCGTTGATGATGTGCGACTCGTACAGGATGAGGTCGCGCTCCACCAGGATGGGCACCTCGTTGTACGGGTTCATCAGCGCGATGTCTTCCGGCTTGGCGAAGAGATCGACATCGCGGATCTCGAAGTCCATGCCCTTCTCGAAGAGCACGAAGCGGCAGCGATGCGAATACGGGCAGGTGGTGCCGGAGTACAGGACCATCATGGCGGGGGTTCCCTTGGTAGGCCGGGCCCGGTGCACGACCGGGCCCGCGCGACGTCACTTGACGTCTTTCCAGAACGAGGCGTTCAGGCGCCAGGCGATCACGAAGAAGATGGACAGGAACAGCAGCACCCACACGCCCAGGCGGACGCGGTCGTTCTGCGTGGGCTCGGCCATCCAGGTCAGGAAGGCCACGAGGTCGGCCACCGTCTCATCGTACTGCTGCTTGTTCAGCTTGCCCGGGGCCAGAGGCTCCAGGCCCTTGAAGACATGCACCACCTTGGAGGCGTCGTGGGCGTCCTTCATGTCGGCGAAGACGGCCCGCTGCTGGCCCTGGAGCTCCCACAGCGGATGCGGCATGCCGATGCCAGGGAAGGCGGCGTTGTTCCATCCCGTGGCCTTGGTCTCGTCGCGGTAGTAGCTGCGCAGCAGGGTGTAGATGTAGTCCGAGCCGCTGCCCTTGCTCGCGTCGGAGCGCGAACGCGCCACCAGGGTGAGGTCGGGCGGCACGCCCCCGAACCAGTCCTTGGCGTTCTTCGGGTTCATCGCCCCCTTCATCGTGTCGCCGACCTTGGCGTCGGTGAAGATGAGGTTGGACTCGATCTGCTCCTCGGTCAGCCCGATGTCGCGCAGGCGGTTGTAGCGCTTGTACGAGGCCTCGTGGCAACCCATGCAGTAGTTGACGAAGATCTTGGCACCGTTCTGCAGCGCGGCCAGGTCGGTCACGCGCTCGGTCGGGAACTTGTCCCACGCGATGCCGTCGGAAGCGGCTTGCGCGCCGCCGAAGGTCAGCGCAGCCAGCAGGGCCAGCAGGAATTTCTTCATAGTGGTCTGCACCCTTGCTTCAGTGCGGCTGGAAGGTGACGCGTTCGGGGACGGGCTTGAACTCGCCGATGCGGCTCCACAGCGGCATCAGCAGGAAGAAGCCGAAGTAGAAGATCGTGCCCACCTGCGACACCAGCGTGCCGGCAGCTGACGGTGGCTTGATGCCCAGGTAGCCCAGCACGACGAAGTTGATCACGAAGACCGCGTACAGCCACTTGTGCCAGTCGGGCCGGTAGCGGATGGACTTGGCCGGGCTGTGGTCCAGCCAGGGCAGGAAGAACATGATCACGACGGCACCGCCCATCACCACCACGCCCCAGAACTTCGCATCGAAGGCCTTGAGCAGGACGATGAAGACCAGAGCAGCCACGGCCACGCCGATCTTGGCCACGCTCGACAGGCCACCCTTGACGAGGGCACCCGCCGCACCGAGCCCGACCAGCACGCAGATCACGTTGACCATCGGATCGGTGGTGGCGCGCAGCATGGAGTAGTACGGGGTGAAGTACCACACGGGCGCGATGTGCGCGGGGGTCTTCAGCGGGTCGGCGGGGATGAAGTTGTTGTACTCGAGGAAGTACCCGCCGAGCTCAGGCGCGAAGAAGATCACCGCGCTGAACAGCAGCAGGAACCCGGCCACGCCGAGGATGTCGTGCACCGTGTAGTACGGGTGGAAGGGGATGCCGTCCAGCGGGCGGCCCTGGGCGTCCTTCTTGGCCTTGATCTCCACGCCGTCCGGGTTGTTCGAGCCCACTTCGTGCAGCGCGATGATGTGCGCGGCCACCAGGCCCAGCAGCACCAGCGGCACCGCGATCACGTGGAAGCTGAAGAAGCGGTTGAGCGTGGCGTCGCCCACCACGTAGTCGCCGCGGATCAGCAGCGCGAGGTCTTCGCCGACAAAGGGCACGGCGGCGAAGAGGTTGACGATCACCTGCGCGCCCCAGTAGCTCATCTGGCCCCACGGCAGCAGGTAGCCGAAGAAGGCCTCGGCCATCAGGCACAGGAAGATCAGGCAGCCGAACAGCCAGATCAGCTCGCGCGGCTTGCGGTAGCTGCCGTACAGCATGCCGCGGAACATGTGCAGGTAGACGACGATGAAGAAGGCCGAGGCGCCCGTGGAATGCATGTAGCGCACGAGCCAGCCCCAGGGCACGTCGCGCATGATGTACTCCACCGAGGCGAAGGCGAGGTTCGCGTCGGGCTTGTAGTGCATCACGAGGAAGATGCCGGTGACGATCTGGATCACCAGCACCAGCATCGCCAGCGAGCCGAAGAAGTAGAAGAAGTTGAAGTTCTTGGGCGCGTAGTACTCCGACAGGTGCTCCTTGTAGAGCTTGCTTGCCGGGAAGCGGTTGTCCACCCAGGTCATCAGCTTCTGCGCCATGGGCGCGCCAGCCGGAGCTTCCTTGAATTCAGCCATGGCTTCCTCTTCAGGCCTTCTTGTCTTCGCCGATCAGCAGCACGGTGTCGGACAGGTACATGTGGGGCGGAACCTCGAGGTTGTCCGGGGCAGGCTTGGCCTTGAACACCCGGCCCGCGACATCGAAGGTGGACCCGTGGCAGGGGCACAGGAAGCCACCCGCCCAATCGTCGGGCAGCGAGGGCTGCGCGCCGGTGGCGAACTTGTCCGAGGGCGAGCAGCCCAGGTGCGAGCAGATGCCAACGGCAACGAAAAACTCGGGCTTGATCGAGCGGTGCCCGTTCTTCGCGTAGTCCGGGGTCGGGTAGGCCTTGCGGTCGGACTTCGGGTCGGCGACCTGGGAGTCGGTCTTCTTCAGGGACTCCAGCTGCTCCGGCGTGCGCCGCAGGATCCACACCGGCTTGCCGCGCCACTCCACCGTCAGCTTCTCGCCAGGCTTCATGCCGGAGATGTCCACCTGCACCGGGGCCCCGGCCGCCTTGGCGCGCTCCGACGGGGTGAAGGTGCTGATGAAGGGCACCGCCACGGCGCCCCCGCCGATGGCACCCGCCCCGCAGGTGATGGCGATCCAGGTGCGTCGAGCCGGGTCGGCTACGGAATCACTCATGAAAAACTCCGGGCGAACTCGCACATTTCAAACAACCTCGGATTCTAGCCGACCACCCGGGGCTTTCCCTGACTGCGCCTCGGGCCGGTCCGGGCCCGGTCATGGGCGGGCCGCCTGCGCGCGCGCCAGCAGCCGCGCCTGACGGATCGCTGCCACCAGGCTAGCGGGGTCCGCCAGGCCGCGCCCGGCGATGTCGAAGGCGGTGCCGTGGTCGGGGCTGGTGCGCACGAACGGCAGCCCCAGCGTGATGTTGACGCCCTGCTCCACCCCAAGGTACTTCACGGGAATGAGGCCGTGGTCGTGCGTCATGGCCACCACGACATCGAAGGCTCCGGGGTGGCCGGGCGCGTGGCGCGCCCGCATGAAGACCGTGTCCGGCGGGTAGGGCCCGGTGGCGTCGATGCCCTCTTCCCGCGCACGGGCAATGGCCGGAGCGATGAGGGTGATCTCCTCCTCGCCGAAGAGGCCACCCTCGCCCGCATGCGGGTTCAGTCCGGCCACCGCGATGCGCGGCGGGCCGCTGCACCAGGCCTGCATCGCAGCATGCGTGATGCGCAGGGTCTGCAGCACGGCCTGCACGCTGAGCGCGTCGATGGCGCGGCGCAAGGACAGGTGGATCGTGACGAGCACCACCCGCAACTCGTCGTTGGCCAGCATCATGCGCACGGCCGGGGGCGCGGCACCGGGCTCGGCCGCCAGCGCCTGCAGCATCTCCGTGTGACCGGGGTAGTCCACACCGGCAGCCGCCAGCGCCTCCTTGTGCAGCGGCGCCGTGACCAGCGCCGCCGCGTCGCCGGCGCGCACGAGGCCCACCGCGTGCTCGACGCAGCGCGCGGCCGCCGCCCCGGCGCGGGCGTCCACGCGGCCCCAGGGCAGGCCGGCCAGCCCGTCAGGCAGCCCGGGCGGCTCCAGCACGGGGACGATGCCGGCCGGCAGCGCATGCAGGCCCTGCAGGGCCCCGGGGCCGTCCAGGCGGCGAACCGGGGCTGGTTCGGGCAGCAGCGCGGCAGCACGCTCGAGCACCTTCGCGTCTGCCACGACGGCACAGCCCGCAGCCTGCCCGGCCGCAAAGGCGCGCACCACGATCTCCGGGCCGATGCCCGCGGCATCGCCCATGGTCAGCAGCACGGGGGCGGTCGTCACCGGTGCGCCCCGGGGCCGGTGCCGCACGGCACGGGTCGATAATCGGCCGCACCTCGTCGCCGGCTGCCCGCAGGCGCGCACCCGGCCGGCAGGCGGCGGCGGGTGCGGGGTGCGGGGCGGGCGTCGGGCATGGTGGAATCGAGGTCGATGCGCAGACTCTGGCTCATTTTCGCCCAGGCGGTGACGGTCGCCGTGGCGGCCCTGTTCGTGGTGTCCACACTCAAGCCGGACTGGCTGCGCGGGCGCGGGCCGCTGCCCACCGTGCCCGTGTTCGAGGCCACGGGCGCCGCAGGCGCAGCCTCGGCCGCTGCAGCCGGCAGTTTTCGCGCGGCGGCTGCCGCGGCGCTGCCTGCCGTGGTGAGCGTCACGACGCAGCGCGCCCGCGCGCGCTCGCCCCACGCCGACAACCCCTGGGCGCCCTACATCTTCGGTGGCCGCGGGAGTGGCGAGACGGCCTCCGTCGGCATGGGGTCCGGGGTGATCGTCTCGCCACAGGGCTTCCTGCTGACCAACCACCATGTGATCGCCGGCGCACAGGAGATCGAGGTGCGGCTGGCTGACGGGCGCGAGGCCATGGCCCAGCTCGTGGGCACCGACCCGGAGACCGACATTGCCGTGCTGCGCATCGACATGCAGGGCCTGCCGGCCATCAGCCTGGGCCGCTCGGCGGGGCTGCGCGTGGGCGACGCGGTGCTGGCCATCGGCAACCCCTTCAATGTCGGCCAGACCGTCACCGCCGGTATCGTCAGCGCATTGGGACGCACCAGCGTAGGCCTGTCCGCGTTCGAGAGCTTCATCCAGACCGATGCGGCCATCAATCCAGGCAACTCGGGCGGCGCCCTGGTGGACGCCAGCGGCGCGCTGGTGGGCATCAATACCGCCAATTTCTCTCAAGGCGGTGGCAATCTGGGCATCGGCTTTGCGGTGCCCATCGATCTGGCGCGCGAGGTGATGGACGCGATCGTCAAGGACGGCCGGGTGGTGCGGGGCTGGATCGGCGTGGAGCTGCAGCCGCTCACCCCTGGGCTGGTGGAGTCGATGCAGCTTGGCACGCGCGAGGGCGTGCTCGTCACCGGCGTGTTCCAGGGCGGGCCGGCGGCATTGGCCGGGCTGCAGCCCGGAGACGTGGTCACGAGCGTGGGCGAGCAGCCGGTACGCGACCCGGCAGGGGTGCTGCGCGCGGTCTCGGCGCTCAGCCCGAAGTCCCGCACGCGCATCGCTGCGCTGCGCGGCGGGCGCGCGGTGGAGCTCAGCATCACCGTGGGCGAGCGCCCGGCCGGCCCGGGGCGCTGACGCGGGCCGACGCGCCGCCGCTCGGCAGGCTCATCAGCCGACCTTCGTCGGCTCCTCCCCGGGCGCCTGGGTGTGGCGGAAGAAAAAGCCCGCGGCGAGGATGCCGATCTCGTACAGGATGCACATCGGCACGGCCAGCGAGAGTTGCGAGATGACGTCCGGGGGCGTCACCACAGCCGCGACGATGAAGGCCGCGACGACGAAGTAGCCGCGGAAGCTGCGCAACTGCTCCACGGTCACCACGCGGATGCGAACGAGCACGATGACCGCGATCGGCACTTCGAAGGAAATCCCGAAGACCAGGAAGAGCGTGAGCACGAAGCCGAAGTACTGCTCGATGTCCGGCGCAGCCGTGATGGCCGAGGGCGCGAAGGTCTGGATGAACTGCGACATCGCCGGGATGACGAGGAAGTAGCAGAACGCCACGCCGATGAAGAAGAGGATCGTGCTCGTGACCACCAGCGGCAGCACCAGACGCTTCTCGTGAGAGTACAGCCCCGGGGCCACGAAGGCCCAGGCCTGGTAGAGCACCACGGGCAGCGCCAGGAGGAAGCCACCCATGAGCAGGATCTTCAGCGGCACCAGGATCGGGGAGATCACGTTGGTGGCGATCAGCTTGGTGCCTTGCGGCAGGTGGGCCACCATCGGCTGCGCCAGCAGGTCATACAGGCCCGAGGGGCCGGGCCACACGGCCAGGACGATGCACCCCACGACCACCGCCAGCAGCGCGCGGATGAGGCGGTCTCGCAGCTCGATGAGGTGCGTGACGAAGGGAGCCTCGGTGCCCGCGAGTTCGTCGTGCTGGGGGTCGCTGCCGCTCATCGCCGCGCTGGGAGTGGAAAAAGGCCGGGCGCGGGGCTCAGCGCGGGGACTTCAGGCCCGCGGGCCGGAACCGGGCCACCCGCGCAGCCCCGGACTGGGCATGGGCGCGGATGCCGTGGCGCTGCTTGTACCAGCGGGGCGTGGCGCCGCGCTTCAGGCGCCAGTTCTTCTTCGGGTGCCGGTATTCCGGCGGGGGCGGCGCCACGGCGGGGGCCGCAGACTCGGCCGAGCCGCCAAGCTGCGCCCAATCGGTGTCGAAGGTCGAGGTGGCGCTGCTGACTTCCTGCTGCACCGTCTGCTCCACGTTGCGCGCCGCGTCCTCGAACTGCGTCTTCATCTTCTTGAGCTCGTCGAGCTCAATGGAGCGGTTCACCTCGGCACGCACATCGGCCACGTAGCGCTGGGCCTTGCCCACGAGATGCCCGATGGTGCGCGCCACCTTCGGGAGCTTCTCGGGCCCGATGACGATGAGCGCGACCGCACCGATGAGCGCGATCTTGTCGAAGCCGAAGTCGAGCAAGGGATCAGCCCTTGGTGCGTGCGTCCACGTCGACGGTGTTGGAGTCGGCCGTGCGCGCGGTGGTGACCTGCTGCGCCGGGGCGCCCGGCTGCGCCGGGGCGTCGGCCGCGGCCTCGCCGCCCTTGACGCCGTCCTTGAAGCCCTTGACGGCCGAGCCGAGGTCCGAGCCCATGTTCTTGAGCTTCTTGGTGCCGAAGATCAGCACCACCACCAGCAGCACGATGAGCCAATGCCAGATGCTGAAGGAACCCATGGTGAATACTCCTTTGGAGGGAGGGCGGATTCTAGGTGAGCCCGGGGAGTCCCCGCTCGGGGCATGCCGATTGGGTCACATCTCGGCGCCAGTCAGTTCGCCGGCAGTCAACCCTTGGCCCAGGGGCGCGGCCCGCCCATGACATGCATGTGCAGGTGCCAGACCTCCTGCATGCCGTCCCGCCCGGTGTTGATCAGGGTGCGAAAGCCGTTGGTCACACCCAGCTCGCGCATGAGCCGAGGCGCCAGCCCGAGCATGCGCCCGAGCAGCGCGTCGTGCTGCGGGCCGACATCCGCCAGCGTGGCGATGTGCAGCTTCGGGATGATGAGCACGTGCACCGGCGCCCAGGGATTGATGTCGTGGAAGGCGAGCAGCTCGTCGTCCTCATGGACCTTGCGTGACGGGATCTGCCCGGCGACGATCTTGCAGAAGATGCAGTTCGGGTCGGTGTGCATGGTGCGGGTGCGGCCGTTCAGGCCGGAAAGACGGGCTTGCCCTCGGTGAGCTTCAGGAAGCCCTTGACGACGCGGTAGACGAACCACAGCCAGACGCCGAACAGCACGATGAAACCCACCATCAGGATGGCGAGCACCGCGCCCACGCACAGCCACAGCAGGCCCCACCAGAAGGTGCGGATCTGCCAGTCGAAGTGGCTCTGGTACACCGTGCCGGCAACGTCGTCGCGCTTGACGTAGTTGATGATGATGGCCACCAGCGCCGACACGCCGAAGAACAGGCTCAGCGCCTGCAGCACGTAGACGGCCAGCGTCACCGTCCTGAGGCCGTTCAACTCCTCCAGCGACTTCGCGCTCGGGGAGATGCCTCCCAGATCGATGGGTTGGTTCATGGTTCCTCCTGCTCGCGTTGACTCGCCTTGCGTGCGGCGAATTCTTCCAGACCCGACAGGCCTTCGCGCCGGCGCAACTCGGCCAGCACATCGGCGGGTTGCAGCCCGTGCTGTGCCAGCACCACCAGGGTGTGGAACCACAGGTCGGCCACCTCGGCCGTCAGGCGCAGCGGGTCGCCGTCCTTGGCCGCCATCACGACCTCGGTGGCCTCCTCGCCGACCTTCTTCAGCGCCGCATCGGGGCCCTTGGAGAAGAGCCGCGCGACATAGCTGCGCTGCGGGTCGCCGCCGCGGCGCGATTCGATCACGGCGGCCAGGCGGGCCAGGGTGTCGTCGGCGCTCATGGCAGGGACGGACCCGGTTCGACGGCGGCGGCAGGTGGGGCCGCGTAGATGGCCTGCGGGTCCTTCAGCACCGGCTCCACGGCATCCCAGCGCCCGGCGTCCAGGCGGCGGAAGAAGCAGCTGTGGCGTCCGGTGTGGCAGGCGATGCCCGGCTCGTGGCCGAGCTGCGTGACCTCCAGCAGCACCACATCGGCGTCGCAGTCGGTGCGGATCGCGTGCACCTGCTGCACATGGCCCGATTCCTCGCCCTTGTGCCACAGGCGCTGGCGCGAGCGGCTCCAGTACACCGCCTGGCCTCGCTCGGCGGTGGCCGCCAGGGCCTCGCGGTTCATCCAGGCCACCATGAGCACGTCGCCGCTGCCCCGCTCCTGCGCGATCACCGGCACGAGCCCGTCGCGGTCCCAGCGGATATCGTCCAGCCACGTCATGGCGCGAGTTTAGGCCGCTTCGGCCGCCAGCCAGTCCAGCACCGGCAGCGTGCCCGGCAGCACCGGCGCGCAGCGCACCGGCAGCCGCTCCCAGGCCATCTCCTGGCCCTCGCGCATCTCGAACTCGCCCGTCCATTCCTGCACGCGGCAGAAGTGCAGGCGCACCCGGGCGTGGGGGTAGTCGAACACTTCCACGCGCCAGGGCCGCGCCGGGCCGATGGTCACGCCGATCTCCTCCTGCAGCTCGCGGCGCAGGGCCTGCTCCACGGTCTCGCCGGCCTCGAGCTTGCCGCCGGGGAACTCCCAGTAGCCGGCGTAGACCTTGCCGGGCGGCCGGCTGGTGAGCAGGAAGCGGCCCTCGGGGTCGCTGAGTACGCCCACGGCCACTTCCACGGGCTCGCGTTCAGCCATGGGCAGAGGCGGCAAAGTCGCGCGCGAACTGCTGCGCGACGCGCCCGGAGCGCGAGCCGCGCTCCAGCGCCCAGACCAGCGCCTGAGGCCGCGCGGCCGCGATTTGCGCCTCGGACAACCCGAAGTGCCGCAGCCACTGGGCGACGATGGCCAGGTATTCGTCCTGGCTGAAGGGGTAGAAGCTGATCCACAAGCCGAAGCGCTCGGACAGCGAAATCTTCTCCTCCACCGCCTCGCCCGGATGCACTTCGCCGTCGTCGGTGTGCTGGTAGCTGAGGTTCTCCTTCATCGTCTCGGGCAGCAGGTGGCGCCGGTTGCTGGTGGCGTACACCAGCACGTTGTCGCTGGACTGCGCCACCGAGCCGTCGAGGATCGACTTCAGCGCCTTGTAGCCCGATTCCCCGGCATCGAAGCTCAGGTCGTCGCAGTAGACGATGAAGCGCTCGGGGCGGCCGGCCACCAGGTCCACGAGGTCGGGCAGGTCCACGAGGTCGGCCTTGTCGACCTCGATCAGGCGCAGCCCGCGGTCGCTGAACTCGTTCAGGCAGGCCTTGATGAGCGAGCTCTTGCCCGTGCCGCGCGCGCCGGTGAGCAGCACGTTGTTTGCGCCCTGCCCCGCCACGAAGCGCGCGGTGTTGCGCAGCAGGCGCTCCTTCTGCGCGTCCACCTCGCGCAGCTCGGCCAGCGCGATCCGGGCCACGTGGCGCACCGGCTCCAGTACGCCCACGTTGCCTCGGCGGCGGTAGCGGAAGGCCACCGATGCGCCCCAGTCGGGCGCCTCGGCCGGATGGGGCAGCACGGACTCCAGCCGCGCCAGCAGCGCCTCGGCGCGCGCGATGAGGGATTCGACGGAACTCATGCAGCCAGTGTAGTCAGGCTGCCGCCGGCCGGCCCCGAGACGTCCCGGTTTCCTGCGGCAGCGGGAGCTCGCGCACCACGTCGTCGGCCACGACGAAGACGCGGTCGCCGGGGCTGGGCTGCACCACGTACGTGCCGGTGAAGCCGCCGAAGGCCGGCAGCACCCCCACCGCGGCGCCAAAGTGGAAGCACGGCAGGCGCAGGCCGTGGCGCCCGTGCCCCACGCGCACCGCCGGGTGCACATGGCCGGCCAGCACGTAGCGGCCGGCCCGCGGCTCGGGGTGGTGGCAGCAGTCCAGCGGCCCCTCCGGCCAAGGCTCGTCGACCACCTGCATCGCCCATTGCAACGGGGTAGCACCCGCGTGCGCGTCATGGTTGCCCCGCACGAGGGTGATCTCCAGCGAGGCATGGCGCAGCCGCCACTGGCCCACCTCCTCCACCAGCTGCGCCTGCAGCGCGTGGCGCGAGTGCAGCAGGTCGCCCAGGAAGACGATGCGCGAGGCCCGGGTCTGCGCCAGGGCGCGGTCCAGCGCCGCGAGGTTGGCCGAGGTGGTGCCCGCGGGCACGGGCACGCCCAGGCGGCGGAAGGTGTGGGCCTTGCCGAAGTGGGCATCGGCCACGAGCAGCGCGCCGCGCTGGGGCAGGAAGGCGACCCGCTCGGGCCGCAACACGATCGGCTCCCCGCCGACTTCGGTGGCCAGCGCCATCGCCTGCGCCGAGCAGGCTCAGCCGGCCAGGCGGGCGAGCGCGGCGTCCAGCTGCTCCAGCGGCGAACGCCGGAAGCCCGAGCGCGCGTAGCGGTGCAGCCGGCCGATGACCAACGAGACCATCGCCGAGGCCAGGGCAGCGGCGTCGACGGTGGGCGTCGGCGAGCCCGCGGCCTCGGCGGCCGCGCGCAGGCTCTGGCGCAGCTGCGACTCCACACGGTCGAAGAACTGGTTCATGCGGGCGTTCAGCCGCTCGTGCTCGAAGACGAGGGCGTCGCCCACCATGACGCGCGTCATGCCGGGGTTGCGGTCGCCGAACTGCAGCAGCAGCGTGGCGATGCGGCGCGCCTGCACGGCGCCGGAGGGCTCGCGCTCGACGATCTGGTTGACGAGTGTGAAGACGCTGGACTCGATGAACTCGATCAGGCCCTCGAACATCTGCGCCTTGCTGGCGAAGTGCCGGTACAGCGCCGCCTCGCTCACCTCCAGGCGCGCAGCCAGCGCGGCGGTGGTGACGCGCTCGGCACCCGGGTGCTCCAGCATCGCCGCCAGGGCCTGCAGGATCTGCACGCGGCGCTCGCCCGGCTTGGGGCGCTTGCGAACGGGGTCGGCCCGTGCAGCGTCGGCGGAGCCAACGCCAACGTCGGAGTCGGGCGTCTCGGTCATCGGGGAGGGAAGCATGGCAGGGGGAGTGCCAGGAGATTCTTGCACAGCGCCGCCGCCCGTCTCGGGGATGGTAAACACCAACTCCGGGGGGCGTTCAGCCGCAGTTCAGCCCCCGACGAGGCCGCAGCGCAGCAGCGCGGACAGCCGGCTCACGCGACGGTCCACATAGCCGGGGCGCCCGGTGGTCCAGCGCGGAGCCGGCCGGCCCGCCGCCACCGCCGCGCGCGCCCAGCGCTGCATCCACACCGTGCGCATGCCCACCTTGCGCGCAGACTTCTGGTGTTCCAGCGTGTCTTCCACCAGCACGCAGCGCGAGGGGTGCACGCGCAGCCGCGCGGCCACCCAGCGCAGCATGCGCGCATCGGGCTTGGGCCGCAGGTGGCCGAACATGTGCATGTGGTCGATGGCGATCACGTCCTCGAAGTGGTGGGCGATGCCCAGCACCCCGAGCACGCGCGCGGTGTAGTCCGCCGGTGCGTTGGTGAGGATGAGCCGCCGCCCGGGCAGCCTGCGCAGCGCGTGGAAGTCGTGGGCGTGGCCGCGCAGCCGCTCCTCCAGCCCGGGCAGCAGGTGCGTGTGGTGCATGAAGTGCGCGCTCTTCACGCCGTGGTGGCGGATGAGCCCGAGCACGGTGGCGCCGTAGCGCAGCCAGTAGTCGCGGCGCATCGCATCGGCCTCGGCTGGCGTGCGGCCGAGCTCGCGCACGATGTAGGCCGTCATCTCCTCGTTGAGATGGCGGAACGCCGCGTGCGAGGCGTCGTGCAGCGTGTTGTCCAGGTCGAACAGCCAGATGGGGCGTGGCATGCGGGGCCGGTCGCGCAGGCGAAAGCTCAGGCGGGAAGGAAAGGCGCTCGAGCCGATCAGTGCGAGCGGATCATCGTGCCGTAGGCCTGGTCGGTGAGGATCTCCAGCAGCATCGCGTGCGGCACGCGCCCGTCGATGATGTGCACCGCGTTCACGCCGCTCTTGGCAGCGTCCAGCGCCCCGCTGATCTTGGGCAGCATGCCGCCGCTGATGGTGCCGTCGGCGAACAGCTCGTCGATCTCGCGGGCCGACAGGTTGGTCAGCAGCCGGCCGGCCTTGTCCAGCACGCCCGGGGTGTTGGTCAGCAGCATGAGCTTCTCGGCCTTGAGCACCGTGGCGAGCTTGCTGGCCACGAGGTCGGCATTGATGTTGAAGCTCTCGTTGTGCTCGCCGAAGCCGATGGGGCTGATGACGGGGATGAACTGGTCGTCCTGCAGCGCCTTGACTACCGCCGGGTCGATGGCGGTGATCTCCCCGACCTGGCCCACGTCGTGCTCCACCGACGGGTCCTTCTGGTCCACCATGCGCAGCTTGCGCGCGCGGATCAG
>JBMOGN010000053.1:0-18049 GCA_049318345.1 Rubrivivax sp. | reverse complement strand
TCGAGGGCATCAGCCACATCCAGGACGAGAGCGACAAGTCCGGCATGCGCGTGGTGATCGAACTGCGGCGCGGCGAGGTGCCCGAGGTCGTCCTGAACAACCTCTACAAGCAGACCCAGCTGCAGGACACCTTCGGCATCAACATGGTGGCGCTGGTGGACGGCCAGCCCCGGCTGTGCAACATCAGGCAGCTGCTGGAGATCTTCCTGGACCACCGGCGCGAGGTGGTGACGCGGCGCACCGTGTTCGAGCTGCGCAAGGCGCGCGAGCGGGGCCACGTGCTCGAGGGGCTGGCCGTGGCGCTGGCCAACATCGACGAGTTCATCGAGACCATCAAGACCTCGCCTACGCCGCCCATGGCCAAGGCCGCCCTGATGGGCCGCAGCTGGGATTCCTCCCTCGTGCGCGAGATGCTCACCCGGGCAGAAGCCGACACGCCGGGCGGGCGCGCTGCCTACCGGCCCGAGGGCCTGCCGGCGCACTACGGGCTGCAGCCCGACGGGCTGTATCGCCTGTCCGAGGACCAGGCGCAGGAGATCCTGCAGATGCGGCTGCAGCGCCTCACCGGCCTGGAGCAGGACAAGATCGTGGGCGAGTACAAGGAGGTCATGGCGCAGATCGCCGACCTGCTTGATGTGCTGGCGCGGCCCGATCGCGTGGCCTCGATCATCCGCGAGGAGCTCACGGCGCTGCGCCAGGAGTTCGGCCAGACCAAGGTGGGCGCGCGGCGCAGCCACATCGAGCACAACGTGCAGGAACTCGGCACCGAGGACCTCATCACGCCCACCGACATGGTGGTCACGCTCAGCCACACCGGCTACATCAAGAGCCAGCCGCTCGCCGAATACCGCGCCCAGCGCCGCGGCGGCCGGGGCAAGCAGGCCGCGCAGACCAAGGAAGACGACTGGATCGACCAGCTCTTCATCGCCAACACGCACGACTGGATCCTGTGCTTCTCCAATCGCGGCCGGGTGTACTGGCTCAAGGTGTGGGAGGTGCCGCAGGGCGGCCGCGCGAGCCGCGGCAAGCCCATCGTCAACATGTTCCCGCTGCAGCCGGAGGAGAAGGTCACGGTGGTGCTGCCGCTCACGGGCGAGTTCCGCAGCTTCCCGGCCGACCACTACGTGTTCATGTCCACGGCCCTGGGCACGGTGAAGAAGACGGCGCTGGACGAGTTCAGCAACCCGCGCAAGGCCGGCATCATCGCCGTGGACCTCGACGAAGGCGACTACCTCATCGGCGCGGCGCTCACCGACGGCAAGCACGACGTGATGCTCTTCTCCGACGGCGGCAAGGCCGTGCGCTTCGACGAGGATGACGTGCGCCCGATGGGCCGCACGGCACGAGGCGTGCGCGGCATGATGCTCGAGGAGGGGCAGAACGTGATCGCCATGCTCGTGGCCGAGGACGAGACGCAGAGCGTGCTCACCGCCACGGCCAACGGCTTCGGCAAGCGCACGAGCATCGTGGAATACACGCGCCACGGCCGCGGCACCAAGGGGATGATCGCCATCCAGCAGACCGAGCGCAACGGACGCGTGGTGGCCGCCACGCTCGTGCGGCCGGCCGACGAGATCATGCTCATCACCGACCGCGGCGTGCTCGTGCGCACGCGTGTGGCCGAGATGCGCGAGCTCGGCCGGGCCACCCAGGGCGTGAAGCTCATCGCCCTGGACGACGGCAGCAAGCTCAGCGGGCTGCAGCGCATCGTCGAGAACGACGCAGGCGGTGATGCGCCGGCGGAAGAGCCCCCCGCCGAAGGGAATGCCCCCTGATGAACCCGTCCCTGCAGTCGCTGCGCGAACAGATCGACGCGGTTGACCGCGAGCTGCTGGCGCTGCTCAACCGGCGCGCCGGGCTCGCGCTGCAGGTCGGCGAGGTGAAGAAGCACGAGGGCTCGCCGGTCTTCCGGCCCGAGCGCGAGGCGCAGGTCATCGAGAGCCTGAAGGCGGCGAACCCCGGCCCGCTCAAGGCCGAGAGCATCGCCCCCATCTGGCGCGAGGTGATGTCGGCCTGCCGTGCGCTGGAAAGCCCCACCCGCGTGGCCTACCTCGGCCCGGCCGGCACCTTCAGCGAACAGGCGGCGCTGGGCTATTTCGGGTCGTCCATCGCACGCGTGCCCTGCGGCAGCATCGACGAGGTGTTCCGCTCGGCCAGCGCCGGGGCGGCGGACTTTGGCGTGGTGCCGGTGGAGAACTCCACCGAAGGCGTGGTCGCGCGCTCGCTGGACCTCTTCCTGCACACGCCGCTGTTCATCGTCGGCGAGACAAGCCTGCTCGTGCGGCACAACCTGCTGCGCGGCCGCGACTCGCTGGAAGGCGTCTCGGCGGTGCTCGCGCATCCGCAAGCCCTGGCGCAGTGCCACGCCTGGCTGACGCAGCACCTGCCCCACGCCGAGCGCCGGCCGGTGGCCAGCAACGCCGAAGGTGCGCGGCAGGCCGCCGCGGACCCGAGCCTGGCCGCGATCGCCGGCGACCGCGCGGCCAGCGAATTCGGCCTGCACATCGTGGCCCCGGCCATCCAGGACGACGCCCACAACCGCACCCGCTTCGCCGTGGTGGCGCTGCCCGAGCGGCATGCGGCGCCGGGGGCCAGCGGGCGCGACTGCACGAGCCTCGTGGTGTCGGTGGCCAACCGGCCCGGCGCCGTGCATGACATGCTCGTGCCGCTGAAGGCGCACGGGGTGTCGATGACGCGCTTCGAGTCGCGCCCCGCGCGCTCGGGCCAGTGGGAGTACTACTTCTACATCGACCTGCAGGGCCACCCGGACGAGCCGCGCGTGGCGGCTGCGCTGGCGGAGTTGCGCGCCGCCTGCGCCTTCTTCAAGGTCCTCGGGACGTACCCGGTCGACGCCCACTGAGCGGCACCCCGATGGTCGAACAGCTCGGGGTCATCGGCTGCGGCCTCATGGGAGGCAGCTTTGCGCTGGCCCTGCGCCAGGCCGGCGCGGTGCGACGCATCGTGGGCTTCAGCCGCTCGCCCGCCTCGGCGCAGCGGGCGCTGGAGCTCGGGGTGGTGGACGCGGTGGCGCCTGATGCCTCCGCGGCAGCCGCTGGCAGCGATCTGCTGGTGCTGGCCGTGCCAGTGGCCACCACGCAGGCGGTGCTGGAGTCGGTGCGTGAGGCCCTGGCACCCGGGGCCCTGTGCATGGACGTGGGCAGCACCAAGCGCGATGTCGTGCACGCCGCGCGGCTCGGCCTCGGGCCGCGGGTGGACCACTTCGTGCCGGCGCACCCCATCGCCGGCAAGGAGCGCGCCGGCGTGGACGAGGCCGACGCGGCGCTCTACCGGGGCTGCCAGGTCATTCTCACCCCCACCTCCGAGAGCGACCCGCAGCGGGTCGCCCGCGCCCGGCGCTGCTGGGAAGCGGTGGGCGCGCGCGTACTGACGATGACCCCCGAGGCTCACGACCGCGCCTACGCGGCCGTGAGCCACCTGCCCCACCTCCTGGCCTTCGCCGCCTTCGAGGCCATCGCCCGGCAGGACGACGCGGCCGCGCTGCTCGGCCTGGCCGGCCCGGGCTTTCGCGACTTCACGCGCATCGCCGGGGCCGAGCCGGCGATGTGGCGCGACATCCTGCTGGCCAACCGCGACGAGGTGCTGGCGCAATCGGCGCTCTTCCGGCAGGCCCTCGACGGCCTGGAGCAGGCCCTGCGGGCCGGCGACGCGCAGGCCCTGCACGCGCAGCTCACGGCGATCTCCACCGCGCGCGCCGCCTGGCGCATGCGCGGCGCCGCGGACTGAGCCCGCGCCGGCACGCCCCCGCCATGTACAGCCTGCCCTTCCTCGACCTGCCGCCGATGAGCAGCGCCCGGGGCACCGTGCGGCTGCCCGGCTCCAAGAGCATCTCCAACCGCGTGCTGCTGCTGGCCGGCCTGGCCGACGGCCGCACCGTCATCCACGACCTGCTGCAGTCCGACGACACCCGCGTGATGCTGCAGGCCCTGCGCACGCTGGGCTGCACGGTGGCGCAGCACGGCGAGGCCTGGCATGTCACGGGGCTGGGCGGGCGGCTGCGCGTGAACCGGGCGCAGCTCTTCCTGGGCAACGCGGGCACGGCCATGCGCCCGCTCACGGCTGCGCTCGCGCTGCTGGCTGCGACCCAGGGCGGAGACTTCGAGGTCTCGGGCGTGGCCCGCATGCACGAGCGCCCCATCGGCGACCTCGTGCAGGCGCTGCGCGCCATGGGTGCCGCCGTGCAGGACCTGGGGCAGCCCGGCTACCCGCCGCTGCGCCTGACGGGCACGGCCGGAGGTCGGCTGGACATCGGCCAGCCCATCCGCGTGCGCGGAGACGTCTCCAGCCAGTTCCTCACCGCCTTGCTGCTGGCGCTGCCTCTGGTATGTGAACGGCAGGCCGCGGTGGTCGAGGTCGAGGGCGAGCTCATCTCGCGGCCCTACGTGGAGATCACGCTGAACATGCTCGCGCGCTTCGGGGTGCGGGTGCAGCGCGACGGGTTCTCTCGCTTCACCATCCCCGCAGGCAGCCGCTACGCCACGCCGGGGGAGATCCACGTGGAAGGCGACGCCTCCTCGGCCTCGTACTTCGTGGCCTTGGGCGCGCTGGCCGCCACACCTGGCCAGCCGGTGCGCATCGAGGGCGTGGGCGAGGACTCCATCCAGGGCGACATCCGCTTCGTCGAGGCCGCGCAGGCCATGGGCGCGCAGGTGCGCAGCGGCCCGAACTGGCTGGAGGTCTGCCGTGGCGCCTGGCCGCTGCGGGCGCTGCAGCTGGACTGCAACCACATCCCCGACGCCGCCATGACGCTGGCCGTGATGGCGCTGTACGCCAACGGGCCGAGCAGGCTGACGAACATCGGGAGCTGGCGCGTCAAGGAGACCGACCGCATCGCGGCAATGGCCGCCGAGCTCAGGCGCGTGGGCGCGGACGTGGTGGAAGGCCCCGACTTCGTCGAGGTGCATCCGCCCGTGCGCTGGAGGCCCGCGTCGGTGCACACCTACGACGACCACCGAATGGCCATGTGCCTGTCGCTGGCGGCCTTCAACCCGCTGGCCGGCGGCCATGTACCGGTGCGCATCCAGGACCCCGCCTGCGTGGGCAAGACCTTCCCGGACTACTTCGAGGCCCTCTTCGGCCTCGCGCAGGCCCGGCCGGCGGACATCCCCGTGATCGCCGTGGACGGCCCCTCTGCCTCGGGCAAGGGCACGCTGGCCAGCCGGCTGGCCGAGCGGCTGGGCTATGTGCAGCTGGACTCCGGCGCGATCTACCGCGCCGCCGGCGTGGCGGCGCAACGCGCCGGCGTGGACTTCGCCGACCACGAGGCCCTGGCCCGGCTCGCCGCCGGGCTGGACCTGCGCTTTGCGGGCGACCGCATCTTCCTCGGGCAGGAGGATGTCACCGAGGAGGTGCGCAGCGAGGCCGGCGGGCTGCTGGCCTCGCGCGTGTCGGCGGTGCCGGCGGTGCGCCAGGCGCTGCACGAACTGCAGCTGGGCTTTCGCCGCTTGCCCGGCCTGGTGGCCGACGGGCGCGACATGGGCACTGTCGTCTTCCCCGATGCAGCGCTCAAGGTGTTCCTCACCGCGAGCGCCGCGCAGCGCGCCGACAGGCGCCATAAGCAATTGATTTCCAAGGGAATTCCGGCTATACTCGAAGACCTTCGTGCCGACCTTGAGATGCGCGACGAGCGTGACCGCAGTCGAAGCGCGTCGCCTCTGAAGCCGGCCGAAGACGCACTGTCGCTCGACAACTCGGGCCTCGGGATCGACGAATCCGTGGATCTCGTGCTCGGCTGGTGGGCACAGCGCAGGCCGTTCGGGGCCTGAAACCCCGGGCGGCCGCCAGGCCCGTCGCACTCCCCTTCCGGCCAGCAGGCCACCGGGTGCGGCGAATCTGCAACCCCAACCCCGCAACACCCGTTGCATTCATGCCGGTCCCCTCGACACCCGACAGGCCCGGCGCAGGAAACCACATGTCCGAGATCCAGTCCGCCGCCGCCGGCGGAGAGTCCTTTGCCGCCCTGTTCGAGGAGTCGCTCAAGCGCGCCGAGATGCGCGCCGGCGAGGTCATCACCGCCGAGGTGGTGCGCATCGACTTCAACCACGTCGTCGTCAACGCCGGCCTGAAGAGCGAGTCGTACATCCCCATCGAGGAGTTCAAGAACGACCAGGGCGAGCTCGAGGTCCAGGCGGGCGACTACGTCTCGGTGGCCATCGACGCCGTGGAAAACGGCTACGGCGACACCATCCTCTCGCGCGACAAGGCCAAGCGCCTGGCCTCGTGGCTGGCGCTGGAGAACGCGCTGGAGTCCGGCGACTTCGTCACCGGGACGGTCAGCGGCAAGGTCAAGGGCGGCCTGACGGTGCTGGTCAACGGCATCCGCGCCTTCCTGCCCGGCTCGCTTCTGGACACCCGCCCCGTGAAGGACATGTCGCCCTTCGAGGGCAAGACGATGGAATTCAAGGTCATCAAGCTCGACCGCAAGCGCAACAACGTGGTGCTGTCGCGCCGCGCGGTGGTCGAGGCCTCGATGGGCGAGGAGCGCGCCAAGCTGCTCGAGACGCTGACCGAGGGCGCCATCGTCCACGGCGTGGTGAAGAACATCACCGAGTACGGCGCCTTCGTGGACCTCGGCGGCATCGACGGCCTGCTGCACATCACCGACATGGCCTGGCGCCGTGTGCGCCACCCCACCGAGGTGGTGCAGGTCGGCCAGGAGCTCACCGCCAAGGTGCTGAAGTTCGACGCCGAGAAGAACCGCGTCAGCCTCGGCCTGAAGCAGCTGGGCGACGACCCCTGGCTGGGCGTGTCGCGCCGCTACCCCACCGGCACGCGCCTGTTCGGCAAGGTCACCAACATCGCCGACTACGGCGCCTTCGTCGAGATCGAGCCGGGCATCGAAGGCCTGGTGCACGTCTCGGAGATGGACTGGACCAACAAGAACGTGGCTCCTTCGAAGGTCGTGACGCTTGGCGAGGAAGTCGAGGTCATGGTGCTGGAGATCGACGAGGACAAGCGCCGCATCAGCCTGGGCATGAAGCAGTGCAAGGCCAACCCCTGGGAGGAGTTCAGCTCCAACGTCAAGCGCGGCGACCGCGTCAAGGGCCCGGTCAAGTCGATCACCGACTTCGGCGTGTTCATCGGCCTGGCGCAGGGCATCGACGGCCTCGTGCACCTGTCGGACCTCTCCTGGAACGAGCCCGGCGAGACGGCCGTGCGCAACTACAAGAAGGGCCAGGAGCTCGAGGCGATCGTGCTGGCGGTGGACGTCGAGCGCGAGCGCATCTCGCTGGGCATCAAGCAGCTCGACACCGACCCGTTCACCACCTTCACCACCATGAATGACCGCGGCTCCGTGGTCTCGGGCAAGGTCAAGACGGTGGACCCGCGCGGCGCCGAGGTGCAACTCACCGACGACGTGACGGGCTACCTGCGCGCCAGCGAGATCAGCCGCGACCGCGTCGAGGACGCCCGCAACGTCATCAAGGAAGGCGACGAGCTGTCGGTGATGATCATCAACATCGACCGCAAGATGCGCTCCATCCAGCTCTCGCTGAAGGCCAAGGACATGGCCGACCAGCAGGAAGCCATGCAGCGCCTGTCGGCCAGCAACGAGCGCGAGACCGCCGGCACGACCAGCCTGGGCGCCCTGCTGCGCGCCAAGCTCGACGGCGGCAGCGGCGGCAACGGCTGAGGCCGATGACCCGGTCGGATCTCGTCGCCCGACTGGCGGAACGGTTCGCGCAGCTCACGCAGCGCGACACCGAGTTCGCCGTCAAGACGATGCTCGATGCGATGTCCGACGCGCTCGCGCGCGGGCACCGCATCGAGATCCGAGGCTTCGGGAGCTTCTCGATCAACCGGCGCCCGCCTCGGGTCGGGCGCAACCCGCGCAGCGGTGCGCGGGTGCTCGTGCCCGAGCGGCTGGTGCCGCATTTCAAGCCCGGGAAGGCCCTGCGCGAGTCCGTGGATGGCTCCGCGCCGAAGGATCCCGCCGGCTCCGCGTGATAGCCTGAGCGCATGCGCATCCTCGTCTGGCTGGCGCGCGCCTTCGTCTTCTTCACGCTCTTCGCCTTCGCGCTGAACAACCAGCACAAGGCCACCGTCAACTGGTTCTTCGGCGTGGAGTGGAGCGCGCCCATGGTGATCGTCGTGCTCGCCGCCTTCGCCCTGGGCAGCGTCACGGGGGTGCTGGCCATGCTGCCGCGGTGGTGGCGCCAGCGGCGAGAGGCACGGCGCCTGGCGCCCGCGGCCGCGCCGGGTGGCGCCACAGCCGCCGCGGCCGCGCCTGCGCCGGCTGCCGGCCCCGAACACCCGCCGCGCGATGGACTTTGACTGGCAGTGGATGCTGTTCGCCCTCCCGGCGACCTTTGCGCTGGGGTGGATCGCTGCGCGGCTGGACCTGCGCCAGTTGCGCCGGGAGAACCGTGAAGCCCCACGCGCCTACTTCCGGGGGCTGAGCCTGCTGCTCAACGAGCAGCAGGACAAGGCGGTGGACGCCTTCATCGAGGCGGTGCAGAACGACCCGGACACGGTGGAGCTGCACTTCGCCCTGGGCAACCTCTTTCGCCGCCGTGGCGAGTTCGAGCGTGCCGTGCGCGTGCACGAGCACCTGCTGGCGCGCGCTGACCTGGCGCCAACCGACCGGGCCCGTGCCCGCCATGCGCTGGCCCAGGACTTCATGCGCGCCGGGCTCTTCGACCGCGCCGAGGCCGCCTTCCGCGAGCTGCAGGGCACCGCCTTCGACAGCGATGCGCAGCTGGCGCTGCTGTCGCTGTACGAGCGCTCGCGGGACTGGCCCGCCGCCATCGAGACCGCCACGCGCCTGGAGGCGGCCGGCCGAGGCGACTTCGCCTCCCGGCGCGCGCACTACGAGTGCGAGCTCGCGCAGCAGGCCCAGGAGCAGGGGCGCGAGCAGGACGCGCAACTCGCGCTGGAGCGTGCGCGCGCCGCGCAGCCACAGGCCGCGCGCCCGCTGGTGATGCTCGGCCAGCGGCGACTGCACAGCGGGGACGCCGAGGGCGCGATGCAGGCTTTCGAGGACCTGCTGAAGGTGGCGCCGGCCAGCTTCGGTCTTGTGGCACTGCCCTACGTGGAGGCGGCCGCGGCCTGCGGGCGGCTCGACGAGGCCCGCGCCGCCCTGCACACCCTGCAGGCGCGCGCGCCTTCGATGGCCGTGCTGCGTGCGCTCATGCAGGGCCCAGGCGGCCGCGAGCAGGAGCAAGCCGCGTTGCTGGCTGGCCAGCTGCAGCGCCAGCCCACGCTGTCCGCCGCCGAGGCGCTGCTCGCCCAGCCGCCCGCCACATGGGGCGAGGAAGGCCTGGCCGGCATCCGCAAGGCCGTCTCCCAGGCTGCCGCGCCCGTCCAGCGCTACCGCTGCGCGGCCTGCGGCTTCGAGGCACGCCACTGGTTCTGGCAATGCCCAGGCTGCCTGGGCTGGGACAGCTTCCCTCCGCGGCCGGTGGAGGAACTGTGACGCAGACGCCGGCGCCCGAGCGCGTCGTCCTGTGCATGAAGTGGGGCACCAAGTACGGCCCCGAGTACGTCAACCGCCTGTACGCGATGGTGCGCCGGCACCTGCGGGGCGACTTCCGCTTCGTCTGCCTCACCGACGACAGCCGGGGCCTGCGCGCGGAAGTGCAGTGCCTGCCCATCCCGAGCCTGGCGCTGCCCGCGGGCATCCCCGAGCGCGGCTGGACCAAGCTCACCACCTTCGAGGCCGATCTGCACGGCCTGCGGGGCACCGCGCTCTTCCTGGACGTGGACGTGGTCATCCTGGACGACATCACGCCCTTTTTCGAGCATCCCGGCGAGTTCCTCATCATCCACGACTGGAAGCGGCCGTGGCGCGTCACCGGCAACTCCTCCGTGTACCGCTTCGAGCTGGGCGCGCACGCCGACGTGCTGGCGGAGTTCCGCGCCACGCAGGAGGCGGTGCGCGAGAGGCTGCGCAACGAGCAGGCCTTCCTGTCGGAGGTGCTGCATCGCCAGGGGCGGCTCGCCTACTGGCCGGCGTCCTGGTGTGCGAGCTACAAGTACCACTGCATCCCGCACTGGCCTGCCAACTACTGGCGCGAGCCCGAGCCGCCGGCCGGTGCGCGCATCGTCGTCTTCCACGGCGAGGTGAACCCGCCGGACGCCATAGAGGGCCGGCGCAACCGGCGCTGGCGCTTCGTGCGGCCTGCGCCCTGGGTGGCGCGTCACTGGGCGGAGTGAGGCGGCCCGGCGGCGAGGGCCTCGAAGAGGTCCTCGTAGCGGCCGGCCATCTGCTCCAGGCTCATCTCCCGCAAGGCGCGCTGCCGCGCCGCATAGGCCAGACGCTGCGGCTCCTCGGGCGACTGCAGCCAGCCTTGCAGGATGCCCGCCAGCGCCTGCGCATCGCCTTCGGGAAAGAGCCGCCCGTCCACACCGTCGCGCAGCAGCTCGCGCACCCCCGGCACGGCCGAGCCCGCCACGGCGCAGCCCGCAGCCATGGCCTCCACCAGCGCCAGCGGCATGCCCTCGTAGTGCGTGCTCAGCACATGGAAGGCGTGGCGGCCGAGCAGGCCGGGCATGTCAGGGTAGTGGCCGGCGAACTCCACGAGGTCCTGCAGCGACAGGCGATGCACCAGGCGCCGCGCCTGTTCCTGCAGCGACGCCTTGCCCGCGCCGGCCAGCACAAGCGGCAGGCGCAGCCCGCGTTCGCGCAGCAGCGCCACGGCCCGGATGAGCGTTTCGTGATCCTTCTGACGGGCAAAGCGCGCGCTCATCACCACCGCGCGCTCGCGCTCGGACAGCGGCGTGTCGCCCGTGGTGCGGAAGGGCTCGAGCCGGACGCCGTTGTCGATCGCGACGGTGCGGTCAGCGGGCATGCCCAGCGCCAGGAGGCTGTCGCGCACGCCTGCCGACACGCCCACGATGCGGTCGGTGCGCCCGGCGAGCCAGCGCGCCTGCGCCAGGCGCCAGCGCCCGTAGCGCTCGCGCGAGTTGTGTTCCACGTGCACGAGATGCGGCACGCCGGCCAGCAGGGCTGCATAGCGGCCCCACAGGTGCTCGCTGAAGCCGTGGGCGACGAAGACATCAGGCTGCCAGGCGCGGCACAGCCGCACGAGTGAGACGATGGTGGCCCCATGCAGCGCGCCGGGCACGGTGCGCACGTTCAGGCCCTCCTCGCGCAAGGCCTGCACGCGCGCAGCGGGCGTCTGGCGCTTGCGCCGCAGCACCAGCAGGGGCTCGCAGCGGCCGCTGGCCCGCGAGGCGCGCACGAGGTCAGCCGCCACCGCCGTGGCCCCGGAGAAGCCCCCGGTGACGAAGTGCAGGACGCGGGGCCGTCTGAGACAATCCGCCAGCGTCATGAGCCCTCGCCCCTTCGCCCCGACATGAGCCCTGCCTCGACCCCGGAAGTGGACTTTCTCATCGTGGGCGCAGGCTTCGCGGGCTCGACATGCGCCCGGATTCTCGCCGACGCGGGCCGCCGCGTGGTGGTCGTGGACCGCCGACCGCACATCGGGGGCAACGCCTGGGACCACCTCGACGAGCACGGCGTGCTCGTGCACCCCTACGGTCCGCACATCTTCCACACCAACAGCGAAGCGGTGATGCGCTTCCTCTCGCGCTTCACCGACTGGCGCTTGTACGAGCACCGCGTGCTGGCCGAGGTGGACGGGCAGCTGCTGCCCATCCCCATCAACCGCACGACGATCAACCGGCTGTACGGGCTGGACCTGGACGAGGCCGGCGTGGAACAGTTCCTCGAGCGCGTGCGCGAGCCGCGCGAGACGGTGCGCACCAGCGAAGACGTGGTGCTCGGCAGCGTGGGAGCGGACCTGTGCGAGAAGTTCTTCCGCGGCTACACGCGCAAGCAGTGGGGGCTGGACCTGAGCGAGCTGTCGGCCGGCGTGGCCGCGCGCATCCCCACGCGCACCAGCGACGACGACCGCTACTTCGGCGATCGCTACCAGTTCATGCCGGCCGCTGGCTACGGCGCGATGTTCCGGCGCATGCTCGACCACCCGCTCATCGAGGTGCACACCGGATGCGACGACCGCCAGGCGCGCCAGGCCTGGCCGCACCGCCACCTTGTGTGGACCGGCCCGGTGGACGCCTACTTCGGCCACCGCTTCGGCCCCCTGCCCTACCGCAGCCTGCGCTTCGAGCACGAGCACGTGGCGCAGCCGGCAGGCGGCGCCTTCCAGAGCGTGGGCACCGTGAACTACCCCAATCGCCACGCCTACACGCGCATCACCGAGTTCAGGCACCTCACCGGGCAGGCGCACACGGGCACCTCGATCGTGCGGGAGTACCCGCAAGCCGAGGGCGACCCCTACTACCCGGTGCCCAACCCCGCCAACGAGGCGCTTTTCCAGCGCTATGCCGCCCTCGTGCAGGAGGAGCGCGGGGTCACCTTCGTGGGGCGCCTGGCGCAGTACCGGTACTACAACATGGACCAGATCGTGGCCGCCGCGCTGAAGACCGCGGGCGACCTGCTGGCCCCGGCAGCATGAGAAGCGCGCGCCCGCGCAACCTCGTCGTCCTGCGCGCGGGCGACCGCTCGCTGCACCGCCAGTGGATCGAGGGGGCGAGCTGCGACTTCGACCTCTTCATCAGCTACTACGGCTCGCAGCCCGACCAGTGGCGCGCCGACACGCCGCTGTGGGAGGCCCGCAAGGGCCCGAAGTGGCCGTGCATCGGCGAGCTGCTGGACGACCACCCGCAGCTGCTCGAGTTCTACGACACCTTCTGGTTTCCCGACGACGACCTGAGTGCGGACACCGCCACGCTCAACCGCATGTTCGCCCTGTTCCGCGGCTTCGGGCTGGCGCTGGCGCAGCCGGCGCTCACGCCGCAGTCCTACCGCGGGCACCCGATGCTGCTGCAGCGCCCGGGCATGGCGCTGCGCCACACCCGCTTCGTGGAGGTGATGGCGCCGATCTTCGACCGCGCCGCCCTGACGGCCTGCCGTGCGAGCTTCACCGAGAGCCGCAGCGGCTGGGGGCTGGACTTCCTGTGGCCCCGGCTGATCGGCAGCGCGCGGCAGGATTCGATCGCGATCCTGGATGCCACGCCCGTGTGGCACACGCGCCCGCTGGGCGGGGAGCTGTACAAGAACAACCCCGAGATGGACCCGCGCCGGGACATGGACGGTGTCATCCTGAAGCATGGCCTCACGCCCGAGGAACTGGCCACGCAGTACAGCTGGCACGCCGGGCTGCAGATGCGCCCGCCGCCCTGGCCCGTGCGCCTGGCGCAGGCGCTGCGGCGGCTGAACCGGGTGCGGCGGATGCGCCGGCGCATCCGTCGCCTGCGCAGCCCGGGCCCGGCCGCCTGAGCATCGGGCCCAGCGCCCTTCCCCCCCCCTCTTTGGGGTCTCCCCCTTCCGGCCCACCCCGCAGCGGGTTTCGCGCGCGGGGTGTGGTTCCCAGAATCTCCTGCAGGCCGGCGTCGTCGGCCGCACTCGGAAACCACCAGGAGATCACCATGAAGCGCATCCTCGTCACCCTGCTGCTGGCCGCCTGCGCCGCAGCCGCCCCGCTGGCCTTCGCCGGCTCCAGCCCCGTGGACGTGAACAAGGCCAGCCAGGCCGAGCTCGAGACCGTCAAGGGCATCGGCCCGGCCATGTCCGCCAAGATCCTCGCCGCGCGCAAGAGCGGCGAATTCAAGGGCTGGGACGACCTCGTCGACCGCGTCGGCGGCCTCGGGCCGGGCAATGCCCGCCGCATGTCCGATGCCGGCCTGCGGGTGGCCGGCGACTCCTACAACGGCGCGGGCGGCACCAGCAAGCCGGTGCGCTACGTCTCGCCCGAGCGCAAGGAGCGCGCCGAGAAGGCCGACAAGTCGGACAAGGCGCGCAAGCACGACAAGGCGGCCGAGAAGACGCCGGCCACCCAGGGCTGAACACCCTGGGAGTGGGCAACCCGGGCGTCTCGGTGGGAGGCCGAGGCACCCGGGCTGGGGGACAATGCGGGGCTCACGCCCCGCGCCGCCCCTTTCCTCCCCCAGCCCCTCCCGCCTCGTGACTCGCCCGGTCGTCATCCGCCTGCGCAACTGGGTCGGCGATGTCGTGCTGTCGGTGCCCACGCTGCGGCGCATCGAGCAGGCCGGCTTCACGCTGCACCTCATCGGCAAGGGCTGGGCGCCGAGTCTGCTGGCGGGTTTCGGGTGGCAGGTCCACCGCCTGCCGACCAGCACGCGCGAGCGCATCGCGCAACTGCGCTCGCTGCGCCGAACGCTTGCACCCGGGCTGGCCGGCTCCGCCCCGCCAGCGGGCGGCAGCGCCGACGCCATCGCCTTCCCCTACTCCTTCGGCAGCGCGCTGGAGATGCGGCTGGCGGGCTGGCGGGCGCTGGGCTTCGCCTACGAGGGGCGCTCGCTGTTGCTGGCCCGGGCGCTGCCCAAGCCGCGCGGGGTGCACACGCTGCAGGAGTACTGGCAGCTGGGCGATGCCTTCCTTGGCACCTCGGCGCCCGTGCCGGCATCCATCGGCTGGCGAATCGATGAAGGCGCGCGCGATCGTGCCCGCGCGCTGCTCCAGGCACGCGGGGTGGCGCCGGGCTTCGTGCTCGCCTGTCCCTATGCCGGAGGCACCTACGACCACCACGACAAGCGCTGGCCGCACTTCCCGGCCTACGTGCAGCAGCTGCCGCAGGCGCTGGGCCGGCCGGTGGTGCTGTGCCCCGGGCCGGGCGAGGAGGTGCTCGTCTCGCACCGGGACTATCCCGGCGCGGTGGTGCTGGAGGGGGTGGACCTGGGCGCCTATGCCGCGCTCATGGAGCAGGCTGCCCTGGTCGTGTCCAACGACACCGGGCCGGGGCACCTGGCCGCTGCCGTGGGCGTGCCGCTGCTGTCCGTGCTCGGGCCGACGGTGCCCGGCCACTGGGGAGCCTGGGGCCCGAGCGTGCACATCGAGCGGCGCTGGCCGGGCTGGCCGGCGGCAGACGCTATCCTGCAACGCACGCACGCCCTGCTGGAGCAGGACGCCCGCGGCCGGGCCCCCACCCCGCTGGTGTCCCCCTCGCCCTCGATCCCGCCACCCCTCTCGACATGACGCATCCGCAGCCGCCCCTTTCCGCTCAGGCCGTGGTCGAGTTCCACGACCAGCTCCTGGCCCGGGACGACTGGCCCGTTGCGGCCGAGCCGGTGCTCGCCGGCCTGGACGAACTCTGGCGGTGGATCGGCACCAACCACCGCTTCAACTCGCTGCTGTGGGCCGAGGAGGATCTGGCCCGGCGCACGCAGGTGGCCGACGGTGAGATCGCCGCCAACAAGCGCGCCATCGACCGCTACAACCAGGCCCGCAACGACGCCACCGAGCGCGTGGACGAGCTGCTGCTGCTGGCGCTGGGCCTGGTGGATGAGGCATCGGCACGCACAGACAGCCCCGTCTCGCTCGCGCCGGCCGGTGCACGGCTGAACAGCGAGACGGCCGGCAGCATGATCGACCGGCTGTCGATCATGGCGCTGAAGGCCGCCGCCATGGGCCGGCAGGCGCAGCGGCAGGACGTGGACGAAGCCCATCGCCAGACGAGCCGCGGGCGCCTGGCGCAACTGCTGCGCCAGCGCGCCGACCTCGCCGGCTGCCTCGACGCCCTGGTGGCCGACACGCTGCAGGGCCTGGCCTGCTTCAAGGTCTACCGCCAGTTCAAGATGTACAACGACGCCCGCTTCAATCCGGTGCTCGGCGCGGAACGCGCGGCCACCGGGCCGCGGCCCGACACCTCAGGCTGAGGCCGCCTCGGGCGGGCTCGCCCAGCCGAAGAACGCGAGCACCTCCTCGCGCCGCGCCAGGGTGTCAGCCTCGCCCAGCGCCATCAGCTCGCTCGTGTAGGGCGTCTCGAAGAGCAGGTAGCTGGCCAGCGCGGCGCCGCGCGCCTGCTCGCCCTGGCCGCTGACGCCCGCGCCGCGCAGCAGCGCGCGCACCGGTGCGGGCAGGCTGGCCTGGTGGCGCGCGGCCACATCGTCCAGGCGCTGGCTTGGCGCGATCACGAGTGCTTCCACCGGCCGCAGCGGGGTGTCGCGCTGCTGCTCGGGTGACAGCAGCGCCAGCGTGCGGTTGATGCGCTGCAGCCGCTCCACGTCCACGGCCAGCGCATCCAGGAAGATGCTCGACAGCGTGTGGCCGGCGATCTGCGCGATGGACGGGTAGCCGGTGTTGTCCGGCGCACGGCCGACGGGTTCCTGCATACGTCCGGCGCCGATCACCAGCACGCGCTGGGCACCCAGGTGGATGGCTGGGGAGATCGGTGCGGTCTGGCGCATCGAGCCGTCGCCGCACCATTCGCGCCGACCCTCGCGCTCCAGCTCCACCGCAGGGAAGACGAAGGGGATCGCCGAGGAGGCCATCAGGTGCGGGATGCCGATCTCGGTGGCCACGGCCACGCGCTGGGTGCGGCTCCAGGGGGCGATGGGCGTCTCCGACTGGTAGAAGGTGAGGTGCTCGCCGCTGCTGTAGCTCGAGGCGGTGATGGCCAGCGCGCGCAGGTGGCCGCGCCGCATGAGCGGGCGCAGCCGGCGCAGGGGCACGGCCAGCCGCAGCAGCTCCGACAGCGGCTGGTTGTCCAGCAGCGAGCGCGGCCGCGCGCGGCGCCAACGCGCCAGCACCCAGCCGATGGACAGCATCGTCAGCCACTGCGCCCCGGTGCGCACCATGCCGATGCTGTCGGCGCGGTAGACGCGCCCGGCGTGGAAGCTCTCCCAGACCTCGCACAGGCCCGCCACGGCGTCGTCGAAGAAGTCCGCGTTGCAGGCCAGCGCGGTGGCGTTGATGGCGCCGGCGGAGGTACCGCAGATGACGCCGAAGGGGTTGCCGCGGTCGGCAGCCCCGGCTTCGCGGCGCAGCCGGGAGATGGCGCGCAGCACGCCCACCTGGTAAGCGGCCCGCGCGCCGCCCCCGCTGAGCACCAGGCCGGTCAGGGGCTGCTCGTGCATGGGCGTCGGCGGCCTCGTCAGTCGGCGTCGTAGACGACCGTGGCCTGCCCGGCGTGCGCCACCTCGCGCCAGCGCGCCAGCGCCTCCTCGCAGGGCCAGAACAGGCCGTCCTCGCCCAGGTCGATGGCGGCCTTCACCCCGCTGCGCTCCAGGTGCAGCCGCACCGCCAGCCCGCGCACGAGCGTGCCCTGCTCGGTTTCCACCCGGCGCACGGGCCAGGTCCGCACCACCTGCGTCAGCGGCGGCGTGCCGCCGTTGAGCGTCACGCTCAGGTGCCGGCCGAAGCGCGCGCGCGCCGCCGGCAGATCCCACATCTGCGACACGTTCAGGCGCAGCGCACCCGAGCCGGAGAAGCGGTCCTTCTGGACCTTGCCCTGCACGATGAGCAGCGCGTCCTCCTGGAGCAGCTCGCGCTGCTCGTCCAGGAGCTCCTCGTTGACCACCGCCTCCAGCGCCTCGGTGCCGTCTTCCAGGCGGAAGATGGCGGCCCGACCGCGCTGGCCGTTGACCACGCGCAGCCCCGAGACGATGCCGGCCAGCAGCTGCGGCTCGCGCGCCTCGCCCACGTCGACCAGCGCCCGCCGGGCAAAGCGCCGCACCTCGGGCCCGTGCTCCTCGAAGAGGTGGCCCGACAGGATCAGGCCGAGTGCAGACTTCTCCAGCATGAGGCGCTCGCGCACGCCCTGGGGTTCGGCGTGCACGAGCGCGGGCTCCTTGCTGGAGGAGCCGTGCGCGTCCTGCTCGTCGGGGCCGAAGTCGAAGAGCCCGCCCTGCAGGGCGTGCGCCTCCTGGGTATCGGCCCACTCGAAGGCCAGACCGACGCTGGCCAGCAGGCTCGCGCGGTCCGCGTGCAGGGCGTCGAAGGCGCCGGCCTTCACCAGCGCCTCCACCACGCGCTTGTTCACGCGCTGGCGGTCCACGCGGGCGCAGAAGTCGAAGATGCTGCGAAAGGGGCCGCCCCCGCTTCCGCCGCTGCCCTCGCGCGCGGCAACGATGGCCTCGATGGCGGACTGTCCCGTGCCCTTGACGGCACCCAGGCCGTAGCGCACGCGCAGGTCGTCCATGGGCTCGAAGCGCCAGGTGCCCCGGTTCACGTCCGGGGGCTCGAAACCCACGCCGAAGCTGCGTGCATCCTCCAGCAGCACCTTCAGCTTGTCGGTGTCGTCCATCTCCACCGTCATGTTGGCGG
>JBMOGN010000052.1:0-18194 GCA_049318345.1 Rubrivivax sp. | reverse complement strand
CCTGCTCAAGCGCAACCCCGGGCGCTACAACTTCGGCTCCAGCGGCATCGGCACCTACCCGCACCTGTCGGCCGAGATGTTCAAGTGGCGCGCGGGCGGCCTCTTCGTCGTGCACATCCCGTACCGCGGCACGGGCCTGGTCATCACCGATCTCGTGGCCGGGCAGATCGCGTTCCTGATGGACAGCATCGTCTCGGCGCAGCCCCACATCGGCGACGGCAAGGTGCGGCCCCTGGCGGTGAGCGGCAGCCGCCGCTCGACCTCGATGCCGAACGTGCCCACTTTCGCCGAGATCGGCATCACGGGCATGGACTTCAGCAACTGGTTCGGCGTCTTCGCCCCGCCGGGTACGCCGCCGGAGATCGTGCAGCGCCTGAACCGCGAGCTCAACGCGATCGTGCGTGCGCCCGATGTGGTGCAGCGCCTGGAGCGCGCCGGCGCTGACCCGGCCGGCGGCACGCCGGAGCAGTTCCTCAAGACCTACCGGGACGAAGGCGAGAGCTGGAAGTCGGTGATCCAGCGCGCGGGCATCAAGGCCGAGTAAGCCGAACAGGCCGCACGCGCCTCACTGCTGGCGCATCATGTCCCCGACATCCATGCCGGTGAGCTCACGCGCGCCACGCGCCAGCCACCACATGAGCGCCATCATCATGATCATGGACGGCAGCGCGATCACCGGGTAGCTCAGCAGCGTGAGCCGGCCGAGTTCCTCGTTGAAGGCTTCGCTGCCGGCCGGGCTCGTCACCACCCAGCGTGCGAGCACGTAGTTCATCACCGAGGAGAAGAAGAAGGTGCCGGCCAGGTAGAGCGTGCCCCGGCGCAGCCGCAGCTCGAAGGGCACGGTGGTGCCGCGCTCGGCCAGGGCCCGCTCCACGCGCGGCACGTCGAAGATCTGGTGGTTGAAGACGAAGATGCGGATCAGCGGCCAGCGCGTCCAGTTGGACCCGAGCACCGCCAGGCCGATGAGCCCGGGCACCGCCGCTTCCTTCACCGCGAGCCAGAACGGGTCCACCTTCAGCAGCCCGATGCCGCCGGTGAGCAGCGTGCTCACCACGCCGAGCACCGCCATGGCGCTTACCTTGCCCCGCTTGATGCCCTCGCGGATGCCCCACACCACCGGAAAGGCCAGCGCCAGCAGGAGTGCCGCCGTCGGGCCCAGGCGCGACTGCGCGCTCAGATGCATCAGGATGACCGCGGGCACGAGGATCGTGATGACGATCTCGAACAGCGGGTTGCCCGAGCGGGCGGGCGGACCCGGCTGGTCTGCGGGTGAGGGAGCGTTCATGGGCCGAAGCCTAACCCGGAAGCGGGGTGGCCGGCCTTCAGGGCGGGGTGGCGCCGAAAGTCCAGCGCCGGTTCACGCCGTAGGTGAGCACCATCGCCAGCAGCGTGGCGCCCACCTGTGCGACCAGGTAGTGCAGCCCCGCCAGGGTGGTGCCGGCCCACACGCACGCGCCGCTGCACGCCGCTCCCAGCGCGGCGGTGGCCAGGAAGCGCGGCAGGGCCCGCCCGTGCGGCGCCGTGGTGCCGGCAAAGGCCAGGCGGCGGTTCAGCGCGTAGGCCACCCCCGCGCCCAGCGCCGCGCCTGCCACGGCCGCCGGCGCCGGCCCAAGGGCGCCGGTTTCCACCAGCAGCGCCAGCAGCGCGTAGTGCGCGGCCGTGGCCACCGCCCCGGCCGCTGCGTACAGCGCCAGCGAGCGCGCGTGGCCGCTGCTGCCGCCCGGTGTCATGGATTCACCACCGTGAGCTCGTAGCCCTGGAAGTTGCCGAGCGACCGCAGCCGGGCCCGGAGCGCCGCGTCGGGCTGGCGGTCGTCCCAGCGCCGCAGGGCCACGTAGCGCACGCCCGGGCCGGCAGCGGGCTGCGCGATGACGGCCTGAAGGGCCTGGAAGTCATCCAGGGGCCGGGCCTGCCCGCGGGTGTAGAAGGACGCGGAGAACTGGTTGCGGCCGACGAACAGCAGCACGTCTCCCGGCGCCCGCCGCGCCTCGAAGGCGGCCACCACCGCCCGGGCCGACTTCGATTCGCCCCGGAGTTCGAGCGAGCCCAGGATGCCCACCAGTGCGAGCACGCTCATGGCCAGCCCGGCGGCGACCAGCGCATCGGTGCGGCGCGTGCGCGTATCGCGCGCCAGCCAGCAGCCCGCGAGCATCGCCAGGGCCGGCAGGCCCGGGAGCACGTAGGTCCAGATGATGTTGCGCGAGGCGGTGAAGAAGAGGCAGGGCCACAGCCCCCACAGCAGCAGGTAGGGCGTCCAGCCTGGCATGCCCGGGCCGCCTGTTGGCGCTGAGGCCGGTGAGGCCGGGCCGGGCTCCGACGCCTGGCTGCGCCGGCCCCAGGCGAGCACCGGCAGCAGCACGCTCCACGGCAGGCAGGCCCCCACCAGGAACACCCACACCATGCCGCGCGGCTCGGCGTGGGCGTTGCCGTAGCGGTCGCCCGCCCAGCCCGGCACGGTGAAGCGCTTCCAGTGCTCGCCCACGAGGAAGTAGTCGAGGAAGCCCGGCGTGCGGGCTTCGGCCAGCAGGTACCAGGGCGCGGCAATCGCCAGCATCAGCACCAGGCCGCCCAGCCACGGCACGGCCCGCCAGGCCGCGGCCAGGCGCCGCGTCGCGAGCGTCCAGGCCACCAGCGGCATGCCCGCCAGCACGAGCACGAGCGGGCCCTTGGCCAGCAGCCCGATCCCGAGCCCGACGAAGAGCAGCCAGCCTTCGCGCCGTGCCACGGCCGCATCCGGCTCGTGCAGGGCGCGCCAGAACCCGCGCATGGCCAGGACGAGCCCGACCAGCAGCGCCATGTCGGTCATCACCGCGCCGGCCGAGACCAGGAAGAGCGCGGCGCCCCACAACAGCGCCACCGCCAGGAGCGCCTCGCGGCGGCCGTGGCCGCGCAGCCAGTCCCACACGAGCCACAGGATGAACACACCGGCCAGGAAGTGCGGCACCCGGGCCGCGAACTCGTTCAGGCCGAAGACCTCGAAGCCGGCGGCCGTCATCCATGTGTACAGCGGCGGCTTGCCCCAGAACGGCACGCCGTCGGCGAACCAGGGCGTGACCCAGTCTCCCAGGGCCACCATGCGCCGGCCGATGTCAGCGTAGCGGGCTTCGGTGGAGTCGGCCAGTGGAGTCAGGCCGAGCGACACCAGCCGCGCGAGCACCGCCAGGCCCAGCGCCGCCAGCAACAGGCGGCCCGCACGCGGGGCGGTGTGCCCGGGCTGCCCGGCCTGACGAGCCGGGTTCATCGCAGCACCTCGAACAGGTTGTTGAAGTCGTCGGTCCAGGGCCTGCGACCGGGCACGGCGTCGATCTTCACGCCCACGCCCACGCCCTCGCGGCGCAAGGCGGCCAGCAGCCCCGCGTTGCGCGTGATCACCACCCAGTCGGAGTGGTACTGCGGGCTGTCGGCCGGCGGCTCGTCGACCACCAGCACGGCCTCCCAGCCGATGGCATCAGCCAGCTGCCGCACCGTGCCCCGCAAGTCGAGGTAGCGGTTGGTGATGTGGAAGACGATGGCGCCGTCGTCGCGCACATGGCGCCGGTAGGCGGCCATGGCCTCCAGCGTGATGAGGTGCACCGGGATGGAGTCGCTGGAGAAGGCATCGACGGCCAGCACATCCAGCGACTGCGGGCTCTCGCGCTCCAGCACGAGCCGCGCATCGCCAAGCGGCGTGGCGATCTCCGCGCCGCTTTGCGCGAGGTAGCTGAAGCGCCGCCGCGCGAGTTCCAGCACCTGGGGGTTGAGCTCGTAGATGCGGTAGTGGTCGCCCGCGCGCCCGTAGGTGGCCAGCGTGCCCACCCCCAGGCCGATGAGGCCCACGCGCTGGGAGCGGGCCGGCTCGGCCTCGCGCAGCACCTGGATCGTGCGGCCGATGCCGGAGTCGCGCCCGTAGTAGGTGGTGGGCTCGCGCTGGCGGTCGGGGTGGCGGTACTGCTCGCCGTGGATGATCACGCCGTGCAGCAGGCGCCAGCGCGCGTTGAGTTCGCTGTCCGGCTCCACCTGCTGCACCCGCAGCGTGCCGTAGAAGTTGCGCGAGATGTCGATCGCCCCCTGGCGGATGTAGCCGGCGTAGTCGTGCAGCCCGATCCCGCAGGCCACCAGCGCTGCAGCACCCACGCCTGCACCCACCCAGGCGCGCCGGCCGATGGACAGCGCCGCGGCCAGCGCGGCTGCGGCAGCCAGCGCCATCGGGAACTCCCACGTCCAGTGGAAGACCAGGGGTGCGGCCACCCCCACCAGCAGGCCGCCGGTGGCGCCGCCGAGGGACACCATCAGGTAGAAGCGCGTGAGGTGGCGTGCCGCCGGCTTGCGGGCCACGAGTTCGCCGTGGCAGAACATGCACACGAGGAAGAGCCCCAGGGCGTACAGCGGCACCGCGTGGGTCACCGACATGATGGCGCGCTCGGCCGCCAGCCAGGGCGCGTCGTCCTGCAGCTGCACGCGCCAGCTCAGTGCGCCGAGCATCACCGCCGCCAGCGCGGCGGCCAGCGGCGCCATCCAGCGCGGGCGGTACCAGCCCTGGCTGTCGAAGCACAGGATGAAAGTGGTGAGGTACAGCACCAGCGGCAGCACCCACAGGAAGGGCACGGAGGCCACGTTCTGCGTGATGTGGGTGGTGGTGGCCAGCAGCATCACCGAACCCAGCGCCGACAGGGCTAGCCACAGCAGCTGGCGGTGCCAGGGCGGCGGCGGCTCGGCGGTGGCATCGGCCGTGGCATCGGAAGGCCCGCCGCCCTCGGCGGGGCCGGCAGCCGCCGGGCTGGCTTCCTGCCCTGCGGCCTGCGCCTGCCGGGCGCCGGCCCAGGCGGCGAACGCGGCCAGCGCAGCGAACGCCACGTACCCTGCGCTCCAGCCCCAGGCCTGCGCCTTCACGCTGGACAGAGGCTCGATGAGCACCGGGTAGGCCACGAGCGCGCCCATCGAGGCCACGTTGCTCAGCGCGTACAGGCGGTACACGCGCCCGCTGCCATCGCGCCGGGCGAACCAGGCCTGCACCAGCGGGCCGGTGGTCGACAGCATCAGGTAGGGCAGGCCGATCGTGACGGCCAGCAGCAGCAGGATGCGGCCCGTGGGGTCGGAGGCGTCCACCGGCTTGGCCGCCTCCGAAGCCAGGATGGGCAGGGCGGCCAGGCTCAGCAGCAGCAGGGCGCTGTGCACCATGGCCTGCAGCCGCGCGGAGGCGCGGCGGATGAGAACGTCGGCGTAGAAGTACCCCGCCAGCAGCACGAGCTGGAAGAACACCATGCAGGTCGTCCACACCGCCGAGGAGCCGCCGAACCAGGGCAGGATCTGCTTGGCGATGACGGGCTGCACCAGAAAGAGCAGGAAGGCCGAAAGCGCGATCGTGGAGGCGTACAGGAGCATGGGCGCCATGGTACGGCGCGCGCACGCTCAGCGGGCCGGGCGCAGGTAGATGACCCAGTAGGTCAGCGCCACGAGCACGCTGCCGCCCACGAGGTTGCCCGCCACCACGGCCAGCAGGCTGGCCGCTGCGGCGGCGGCGTCCAGCGGCGCGCCCAGCAGGGCGGCGAGCGGGAAGAAGTACAGGTTGGCGATCGAGTGCTCGAAGCCGGCGGCCACGAAGGCCGTCACCGGGAAGACCACCGCCACCACCTTGTCGACCACGCTGCGGCCGGCCAGGGCCATCCACACCGCCATGCACACGAGCACGTTGCACAGCACGCCCCGGAAGAAGGCCTCCTGCCAGGGCAGCTGCACCTTGGCCAGGGCGATCCGCTGCACCGTGCGCCCGACCGCACCCCCGTCCAGGCCGCCGTGGCCCGCGGCCCAGGCCAGCGCCGCCAGGCCCGCTGCGCCCACGAGGTTGGAGGCCGCCACGATAGCCCAGTTGCGCAGCAGCTCACCCGTGCTCACCTGCCCGCCGGCCCAAGCCATGGCCAGGAGGTTGTTGCCGGTGAAGAGCTCCGCCCCCGCCACCGTGACCATCACCAGGCCCAGCGAGAAGGCGAGCCCCCCGAGCAGCCGCTGGGCCGCCGGGCCCAGCGTCGCATCGGCCGCCACGAGCGTGTAGGCCAGCGCACCCAGCCCGATGAACGCACCCGCCAGGATCCCGAGCAGCACCTGGGACAGCACCGGCAGGCGCGCCTTGGCCACGCCCACCGCCTCCACCCGCCTGGCGATCTCGAGCGGGGAGTAGGCGTCGGCACCGAACAGCGGCGGCGCCGAGGTGACGCCAGACGGGGTGGGGGAGGGGCAAGAAGGCGGGGCGGGCGGCGTCATCGCCTCAGTATCCCCGGCACGTGCGCGTGCGGGCATGAGCCCGAAAAGAACAAAGGCCTCCCGCAGGAGACCTTTGCTGTACACGACCTGTCTTGGCTCCCCGACCTGGGCTCGAACCAGGGACCTACGGATTAACAGTCCGGCGCTCTACCGACTGAGCTATCGGGGATCAGCCGCAGATTATAGCCCGCCCGCTGCGTGGGCCGCCTCGCTTCAGAGCTCGGCCTGCACGCCCAGCCGCCAGGTGCGCGGCTGCAGCGGGAAGAGATAGGCGTGGCCGAACTGGTAGGGCGCCTCGCGCCAGGCGCGGCGGTCGGTGGCGTTGTCCAGCCCGGCGCGCCAGGTCAGGCGCGTGGCACCCAGTTCCGTGCGCCAGCGGGCGCTCAGGTCAACGCGGTGCCAGGCCGGGATGCGCACCGCCTGGTCGTAGGGCAGCACCACGCGGTCGCCCTCGGCCACGAGTTGCGCGCCCAGCTCCAGGCCCGGGGCGAAGCTGGCCGCGCCCAGGCGGTGCACGGCGCCCAGGCGCAGCGTGGCGGCCGGCACGTTCACCGGGCGGCTGCCGTTGGCCGCTGCGTCCTGCGCGCCGCGCCGCTGCGCGTCCAGCAGCAGGGCGCCGGCCTGCCACTGCCAGGCGCCGGTACGAAGCGAGCCCTGCGCCTCCAGCCCGCGGTGACGCGCGCTGCCGTCGAGGGCGCGGGTGCAACTGCCGGGTGCATCGCAAGGGCCGAAGTCGGCCGACAGCGGCCGGTCGATGTCGAAGGCCGCCAGTGCAAGGCTGCCGCTTTCGGCCGCGTGCTTCCAGCCCACCTCGAGCTGGCGGCTGCGCAGCGCCGGCAGCGGCTGGCCGGCATTGGTGTAGCGGACCCGGTTGGGCGCCACCTCGGCCTCCAGGCCCTGGCCCCAGCTCGCGTACACGAGGCTGCCCGGGGCCACGTCGTGCGCCAGGGCCAGCCAGGGCGTGGTGGCGGACTGCTGCAGCCGCGTGGCGCGCAGGCCGTCCGAGGCCGGGCTGGTGCGGCGGCTGGAGCGGTCGAGCTGCACATGGCGCACGCCGGCCCACAGCTGCCACGCCGGCGCGAGGCGCACCACGTCGCGCAGCGACCACTCGGTGCTGCGCTCGTCGCGGTCGGTGTTGGCGTCGGTCGTCCCGTACGAGGGGGCAGCCTGCAGCGAGCCGTCGATGCGGCCCGTGCCGGCCAGGTCGAAGACCTGGTCCTGGAAGCGGCCCTGGAAGCGCGTGACGAGCAGCCCGGCCTGCAACTGGTGCGTGAGGCCGGCCAGGCGCACGCGGCCGCGCGCCGAGATGTCCAGCGCGTCGCTCGTGCGACGCTCGTTGTCGCTCACGTACTGCCAGAAGCTGAAGCGGCCGTCCGGCCCGTAGCGGTCGCACCAGGCCGGGCAGGTGTAGTCGGGCTCGTATACGCCGTAAGGGAAGGCGGTGCGGTCGTCGCTGCGCAGGCTCTGGCGCAGGGCGTGCACGCCGAGCTGCCAGTCCTGCCCGAGAGCCTGCTGCCAGCGCACCGAGCCCGTGAGCCCCTGCATCACCACGGGCTGCGTCCAGGCCTGGTTGTTGAGGTTCACCCGTGGGTCGATGCGCCCCGCATCGGGCACGGTGTTGCCGAGCAGGCTGAAGCCGGGCACGCTGGGCTGGCTCTGCCGGGCCGACTCGAACTCCACCTCCAGGCGCGAGCCCGGGCCCGTGACGAGCTCACCCGCCAGCGCCAGCAGGCTGCGCCGCCCCTGGGTCTGACGCACCACGGGATCCAGGTGCGAGGCTGACGCATTCACGCGCAGCCCGGCAGCGCCCTGCGGGCCGAAGCGCTGGCTCCAGTCCACGGCGGCGGTGACGGTGCCGTCCTGCTGCCACTCCAGCGCGCCACGGCGCAGCGGCTCGGCCAGCGGGCGCTTCACCACCAGGTTCACCAGGCCGCCCGGCGCACTGGTGCCGGCCTGGATGCCGCTGGCCCCGCGCAGCCACTCCACCGCCGCCACGTTACCCAGGGGCAGGGCAGTCTCGGCGTTGATGGGCAGGCCGTCGCGGCGGAAGTTGTAGCGGTTGTCCAGCGTGTAGCCGCGCACGCTGAAGCTGCTCCAGTAGCCCTCGGCGTTGTAGGCGTCGCTCACCGAGGCGTCGAAGCGGGTGATGCCGGCCAGCGAGGTGAGCCCGGCGTCGGCCAGTTGGCTCGCCTCCACCCCCGAACCCGACAGCGGCGAGCGAGAAAGCGGCTGGTCGCCGAAGCCGCTGATGCCCGGCGCGCGCTCCTGGCGCCCGGTGACGGTGATGGTCTGCGCGGTAGGTTCCGGGGCCTGCCCCCGCGCTGGCGCGGCCAGTGCCAGGCCGAGGGCGACGGCCACGCAGGCGTGCGTGCCCGCGGAGGGGATCTGGACCAGGCAGGCAGGTGACTTCATCTCGGCCCTTGCAGTCGGCGGCAGGGCCGCTGCTCGGGGCGGTGCGCGCGCCCGGTGGCGGGCGGCTGCAATGCGGCGAGACGGCTTCCCTGCGCGAGGATTACCTCAATCAGGTTCAAAGGGACTTTCTCAGTCGGCGCCGCGCGCTGCGCGGTGCCAACACCCCTAGCGAAGCCGAAATCTTAGCCGATCAGTCGAAGACCGGCGTCTCCACGCCCAGCACCTTGTGCAGCTTCGGGCTGGTGGTGGTGTATTGCAGCAGCACGCGCTTTTCCGGGAAGACAATCGGGCTCGCGCCGAAGGCGGCCAGCGCCGCTTCGTGGAAGCCCGAGAGGATGAGCTTCTTCTTGCCGGGGTAGGTGTTGATGTCGCCCACGGCGAAGATGCCCGGTACGCTGGTCTGGAACTTCTCGGTGTCCACCACGACCTGCTTGCGCTCCAGCGCCAGCCCCCACTCCGCGATCGGCCCGAGCTTGGGGCTCAGCCCGAAGAAGACGAGCAGCATGTCCAGCGGCACCGTGCGCGTCACGCCGTCGCCGCCGGTCACCTTGAGGTTCGACAGGCGGCCGTCGGCTTCCTCGAAGCCGGTGACCTGACCGACGATGAACTGCATCTCGTAGGCCTCGCACAGCTCCTTCATCTTCGCCACGCTCGCCGGTGCGGCGCGGAAGCCGTCGCGGCGGTGGATGAGGATGACGCTCTCGGCCTTGTTCGGCCCCTCCTGTGCGAAGTTCAGCGCCCAGTCGAGTGCGGAGTCGCCGCCGCCCACGATCACGAGGTTGCGGCCGGCGAACTGCGCCGGGCTCTTCACGCGGTAGAAGAGTTGGGTGTCGAGGAAGCGCTCCAGCCCGTCGACCTTCAGCGTGCGGGGCTGGAAGGAGCCCACGCCGCCGGCGATGAAGATCGTCTTGCTCAGCAGCCGCGTGCCCTTGTTCGTCTCCACCAGAAAGCGGCCGTCGGCCTGCTTGTCCACCACCGTCACCTCCTGCCCGAGGTGGAAGGTGGCGCCGAAAGGCTCGATCTGCTTGAGCAGGCTGTCGGTGAGCTCCTGCCCGGTGCACACGGGCACTGCCGGGATGTCGTAGATCGGCTTGTCGGGGTACAGCTCCACGCACTGCCCGCCGGGGTAGGCGAGCGTGTCGATGATGTGCGCCTTGATCTCGAGCAGGCCGAGCTCGAAGACCTGGAACAGGCCCACCGGCCCGGCTCCGACGATGACGGCGTCGGTCTCGATCAGGGGCTGCGCCCCGGGCGCGGCCGCGCCAGCTTGGGAGTCCATGGCGCGTGCCGGTCAGCGGACGAGCTCGGCGAGCTTGTCCTTGCGGTCCTTCCAGTCGTCGGCATCGGCCAGCGGCGCCTTGCCGCGCGTGATGCTCGGCCACTTGCGCGAGAGCTCCGCATTCAGCTTGATGAAGTGCTGCTGGTCGCCAGGCACATCCTCTTCCGGGACGATGGCGTTGACCGGGCACTCCGGGATGCACACGGCGCAGTCGATGCACTCGTCCGGATCGATGGCCAGGAAGTTCGGCCCCTCGCGGAAGCAGTCCACAGGGCAGACGTCCACGCAGTCGGTGTACTTGCAGCGGATGCACGATTCGGTGACGACGTGGGTCATGGCGCGACGGAGCGACGAGGGATAGACGAAGCCGATTTTAGCCGCCGCCGCGCCCCCGTGGCCGCCTGGCGAGGGACAATCCGGGCGTGAACCGCGCTCCATTCGCGCCGCCCGAGGTGTCGCCGACCCCGTTTGAGGCCAACCTGCCGCGGCCCGCGGCCGACCCGCGCCGCCGCGCGCTGCTGGGCGTGGCCGCCGCCTGGCTGGCCGGCTGCAGCACGGCGCCGCCTGCTCCCCCCGCACCGCCCGTGGCGGGCTCCGGTGTGCCGACCCCGCCCGTGCCGGGAGCGCCTGCGGGCGGCGGCACGGCTGCGGCCCCGGCGCCGGCCGCGTCATCCGCCTTGCCGCCCCCCCGGCCGCTGCGGCCCCCGCGCATCGGCCTGGCCTTGGGCGGAGGAGCCGCGCGCGGCTTCGCCCACATCGGCGTGATCCAGGTGCTGGAGGAAGCGGGCATCCGCCCCGACCTCGTGGTGGGTACCTCCGCCGGCAGCCTCGTGGCGGCGCTGTACGCCTCGGGCAAGAGTGGTGCGGAGATGGCACAGCTCGCGCTGTCGATGGACGAGGGCGCGATCACCGACTGGTCCTTCCCCGGTCGCGGGCTGATCCGTGGCGACGCGCTGGCGCGCTATGTGCGCGAGCACACCGGCGGGCGCAGCATCGAGCAGATGAAGCTCCCGCTGGGCATCGTGGCCACCGACCTGGACAACGGCACGCCCATCCTCTTCCAGCGTGGCGACACGGGCCTGGCGGTGCGCGCCTCCAGCGCCGTGCCCGCCGTCTTCCAGCCGGTGCGCATCGGCGTGCGCGAGTACGTGGACGGGGGGCTGGTGTCCCCGGTGCCGGTGCGCTTTGCGCGCCAGATGGGCGCGGAGCTGGTGGTGGCGGTGGACATCTCCACGCCGCCGGACGGCGCGGCCACCGGCGACCTCTTTCGCATGCTGCTGCAGACCTTCTCGATCATGGGGCGCAGCATCAATCAGTTCGAGCTGCGCGATGCCGATGTCGTCCTGCGCCCGGCCCTGCAAGGCGTGGGCAGCGCCGACTTCGCTGCACGCGGCCGCGCCCTGGCCGTGGGGCGCGAGGCGGCGCGGGCGGCGCTGACGGAGCTGCGCTCGCGCATCGCGTCGCTGTCACGCTGAACGCGCCGGTCTCCCTCTCACGCCGAACCGGCAAGAAAAAAGGGCCCGGCGTGAGCCGGGCCCGAATGGAACGTCGAAAGTGACTTCGAGAGGTTCCGAGGAGACAACCTTCAAGAAACGCCGGCCGCGCAGCGCACGCTGCGCCAGCCTTCGCTCAGATCGGGGGTGCCCGAAGAAAGTTCCCCTTCAAGCCTGAAATCAGGTCTGGTGATCAGGCGGCGCGGCGGCCCTTGGCGGCCGGGGCCTGCGTGGCCTTCACGGCGGTGGTGGTCATCGCCTGGAAGTTGGCCTCGGCCATGTCGGTGGCCTGCTTGGCGGCCTTCTGCACGCTTTCGAAGGCGTTGTTGGCGGCCGCGACGGCGGACTTCACCAGCGTGACGGCGTTTTCCGTGCCGGCCGGCGCGTTCTTCACGGCGGAGTCGACCATCGCCAGCATCTTCTTCTGCGCGTCGGCCAGCTGCTGCTCGGCCACCTGGGTGACGGCGGCGTTCGTGGAGGCGGCGATCTCGTAGACGTGGCGGCTGTAGGCGGCGGCCTTCTCGGCGGAGGGCTGCAGCAGGGCCTGCTGCAGGTTCACCAGCTCCTGGGCATCCTTGACGGACATCACGGCGGTGCTGGCCTGGGCGGCCTCGCCGATGGCGCTGCGCGCGACCTGCAGGTTCAGCTCGACGAGCTTCTCCACGCCTTCGAAGGCCTTCTGGGTCAGGCCGAAGAGGGTCTCGATGTTGGCCTTCTGGGCGGCGACGATCTGGTCAGCGGTCATGAACGTGGACATGGTGAACTCCTTGATGTGGGTAATGAACAGGTGTCGAATCTGCGAGGTCGTGCAGTACTTTTTGTTGCACTGCAGCATGAATCGAAGTATAGGGGCCGGGCCGTGGATTGCAAGCACTTTTTGTTGCGGCGCAACATTCTAGGGAGCTCTTTCTAGAATCCAGGCCGATGCGCGCCTTCCACTCGGACGAGTTCGTCCTGCCGCTGCCGCCCGGCCACAGCTTCCCGATGCCCAAGTACCGGCTCCTGCGCGAGGCGGTGCAGGCGAGCCTGCCGGGGGTGAGCCTGCACGAGGCCAGCCCGGCCAGCGACGGTGAACTCGCCCTGGCCCACGACCCGGGGTGGATCACGGCGGTGGCCGAGGGCACGCTGTCGGCGGCGCAGCAGCGCGAGATCGGCTTTCCCTGGAGCGAGCGCATGGTGGCCCGCTCCCGGCGCTCGGTGGGGGCAACCGTCCAGGCCGCGCGCGCGGCGCTGGCCGCCGGCGAGGGCGTGGCGGCCAACCTGGCCGGCGGCACCCACCACGCCTACGCCCACAAGGGCTCGGGCTACTGCGTCTTCAACGACGTGGCCGTGGCCGCACGCCTGATGCAGGCCGAGTGGCACCGCCAGCACCGCGCGTTGCTGCGGGTGTTCGTGGTCGACCTCGATGTCCACCAGGGCAATGGCACCGCCTCCATCTTCCGCGACGACCCCACGGTCTTCACGCTCTCGCTGCACGGCGCGAAGAACTTCCCCTTCCGCAAGGAGGCGAGCGACCTGGATGTCGAGCTGCCCGACGGCTGCACCGACGGGCCCTACCTCGCCGCGCTGGACGCCGCGCTGGAGCAGGCCTGGGCACGCCAGCGCGGCGCCCCGCCCGGGCTGGCCTTCTACCTGGCCGGCGCCGACCCGCACGAGGACGACCGCCTGGGCCGGCTGAAGCTCAGCGCGCAGGGCCTGGCCGAGCGCGATCGCCGCGTCTTCTCGTGGTTGCGCGAGCGCCGTCTGCCGGTGGCGGTGTCGATGGCCGGTGGCTACGGGCGCGACATCGCCACCACCGTGTCCATCCAGCGCCGCACGCTGGCGCTCGCGCTCGAGTCCTGGCAGGCCTGGCAGGCCCGGGCGGCACAATGACCGGTTCTGCGCCTCTTCACTTCTTCTCCATCCCGTTCCCCATGGCCATCACCCCCGAGACCACCGCAGCCGTCGACGAGGCGATCACCTCGCGTCACTCCATCCGGGCCTTCCTGCCCGAACCCGTGCCGCGTGAGACCATCGAGCGCATCCTGGAGGTGGCCGCCAGCGCGCCGTCGGGCACCAATACCCAGCCCTGGAAAGTGCACGTGCTCACCGGTGCGTCCCGCCAGAGGCTCGTGGACGCGGTGCAGGCCGCCTTCGACGACCCCGTCCAGCGCGAAACCCACACCGAGGAGTACCCGTACTACCCGCTGGAGTGGCGCAGCCCGTACGTCGACCGCCGCCGCAAGGTGGGCTGGGACCTGTACGGCCTGCTGGGCATCGGCAAGGCCGACAAGGCGCGCATGCACGAGCAGCACGGCCGCAACTACGCCTTCTTCGACGCGCCGGTGGGCCTGATCTTCACCATCGACCGCGTCATGCAGCAGGGCAGCTGGCTGGACTACGGCATGTTCCTGCAGAACCTCATGGTCGCCGCGCGCGCGCGCGGGCTGGACACCTGCCCGCAGGCGGCCTTCACGCAGTTCCACCGCCTCATCGCCGCGCAGCTGCAGCTGCCCGCGCAGGAGATGGTGGTGTGCGGCATGTCGCTGGGCTGGGCCGACCCGCAGGCGGTAGTCAACACCTTGCGCACCGAGCGCGAGCCGGTGAGCGGCTTCGCGCGCTTCCTGGAGTGAGGTCCGGCATGGTTGCAGTCTCCCGACCTGCCGTCCTCGTGGCGCGCGCCGTCTTCCCCGAGGTGGTGCAGCGCCTGCGCCTGCACTTCGAGGTGGAGGACAACCCCGAGGACGTGGTCTACACCAAGGCGCAGCTCATCGAGCGGCTGCGCGGCAAGGCCGGCGCCTTCACCACCGGCAGCGAGCGCATCGATGCCGAGGTGCTGGATGCCAACCCGCAGCTGCGCGTGGTGGCCAACATGGCGGTGGGCTACAACAACTTCGACATCGAGGCCTGCACCGCGCGTGGCGTGCTGGCCACCAACACCCCCGATGTGCTCACCGAGACGACGGCTGACTTCGGCTTCGCGCTGATGATGGCCGCGGCCCGGCGCATGGCCGAGAGCGAACGCTTCCTGCGCCGCGGGGAGTGGTCGCGTTGGGCCTATGACATGTACACCGGCAGTGACATCCACGGCGCCACGCTCGGCATCCTGGGTATGGGGCGCATCGGCCAGGCCATTGCCCGGCGCGGCGCGCTGGGCTTCGGCATGAAGGTGATTTATCACAACCGCAGCCGGCTCACCCCCGATGAGGAGGCGCCGCTGGGCGCGCGATACGTGGACAAGGCCACGCTGCTGCGCGAGGCGGATCACCTCGTACTGGTGCTGCCGTACTCGGCGCAGAGCCACCACACGATCGGCGCGGCCGAGCTCGCCCTGATGAAGCCCACCGCCACGCTCACCAACGTGGCCCGCGGCGGCATCGTGGACGACGCCGCGCTGGCGCAGGCCCTGCACGAGCGGCGCATCGCCGCGGCGGCGCTGGATGTGTTCGAGGGCGAGCCGGCGGTGCACCCGGCGCTGCTGGAGGTGCCCAACGTCGTGCTCACGCCGCACATCGCCAGCGCCAGCGTGGCCACCCGGCGCGCCATGGCCGAGCTGGCGGCCGACAACCTCGTGGCGGCGCTCACCGGCGGCACGCCTCCCACGCCGATCAACCCGCAGGTGCGGGACGCGCGCCGGGGCTGAGACAATCCGGCGCATGCCCGACTGGATCGTCCCGGCGCTGCAGGCGCTAAACCTTGCCGTGCTGGCCTGGCTCGCGTGGCGGGTGACGGCAGCAGCAGGGGGGCTCGACCGCGAGGCGCGCGACGACCGCCAGCGCGAGGACCTCGAGCGCCTGGAGCGTGAGATCCGCGACGAGCTCGGCCGCCAGGCGCAGACCACCCGCGCCGACCTGGGCACCTTCCAGCAGATGCTGCTGGCGCAAAGCGGCGATGTGGCGCGCACGCAGAACGAGCAGATCGACTCCTTCCGCACCCAGCTCGCCTCCACGCAGACGCTGGTCAGCCAGTCGCTCGCGCAGGCCACGCAGGGGCTTGCGCAACAGGCTCAGGACGCCCGCGCCGGGCAGGACGCCGCGCTGCGTGCCTTCGGTGAGGACCTCGCCTCCCGGCTGCGCACCCTGGCCGAGGCCAGCCAGCGCGAGCTCACCGAGGTGCGAACCGCGGTGGAGGCGCGCCTGGTCACGCTGCAGGAGGGCAACGAGAAGCAGCTCGAGCAGATGCGCGCCACGGTCGACGAGAAGCTGCACGCCACGCTCGAGCAGCGCCTGGGCGAGAGCTTCCGGCAGGTGGCCGAGCGCCTGGAGCAGGTGCACCGCGGCCTGGGCGAGATGCAGGGCCTGGCGCGCGACGTGGGCTCGCTCAACCGGGTGCTCACCAACGTCAAGGCCCGCGGTATCTACGGCGAGGTGCAGCTCGCCGGGCTGCTCGAGCAGGTCTTCACGCCCGAGCAGTACGCGGCCAATGTGGAGACCGTCCCGGGCAGCGGCGCGCGGGTGGAGTTCGCCATCCGCCTGCCCGGGCGCGGCGACGACGGCACGCCGCTGTGGCTGCCCATCGACGCGAAATTCCCGCGCGAGGACTACGAGCGGCTGCTCGACGCGCAGGACCGCGCCGACCCCGCGGCCGTGGAAGCCGCCGCACGCGCGATCGAGGTGCGCCTGAAGGCCGAGGCGCGCACGATCCGCGAGAAGTACGTGGCCGCGCCACACACCACCGACTTCGCCATCCTCTTCGTGCCCACCGAGAGCCTGTATGCCGAGGCTCTGCGCCGGCCCGGCCTCGTGGAGAGCCTGCAGCGCGAGCACCGCATCACGCTGGCCGGGCCTACGACGCTGCTGGCCACGCTGTCGAGCCTGCAGATGGGCTTCCGCACGCTGGCGCTGGAGCGCCGCAGCGCCGAGGTCTGGCAGGTGCTCGGCGCGGTGAAGACCGAGTTCGGCAAGTTCGGCGAGGTGCTCGCGCGCACGAAGAAGAAGCTCGCCGAAGCCGCCAACACCATCGACGCGGCGCAGGTGCGCACGCGCGCGATGACGCGCAAGCTCAGCGATGTGGAGGCGCTGCCGGAGCACCAGGCCGCCGTGCTGCTGCCGGCCGCCTCGGGAGCGCTCGACAGCCTGGGCGACGCGGCGGCAGATGCCACGGAGGAGGGCGACGACGACCCGGGGGCGACCCCCCGTGACTGAGGCGGAGGCCCCGCCGCGGGAGCCGCCTGCCCTGACCGGCCGCATGCTGCTCGCGCTCGTGGCCGGGCAGGTGGGCATGCACGCGGCGATGGCCGGCATGCGCATGGCCTTTGCGCTGCAGGCCCTGCGCGAGGGGCTGGGCACCTGGATGGTGGGCCTGCTGCTGGCGCTGTTCGCCGCGGCGGCCGTGCTGCTGGCGCTGCGCTCGGGGCGCCTCGTGGACCGCTTCGGTTACCACCGGCCGGTGTACACCGCCACGGCGATGGTGGTGACGGCCAGCCTGCTCGCGGTGGTCTCGACCTTCGTCGACGGCGCGCTGCACTTCGGCATGCTGTGCCTGGCGGCGATGCTCGCCGGCTCGGGCGCCAACATGGGCATGCTCGCGATCCAGCACACCGCCGGGCAGCAGGCGCGCGACAGCACCGAGCGTGTGCGCGTGTTCAGCTGGCTGGGCGTGGCGCCGTCGCTGTCCAATGTCGTCGGCCCGGTGACCGCGGGCCTCATGATCGACCTGGGCGGCTTCGCCGCCGCCTACGCGGTGCTGCTCGTGCTGCCGCTGGTGTCGCTGTGGAGCGCCTGGCAGGTGCCCCGGCGGGCGCCCCCGCCGCCTGCCGACCCGCAGCGCGTGCGTCCACCGGCCTGGACGCTGCTGGCGGTGCCGGGCATGCGGCGGCTGCTGTTCGTGAGCTGGCTCATCTCCACCGGCTGGGACGTGCATGCGTTCGCGGTGCCCATCCTCGGCCACGAGCTCGGCTTCTCGGCGTCCACCATCGGGCTGGTACTGGGTGTCTTCACCCTGAGCGTCACCCTGGTGCGCCTGCTCATCCCGCTGGTGGCGCACCGCGTCGACGAGGTCACGGTGGTCAGTGCCACCATGGTGGGCACGGCGCTGGTCTTCGCGGTGTACCCGCTGGCGCACTCGCCGTGGACGATGGGCCTGCTGGCCGCGCTGCTGGGCGTCACGCTCGGCTCCTCGCAACCGATGGTGCTGTCCACCCTGCACCACCTCACGCCTGACGACCGCCACGGCGAGGCCCTGGCCTTCCGGTCGATGACGATCAACCTGTCCAGCACCTGCATGCCGCTGGTCTTCGGCGCGGCCGGTGCGGCTGTGGGCGCGGGCGTGCTGTTCTGGGTCGTGGGCGCGCTCATCGGGGGCGGGGCCTGGCCCGCGCGGCGCCTGCGTGCCGCGGGCGGCGCGGGCGCCGCGCCGGGGGTGTCCTAGAAGCGGATTCCGCCCGGGCCGGGGCGGGGCTCGGGCAGGGGGGTGGCTGGCGGGGCCGCGAGGTTGGCCCCAGGCGCAGCGGCTGCGGCCGTGGTGGCAGCCGGCGAGGAGGCGGGCCGCCCCGGGATGAGCGCGGTGGGGGCGGGCGGCTTCCAGGATGCGGGCAGCACCGAGCTGCGCGGGTAGCCCGCGGCGTCGAGCCAGCCGTTCCAGTCCTGGGGCTGCAGCCCGCTGATCGCCTGGCGGCCGATGGTGAGCGCCGGCACCAGGCGTGCCCCGCTCAGGCGTTCGAGCGCCTGCACCTCCTCCTCGGAGGCGATGCGTTTCTCGCTGAAGGGCACGCCGCGCGCCTGCAGCAGGCGCCGGGCCTCGTCGCAGGGCGTGCACGAGGACGCCGCATACAGCGTCACCGGGAAGCGCTCGGC
>JBMOGN010000051.1:0-18694 GCA_049318345.1 Rubrivivax sp. | reverse complement strand
GCACCCGATGGACATCGACGAGGCCATCGGCCTGGTGGGGCTGGCCGCGCGGCGCGACCACTTCCCCTCGCAGCTCTCCGGTGGCGAGCAGCAGCGCGTGGCCATCGCACGGGCCATCGTCAAGCGCCCGGACGTGCTGCTGTGCGACGAGCCCACGGGGGCGCTGGATTACCCCACCGCGCGCCTCGTGCTGGAGGTCATCGAGCGCGTGAACCGCGAGCTGCACACCACGGTGGTGGTGATCACCCACAACGCGGCCATCGCCGGCATGGCCGACCGCGTGATCCGCCTGTCCGATGGCGGGGTGCAGCGCATCGAGCTCCACGACCACAAGGTCGCGCCGTCGGAGATCTCGTGGTGAGGGCGCCCGGCGCGCTGCGCGGGCTGCGGGCACTGGACCGCAAGCTGCTGCGCGACCTGGCGCGCATGTGGAGCCAGGCGCTGACCATCGCGATGGTGGTAGCCAGCGGGGTGGGCGGCTTCGTGGCCACGCTGTCGGCGGTGGACTCGCTGGAGGCGGCGCGCGAGCGCTTCTATGTCGAGGGGCGCTTCGCCGATCTTTTCGCCTCGATGAAGCGCGCGCCGCTGTCGCTGCTGCCGGCGATCCAGGCGCTGCCCGGGGTGGCACACGCGCAGGCCAGCGTGGAGGTGATGGTGCGCGTGCAGATCGAGGGTGTGTCCGACCCGATCGGCGGCCAGCTCATCGGCCTGGACCGCAGGCGCCCGAATGCGCTGAACCTGCTGACCCTGCGGCGCGGGCAGGCCCGGGATGCGTCAATGTCGCCCGGCCCGGCGCAGGCCGACGGTGCGCTGCCGGCCTGGGTGTCGGAGGCCTTTGCCGAGGCCCGCGGCCTGCAGCCCGGCTCGCGGCTGCAGGCGGTGATCAACGGCCGCCAGCGCGCGCTGGTGGTGGCCGGAGTGGCCCTGTCGCCCGAGTATGTCTTCGCCGGCATGTTCGGCATGCCCGATCCGCGCAGCTTCGGCGTGTTCTGGGTCGATGGCGAGGCGCTGTCGGCGGCCTGGGACATGGAGGGCGCCTTCAACCACCTGGCCATCCGGCTGGCCCCGGGTGCGAGCGAGCGTCATGTCATCGCGGCGCTGCAGCCGCTGATCGGCCGCTACGGCGCGCGCGAGGCCCGCGCGCGCGAGCACCAGGCCTCGCACGCGATGCTGGACAACGAGATCCGCGAGCAGCGCGTGCTGGGCACCGTGCTGCCCACGATCTTCCTGGCGGTGGCGGCCTTCCTGCTGAACGTGGTGGTGGCGCGGCTGGTGGCCACGCAGCGCGAGCAGATCGCCACGCTCAAGGCACTGGGCTACGCGAATCGGGCGCTGGCCGCGCACTACCTGAAGTTCGTCGGCGTGGTGGTGATCGCCGGCTGCGCGCTCGGTCTCGTGCTGGGCGATGTGCTCGGGGCCTGGCTCATGTCGCTGTATGCCGAGTTCTTCCGCTTCCCCGTGGTGCAGCACCGGCTGGCACCGACCCTGGCGCTGTTCGCGTCGTCCATCGCCCTGGTCACCGCCGGCCTGGGCACGCTCAACGCCATCGCCGGCGCGGTGCGGCTCGCCCCGGCCGAGGCCATGCGCCCGCCCGCGCCGGCGCGCTTTCGCACCGCCTTCGTCGAGCGCCTGGCGCCCGGGCGCGTGCCCACCACCGTGCGCATGATCCTGCGCCAGATGGAGCGCCGTCCCTGGCGCACGCTGCTGTCGGTAGGCGGAGTGGCCGCGGCGGTGGCCATCGTGGTGATGGGCAACTTCTTCCGCGACGCCATCGGCTACATCGTCGACACCCAGTTCAACGTCGCCTTGCGCGGCGACGCGATGGTGTTCCTGCAGGAGCCCGGCCCGGTGTGGGCCGGGCTGGAGCTCGCGCGGCTGCCGGGCGTCGCGCAGGCGGAGCCCCAGCGCTCGGTGTCGGTGACGCTCGTCAACGGCCACCGCCGCGAGCGCAGCCAGATCCGGGGCCTGGAGCGCGATGCCGTGCTCAGCCGCGTCGTCGACCGCCAGCAGCAGCCGGCCGACCCTGGCCAGGGCGGGCTCGTGCTCACCGACCGGCTGGCCACCAAGCTCGGCCTGCGCGTAGGCGATCGTGTCGGGGTGGAGGTGCTCGAGGGGCGCCCGCGCACCCTGTGGCTGCCGCTGGAGGCGGTGGTGCAGGAGATGATGGGCACGGGCGCGCTCATGGAGCGCCGGGCGCTGAACCGCGTGCTGGGCGAGGACGACCTCGCCGGGGCCTGGGTGCTGGCCGTGCCAGGCTCGCGCGCGGGCAACGCGGTGGAGGCCGCGGTGCTGGAGGCGCTGCGCGAGCTGCCGCGCGTGGCCGGAGCCTTCAGCAAGGCCACCATGCTGCACAACATGGAGGAGGTGAGTGCGCGCAACGTGCGCATCATGAGCACGGTGCTCACGCTCTTCGCCTCGGTGATCGCGGTGGGGGTGGTCTACAACCACGCGCGCATCGCACTGGCCGAGCGCACCTGGGAACTGGCGAGCCTGCGTGTGCTCGGCTTCACGCGCGCCGAGGTCTCGGCGCTCCTGCTGGGCGAGGGCGCGCTCACCATCGCGCTGGCGCTGCCCGTGGGGATGCTCGCGGGCCTGGCGCTCGTGCACCTGGTCACGGGGCTGCTGAAGACCGACCAGTTCCACTTCCCGGTGGTGATCCTGCCGCGCACCTACGCCTGGGCGGCACTGTGCGTGCTCGCCGCCGGGCTGGCCAGCGCGCTGGTGGTGCGCCGGCACATCGACCGGCTCGACATGGTGGCGGCGCTGAAGACGCGCGAGTGAGCCGCCCGCAAGGAGACCCCCCATGACCCGCACCCGCACCTGGACCCTGGCGACCGCGGCCGCCCTCGCGCTGGCCGCGCTGCTGACCTGGGCCTTCACCCCGGGCGCGGCGCAGGTGGAGCTGGCTGTGGCCGCCTCCGGCCCCTTCGAGACTGGCATCGACGAGGAGGGCCGCACCCGGCTGCGCGACCGTTATGTCGTCTCCGCGCCGCTGGCCGGACGCCTGGCGCGCCTGACGCTGCGCGAGGGCGACCTCGTGCGCGCGGGCGACGGCGTGGCGCTGCTGCAGCCCCTGCTGCCGACCCTGCTCGACGACCGCGCTCGGCTGGAGCAGCAGGCGCGGGTGAGCGCAGCCGGGGCCGCGGCGCAGGCCGCCTCTGCCCGCGAGGCCGCGGCCCGCGTGGCCCTGGAGGTGGCGCAGGCCGAGTGGCGGCGCACCGAGGGGCTGGTGCAGCAGGGCTTCGTCTCGCCGCTGAAGGCCGACGCCGACCGCCTGGCCGAGCAGGCCGCCCGGCGCGAGGCGCAGGCGGCGGCGGAGATGACACGCGCGGCGCGGTTCGAGCTGGAAGGGGCGCGGGTGGCGTTGTCGGCCTGGACGGTCGGGGCTTCGGCCGAGGGCGGTGCCGCCGCGGCGCGCCTGGTGCTGCGCTCCCCGGTGGCCGGGCGGGTGCTGAAGCTGCACCACCCGAGCGAGGGCACGGTGGCCGCGGGCGCGCCGGTGCTCGAAGTGGGCGATGTGGCGCGGCTGGAGGTGGTGGCCGAACTCCTCACCACCGACGCCTTGCAGGTGCGCCCGGGCAGCGTCGTGCGCATCGAGCGCTGGGGCGGGGCAGGCGTGCTGGCGGCGCAGGTGCGGCGCGTGGAGCCAGCGGCCTTCACCAAGGTCTCGGCCCTGGGCGTGGAGGAGCAGCGCGTGGTCGTGGTCATCGACTTCACCGGCCCGCCCGAGCAGTGGGCGCAGCTCGGCGACGGCTACCGGGTGGGCGTGCGTGTGCTCACCCGCCAGGCCGAGCAGGCGCTGCGCATCCCGGTGGGGGCGGTGTTCCCGCGGCCGGCGGGCATGGCGCCGGGCGAGGGCTGCGGCGAAGAGGGCGGCGAGATGGCGGGGCTCGCCGGCGCGCAGGCTGGACCGCAGAAGGCCGCGCCGACGGCCTCGCAGACGGCCTCGCAGGCTGGCGCGAGCGCCGACCCCACGGCCCAGGGCCGCTGTGCCGCGGTCTTCGTGGAGGAAGGCGGCCACGCGCACCTGCGCGCCGTGCGCCTGGAAGCGCGCAACGACCGCCAGGCCTGGGTGGCGGCAGGCCTGCGTGCCGGCGAGCGGGTGGTCGTCTACCCGCCGTCGGCGTTGCGCGAGGGCGCGCGGGTGCGCGCGCGCAATTCGGCCGCGTCCACCTGAGCGTCCGTCAAGGCGTCTGCAGCCATGACCGACGCCATCCCACCGCGCACCGTGCCCGAGGCCTGGTGGAGCCTGCCTGCGCCCGAGCTGCTGGCGCGGCTGGGCAGCAGCGAGCAGGGCCTTGCCGACAAGGAGGCGCGCCGTCGGCTGGCGGGCCGGGCCCCGCCTGGCGCCGTGCAGGGGCCTGTACGGGAAGCGCTGCGGCTGCTCGGGCGACAGCTGGGCGGGCCACTCGTGCTCATCCTCGTCATCGGTGCGGCGGTGGCGCTGTTTGTGTCGGAATGGGTGGAGGCGGCCACGATCCTCGTCATCGTCGCCGGCAGCGTGGCCATCGGCTTCAGCCAGGAGTTCCGCGCCTCGCGCGCGGCCGAGCGGCTGCGCCGGCGCCTGGCGCTCACCGTACGCGCCTGGCGCGACGGCGTGCTGCAGGCCAGGCCCGCGCAGGAGGTGGTGCCGGGCGACGTGATCGACCTGGCCGCCGGCCACCTCGTGCCCGCCGACGGCGTGGTGCTGCAGGCGCGCGACTTCCTCGTCACCGAAGCCAGCCTCACCGGCGAGTCCTTTCCCGTGGAGAAGCGCCCCGGCGTGGCCGCCGTCGACGCGCCGATGCGCGAGCGCGCGCACTGCGTCTTTCTCGGCAGCTCGGTGCGCAGCGGCACGGCGCGTGTGCTCGTGGTGCGCACCGGGCGCGACACCGTGCTGGCCGACGTCTCGGCGCGCATCGCCGCGCGCGAGCCCCAGACTGCCTTCGCGCGCGGCGTGCGGCACTTCGGCGAGCTGTTGCTGCGGGTGATGCTGGTGGTGGTGGTGGCGGTGCTGGTGGCCAACCAGCTGCTCGGCCGGCCGGTGATCGACTCGCTGCTCTTCGCCGTGGCGCTGGCCGTGGGCCTGTCGCCCGAGCTGCTGCCGGCCATCGTCAGCGTCTCGCTGGCGCGCGGCGCGCACGCGCTGGCCGCAGCCGGCGTGCTCGTGCGTCGCCTGGAGGCCATCGAGGAGCTCGGCGGCATGCAGGTGCTGTGCACCGACAAGACCGGCACGCTCACGGCGGGGGAGATGTCGCTGGAGGCCGCGCTGGATGCCGGTGGGCAGGCTTCGCCGCGCGTGCTGGAGCTGGCCCATCTCAACGCCGCCCTGGAAACCGGCATCGACAACCCGCTGGACGCCGCGCTCGTGCGCGCCGGCCAGGCCGCGGGCCTGGTCACAGCGCCATGGACCAAGGTCGACGAGATTCCCTACGATTTCGTGCGCCGGCGACTGACCATCGTCGTGGCGCACCCGGGCGAGCCTGCCGCCGCGCTCATGGTCGTCAAAGGCGCCTTCGACCCGGTTCTGGCGCAGTGCAGCCACTGGGCACCGACCCCTGAGGCCGCGCCCGTGGCCCTGGACGAGCCCACCCGGGCGCAGCTGCTTGAGCAGGTGCGCCTGCACGGGGAGCAGGGCGTGCGCGTGCTGGCCCTGGCCACGCGGCGCGTGCCGCGGCTCGAGCACTACGGCGTGCAGGACGAGGCCGAGCTCGTCTTCTGCGGGCTGCTGTGCTTCACAGATCCGCCGCGATCCGATGCCGTCCTGGCCGTGCGCCACCTCGCACGGCTGGGCGTGCACGTGAAGATGGTGACGGGCGACAACCGCCACGTGGCCGCGCACGTGGGCCGCGCGGTCGGACTGGACGCGCAGGCGCTGCTCACCGGCGCGCAGATCGCCGCGATGCGCGACGAGGCGCTGTGGCACCTGGCCCCGCGTACCGACCTCTTCGTGGAGGTGGACCCGGCGCAGAAGGAGCGCATCGTGCGCGCGCTGCAGCGCACCGGGCTGGCCGTGGGCTACCTGGGCGACGGCATCAACGACGCCCCGGCGCTGCACGCGGCCGACGTGGGCATCTCGGTGGAGGGCGCCGTGGACGTGGCGCGCGAGAGCGCCGACATCGTGCTGCTGCGCCCCGACCTGGACGTGCTGCGGCGGGGCGTGGAGGACGGGCGGCGCACCTTCGCCAACACCCTGAAGTACATCCAGATCACCACGAGCGCGAACTTCGGGAACATGGTGAGCATGGCGCTGGCCACGCCGCTGCTGCCCTTCCTGCCGCTGACGGCCGCGCAGATCCTGCTGAACAACCTGCTGTCGGACCTGCCGGCCCTGACGCTGTCGGCCGACCGGGTGGACGACGCGGTGCTGCGCCACCCGCAGGAGTGGGACCTCGTGCGCGTGCGCCGCTTCATGATCGTCTTCGGGCTCATCAGCTCGGTCTTCGACCTGCTCACCTTCGCGCTGCTCGTGGAGTTCTTCCGCGCGCCCGAGATGCTCTTCCACAGCGCCTGGTTCGTGGTGTCGGTGCTGACCGAACTGGCGGCGCTGCTCGTGCTGCGCACCCACGGCGCATGCTGGCGCAGCCGGCCCTCGGTGCTCCTGTGGGCCACCACCGCGGGCGTGGCCGCCGTGGTGCTGGCCCTGCCTGTCGTGCCCCCGCTTGCGCGCCTGCTGGGCCTGCAGCCTATCGCGCCGGCGCTGCTCGTCGGGCTCCTGCTGATGGTGGGGGCCTACGCCGCCTGCACCGAGGTGGCCAAACGCCGTTTCTTCCGCGGTCGCCCGGCGGCTAGGGGTTGAGCGTCAGGCTCAGGCTCGTCACGCCGGGCTCCTGGGCACCGGGCTGCACTGCGAAGCCCAGGTCGCGTGCCAGGGCCAGCATGCCGGCGTTCTCGCGCAGCGTGGTGGTGACCAGGCGCCGCGTGCCGCGTGCGTGCAGGTACGCGATGAGCTTGTCCATGAGCAGGCGCCCCAGGCCCCCACCCTTGAGATCGCTGCGCACGATGATGCCGAACTCGGCGTCCTGGTTGTCGGGGTCGCACACGGCGCGCACCACGCCCAGCGTCTCCTCGCCGCCCTCGGGCAGCGCCGCGGTGGCGATGAAGGCCATCTCGCGCTCGTAGTCGATCTGCGTCATGCGCGCGAGCTGGCTCGCGTCGAGCTCGCGCAGGCTGTAGAACAGGCGCATGCGCACATCGGCCGGAGCCAGGCGCGCGAAGAAGGCCGCGTGCTGGGCGCCGTCCTCGGGGCGTATCGGGCGCAGGCGCAGTTCGCGGCCCTGCCAGGCGCGCTCCTCCTCGAGCTCGGCCGGGTAGGGGCGCACCGCAAAGCGCTGCGCGCCGCCGGGGCCCGCCGCGCTCACGCGCACGCGCGCATCCAGGGCCACCACGCCCTGCGCGTCGGCCAGCAGCGGGTTGAGGTCCATCTCCACGATGCGCGGCTCGTCGGCCAGCAACTGCGACAGCGCGGTGAGCACGCCCGTGATCGCGCCCAGGTCGGCCGGCGGCACGTCGCGCCAGCCGCGCAGCAGCCGGGCCACCCGCGTGCGCCCCACGAGGGCCTGGGCGAGCGGCTCGTTCAGCGGCGGCAGCCCGATGGCGCGGTCGGCCACCACCTCCACCGAGGTGCCGCCCTGGCCGAAGAGGATCACCGGCCCGAACAGGGGGTCGATGCTCGTGCCCACGATGAGCTCCTGAGCGCGCGGGCGTCGCACGAGCGACTGCACCGTGAAGCCCTCGATCGCGGCTTCGGGCCGCAGCGCTCGCACGCGTGCGAGCATGGCCTGCACGGCAGCGCGCACCTGCTCGGCGTCCTCGAGGTCCAGGGCCACGCCGCCCACGTCGCTCTTGTGCGAGATCTGCGGCGACAGGATCTTCAGCACCACCGGGTAGCCGATCTCGCCGGCCGCCTGCACGGCCGACGCGGCGTCCGGCGCCACCACGCGCGTGGGCACCACCGGCACCCCGCAGGCCGCGAGCAGGGCCTTGGCCTGGGGTTCGGACAGCAGCTCGCGGCCCTGGGCCAGCACGTCGTCGATGATCGTGCGCACGGCCTGCAGGTCGATGTCGTGGCTCCCGCTGCGCGCCGCCGGCACCTCCATCAGCTGTGCCTGGTTGCGCGCGTAGGTGGCCAGCAGCGAGACCGCCTGCACCGCCTCCTCGGGCGTGTCGCAGTGGGGAATGCCGGCGGCGTGGAAGATGTCGCGCGCTTCCTGCAGCGCCGCTCCGCCGATCCAGCTCGACACCACACGCTCGGGCGCGTCGCGCACCACCGGCACGAGGGCGCGCGCGATGTCCGCGCTGGGCACGATGGCGGTGGGCGCGTGCATGAAGAGCAGCGTGCCCGTCTCGCGCGAGGCCAGCAGGGTGCGCAGCGTGTGCACGTAGCGCTCCACGGGGGCGTCGCCGATGATGTCCACCGGGTTGGCGCGGCTCCAGTTCGCGGGCAGGCCCGCGTCCAGCGCGTCCCGCATTGCGGCGTCCAGCGGCACGAGCTCCAGGCCCGCCTGCACGGCCGCGTCGGCGGCCAGCACGCCGGCGCCCCCGCCGTTGGTCACGAGGGTGAGGCGCTCGAGCCGGGCCGGATCGAGTGCGGAGGCGCTGCGGCGGTGGTAGGACAGCATCTCCGCCGCCACGAAGAGCTCCTGCAGGGTCTGCACGCGCAGCATGCCGGCGCGCCGGATGGCCGCGTCGTAGACGAGGTCCGAGCCCGCCAGCGCGCCCGTGTGAGAGGCCGCGGCGGCCTGCCCCTGCGGCGAGCGGCCCGCCTTGACCACGAGCACCGGCTTGTTGCGGGCGGCCGCGCGCGCGGCCGACATGAACTTGCGCGGCGCTTCGAGCGACTCCACGTACAGCAGGATGGCGCGCGTGCGCGCGTCGCTGGCCAGCCAGTCCAGCAGGTCGCCGAAGTCGGCGTCGGCGTGCTCGCCCAGCGAGACCATATGCGAAAAGCCGATGCCCCGCCCCGCGGCCCAGTCCAGCATCGCCGTGGCCAGGGCGCCGGATTGCGAGACGAAGGCCAGCGAGCCGGGCTGCGCGGCGCGGTGCGCGAAGCTGGCGTTCAGCCCGGCGTGCGGCGCGAGCAGGCCCAGGCAGTTCGGCCCCAGGATGCGCAGCAGGTGCGCGCGCGCGGCGTCGAGCATGGCCTGCTTCTGCGCGGCGTCCAGGCCGGCTGTGAGGACGATGGCCGCGCGCGTGCCGCGCGCACCGAGCTCGGCCACGAGCCCCGGCACGGTGGCCGCCGGGGTGCAGATCACGGCCAGGTCCGGCGCCTGCGGCAGCGCCGCCACGCCCGGGTAGCAGGGCTCCCCGTCCAGCGTGCCGTGCTTCGGGTTCACGGCCCAGCGCGGGCCGGGGAAGCCGGCGCGCACGTTGCGCCAGACCGTCCCCCCGACGCTGCCCGCTCGCGCGCTCGCGCCGATGACGGCCACCGAGCGGGGGTCGAAGAGGTGGTCGAGGTTGCGGATGCTCACGGTGGCTCTCCCTTCGCCTGCATCATGCCCGGCCGCGCTGAACGGACGATGACGCCGGGGCGAGGCGGCATCATGCGGAGATGCACGACTTCGCCGCCCTGTACCAGGAGCTCGACGCCTCCACGGCCACGGGTGCCAAGGTGGACGCACTGGCGCGCTACTTCGCGCAGGCGCCTGCCGCCGACGCCGCCTGGGCGGCGTACTTCCTGTCCGGCGGCAAGCCGCGGCAGGTCGTGCCCACGGCGCTGCTGCGCACGCTCGCCTGCGAGGCCGCGGGCATCGACGACTGGCTCTTCGAGGAGTGCTACCAGGCCGCGGGCGACCTGGCCGAGACGCTGGCTCACGTCTGGCCGCCGGCCACGGGTTCGAGCCGGGCCGGTCTGGCCGAGTGGGTGGAGCAGCGGCTGCTGCCGCTGAGGGGCCTGTCGGTGGAGGAGCAGCGCGAGCGGCTGCGCGCCGCCTTCGACGAGCTCGACGCCGCCGGCCGCTTCCTGCTCGTCAAGCTCATCGGCGGGGGCTTCCGGGTGGGCGTGAGCAAGCTGCTCGTGCAGCGTGCGCTGGCGCAGGTGGCGGGCATCGACGCCACGCGCGTGGCGCAGCGCATGATGGGCTACACCGACGCGCGCGCGCAGCCCACGGCGTCGCGCTACCTCGCCCTGCTGGCGCCCGGGCCGGGTGCCGAGGGGGCGGAGGAAGGAGGCGGCGCGCTCGACGCCGGGCAGCCCTATCCCTTCTTCCTCGCCCACCCGCTGCCGGGCGAGCCCGAGGCGCTGGGCGACCCCGCCGACTGGCTCGCCGAGTGGAAGGTGGATGGCATCCGCGCGCAGCTCGTGCGGCGCGCGGGGCAGGCGTGGATCTGGTCGCGCGGCGAGGAGCTCGTCACCGAGCGCTTTCCGGAGATCGTCTAGCTCGCGCGCGCGCTGCCCGACGGGTGCGTGCTCGACGGCGAGGTGCTGGCCTGGCGCGCCGGGGAGCCCGGCCCCGCGCCCTTTCACCTGCTGCAGCAGCGCATCGGGCGCAAGACGCTGACGAAGAAGGTGCTGGCCGAGGCGCCGGTGCGCTTCCTCGCCTACGACCTGCTGGAGGTGCAGGGGCGGGACTGCCGCGCGCGCCCGCAGCACGAGCGCCGCGCCGCGCTGGAGGCGCTGCTGCAGGGCACGGGCGTGGCGGTGTCGCCGCTGCTGCAGGCCCCCGGCTGGGCCGGGCTGCGCGAGCTGCGGCTGGCGTCGCGCCCGCGCGGCTTCGAGGGCCTGATGCTCAAGCACCGCGAGGCGGCCTACGGCGTGGGCCGGCGCAAGCAGGCTGACCTGGCCGGCGGCACGTGGTGGAAGTGGAAGGTCGACCCGCTCACGGCCGACGCCGTGCTCATCTATGCGCAGGCCGGGCACGGCCGGCGCGCGAGCGTGTACACCGACTACACCTTCGCCGTGTGGAACCGCGCGCCGGCCGATGCCGCCGAGGCGCAGGCGGTGGTGGAGGCCATCGCGCGGCGCGAGCCGCCGTGGCCCGGCGCGCTGCAGCTCGTGCCCTTCGCCAAGGCCTACTCCGGCCTCACCGACGAGGAGTTCCGGCGCGTGGACCGCGAGATCCGCGCCCACACGCTGGAGAAGTTCGGCCCCGTCCGCAGCGTGCGGCCCACGCTCGTCTTCGAACTTGGCTTCGAGGGCATCCAGGCCAGCCCGCGCCACAAGAGCGGCCTGGCGGTGCGCTTCCCGCGCATGCTGCGCATCCGCGACGACAAGCCGCTGCACGAGGCCGACACGCTGCCGGGGCTGCGCGTGCTGATGCAGCCGGCCGCCCCGCTGCCCGCAGGGTCCGGCGACGAGGGCCCCGGGGAAGCTGCGGGCTTGCCAGCAGCGGGCGACTCGGCTTGAATGGACACACCGGCCCGAGGCCACCTTCCGCGAGACCTTTCATGCGCCCTGCGTCTTCCACCCTGCTGCGCCTTCGCCTGCCGCCGGTCTCGGCGGCTGGCAGGACGGGGTCTTTGCCCTGGCTCTTGCCCCCGCTCCTGGCGCTGCTCGCCGCAGCCCTGGCCGGTTGCGCCACTGCGCCACCGGACGCCCCCACCTGCCCCACTGACGCCGTGGTGGCGCAGGCCGCCGCCCGCTACGCCGCGCTGCAGCCCGAGCCCAACCCCCCCGCCGAGCTCACGGCTGCCGGCGCGGCCTGCGGGCAGGCGAAGCTGGTGCGTGCGCTCGCCCCCACACACGGCCGCGTGGTGGGCTGGAAGGCGGGCCTCACGAACCCCGTGATGCAGAAGCGCTTCGGCGTGGACCAGCCGGTGCGCGGAGCCCTGCTGGAGAAGATGATGCTGCGCGACGGCGCCGAGGTGCCGGCGAAGTTCGGCGTGCGGCCCTTCCTGGAGGCCGACCTGCTGGTGGAGGTGGGCAGCTCGGCCATCCACGACGCGAAGACGCCGCTGGAGGTGCTCGCGGCGCTGAAGAGCGTGATCCCCTTCATCGAGCTCCCCGACATCAACATCGCGGACCCCTCGAAGATCACGGGCCCCGCCATCACATGGGTCAACGTCGGTGCGCGCCTGGGCGTGACGGGCACGCCGATCCCGGTGCGGCCCGATGCAGCCTTTGCCGAGGCGCTGCGATCGATGACAGTGCGCGTCGTGGACGGCGCGGGCCGCGAACTCGATGCAGCCCGTGGCGAGGTGATCCTGGGGCATCCGCTGAATGCCGTGATGTGGCTGGCTGCGGACCTCAAGCGTGCAGGCATCACGCTCAGGCCCGGGGACCTGCTGTCGCTGGGTTCCTTCTCCAAGGGGCTGCCCACGCAGCCCGGGGCGAGCGCCCGGGTGGTCTACGAGGGGCTGCCGGGCAACCCGTCGGTGAGCGTGCGGTTCCGGTGAGAGGGCCTCAGGCGGGCTCGACGCTCGCCAGGAGCTGCCCCTCCCGAACCATCTCCCCCGGCGAGACGTGCCAGGCCACGATCCGCACGGCGTCATCGAGCAGCACCGGGATCTCCATCTTCATCGCCTCGACGACGAGCAGCTCCCGGCCCGCCTCGCACCGCGCGCCGGCTTCGACCTGCAAGGCGATGACCTGGCCTGCCACCTCGGCGCGGATGTCTCGTGAAGTGTGCATGTGCCGCCCTTCAGTCGGTGACCTTCAGGTTGTTCTGCCGCACCACCGCCTGCCAGCGCTGGGCGTCCTGCGTCATGAACTCGCGCAGCGCATCGGCTGCTCCACCCCTGGCTTCCATGCCGTTGGTTGAGAGGAACTGCGTGGCAGGCGCTGAGTTGAGCACCGCGTTGATCTGGGCGTTGAGCAGCTGCACGACCTCTCGCGGCGTGCCCTTGGGCGCGAGGATGGCCTGCCAGCTGTAGATCACGACGTCCCGCTGGCCCAGTTCGGACAGGGTGGGTGTGTCGGGCATGACGAACCAGCGCCGCTCGCCCGTGGTGGCCAGGGCCCGCAAGCGGCCGGCCTCGATGTGGGCCTTGGCCGCCATCTGGTCCATCAGCAGCGTGATCCGGTCTCCGAGCAGGTCCTGCAGCGCGGGCCCCTGCCCCTTGTAGGGGACGTGCGTGAGCTTCAGGCCCAGGCCTGCGAGCACAGCAGCCGTGGCCAGATGGGTACCCGACCCCGGTCCGGCCGAGCCGTAGGTCAGCATCTCCGGGCGCGCGCGGGCACGCTCCACCAGCAAGGCCAGCGAGCTGATCCCCTGGGCCGCGTTCGTCACGAGCACCAGTGGCAGGCGGCTCACATAAGCCACCGGCTCGAAGTCGTCCACCGGGTGATAGGGCAAGGGCGTACCGATGCCGAAGGGAATGCTGTTCGTCGAGGGCCCCCCGAGCAGGAGGGTGTGGCCATCGGCCGGTGCGCGCGCGACCTCCTCGGTACCGATGCGCCCGCCGGCTCCCGCCTTGTTCTCCACCACCACGGGCTGACCCAGCGTGGCGGCCAGACCGGTGGCGAGCATGCGCGCGGTCTGGTCGGCCGCGCCGCCGGGTGTCCAGGGCACGACGATGCGCACGGGGCGGCTCGGGTAGCGCGCCTGGGCGGCGGCGGGCAAGCCTGCTGCGAGCGCCGTGAGGGCGCCCAGTGCGGTCAGGGAGGATCTGCGGTCCATCATCGTCTCCTCGTGAGCCAGGTTCAGGAAGGTGCGCGGGCGGGTTCACCCGTGACTGCGCGCAGCCGGGAATCGTCGTAGCCGAGCAGCTCGCGCAGCACGGTGTCCGTGTGTTCCCCCAGCAGCGGCGGTGCGGACGCGCCTGGGGTGGGCACGCCGTCGAGCAGGATCGGCGAGCGCACCTGGGGGATGGCACCCAGCCGGGGGTGCGGCAGCGCGCCGATCAGTTCGCGCTCCTGGACTTCCTCCGAGGCGAAGGCCTGTGCGACGCTGCGCACCTGGCCCGCCGGCACGCCAGCCTGCCGCATGCGGTCGATCCACCAAGCGGTATCCTGCTGCGCAAAGGCTGCCTCCAGCACGTCGCGAAGCGCCCCCTGGTGGGACAGGCGTGCCTGATTCGTGGCGAAGCGGGTGTCTTGCGCGAGCTCGGGGCGTTCCAGGACGTCGTGCACGAGACGCTCCCACACCCGGTCCCCGGCCACGGTCAGCACGAAGCTGCCGTCGCGTGCGTTGAACAGGCCCACGGGTTGCGAGCCCACGCTGCCGTTGCCCACGCGGGTCGGGTCGCGGCCAGTCATCAGGTGGCCGATGCCGAAGTGGCTGGTCAGGCACACCGCCGTGTCGAACAGCGGCACCTCGATGTAGCGGCCCTTTCCGCTGAGCTCCCGCTCACGCAGGGCCGCGCAGATGGCGCCGAAGCCGAACAGGCCCGCCGACAGGTCGATCATCGGCACCCCCGTGCGCACGGGTTCGCGGTCGGGGTGGCCCGTGAGCGACATCAGGCCGCTCTCGGCCTGGCAGACCTGGTCGTACCCCGCGCGGTCCGGGAAAGGGCCGGTGCGGCCGTAGGCGGAGATCGAGCAGTACACCAGCGCCTCGTCCCGGCTGCACAGGGTCTGGGCGTCGAGCCCGAAGCGCTCCATCACACCCGTGCCGAAGTTCTCCACCACCACCTGGCAGGCCTGCACGATGTCGCGCGCCGCCTCGCGCCCGGCAGGGGTGCGCAGGTCCAGAGCCACGCTGCGCTTGTTCCGGTTCAGCGACACGAAGGCAGCCGACAGGCCGCCGATGTCCGGAGGTCGGAACTGGCGCGCGTCGTCGCCGTTGCGAGGATCCTCGATCTTGATCACCTCGGCGCCAAGGTCGGCCAGCAGCATCGTGCAAAACGGCCCCGCGAAGACGCGGGAGAAGTCCGCCACGCGGATGCCCGCCAGCGGCAGCCGGGTGGTGTCGCAGCCTGCGGGAACCGCCGGGCCGAGCGTCATGGCCGCATCCCGAAGGTGGGGGCGCCGGCTTGTCGCAGCACGGCCGCGCGCTCGGCGAAGTCGCACAGCAGTGCACGGGTCTCGCGCGGGTCGACGATGTCCTCGATGAAGAAGCGCTCGGCCGAGCGGATGGGCGAGCTCAGACGCTGCAGCCGCTCCTCGATTTCGCGCAGCCGGGCTGCGGGGTCGCTCGCGGCCTCGATCTCGGCCTTGTAGGCAGCCTCGATGCCACCGGCCAGCGGCAGGGAGCCCCACTGCGCCGACGGCCAGGCGAAGCGCACGTTGTAGCGGCCGCCGTTCATGTGCGCGGCGCCGGCGATGCCGAATGCCTTGCGCAGGATGACGCTGCACCAGGGCACACGGGCCTGGTGGATGGCGGCCAGCGTGCGCGAGCCGTGGCGGATCGTGCCGGCCTGCTCCGCCGCAACCCCGATCTCGAAGCCCGGCACGTCCACGAGGAAGACCACGGGCAGGTGGAAGGTCTCGGCCAGGTCGACGAAGCGTGCGACCTTCTGGGCAGCCTGTGCCGACCAGGTGCCGCCGTAGATGAACGGGTCGCTCGCCATCAGCGCCACTGGCAGTCCGCTCAGACGGGCCAGGCCCGTCACGACGGCCCGCCCCCAGCCTCGGCCGATCTCCATGAACGAACCCTGGTCCACCACGGCCTCGACGATCGGGCGGATGCGGTAGACCTTGCGCGGATCGCGAGGGATGGCGGTCAGCAGCTCCTCGGCGCGGCGGCCCGCGGAGTCGGCGCATGCGATGCGCGGCGGCAGTTCGAAGACCGATGGGGGCAGATACGAGAGGAAGCGTCGCGTCAGCGCGAAAGCCTCGTCCTCGCTGGACACGGCATCGTCCACGACCCCGTTGGCGGTGTGGATGTCCGCGCCCCCGAGTTCCTCCTTCGTGACGGCGGGGCCTACGCGCGCCACGACGGGCGGGCCGGCCGCGAAGAGCTGCGAGGTGCCGCGCACCATCAGCGAGTAGTGGCTCGTGCACACCCGTGCGGCGCCGAGCCCCGCCGTGGAGCCCAGGGCGAGCCCGACGACCGGAATCGTCGAGAGGTTGCGCACCACCACGTCCCACAGGCGCCCGCCGTTGTTGGGTACATGGGTGGCGCCCTCGGTCTCGATGTTGCGCACCGAGCCACCGCCGCCCGTGCCGTCCACGAGGCGCACCAGGGGCAGCCTCAGGCCGGCGGCCATGTCCTCCACGTGCACGAGCTTGTCCTTGATGGCGCCATCGTTGGCGCCGCCGCGAACCGTGAAGTCGTCGGCGGCAACGACCACGGCGCGCTGCTCGATCGTGCCGCGGCCGATGACGAGGTTGGCCGGCGTGAAGGCCTGCAGCTCCCGCTGAGGCTCGTCGTAGCGGCCGACCCCGGCCACGCCGCCCACTTCCCGGAACGAGCCCGCATCGAGCAGCCGCTCGATGCGCTCGCGTGCTGGCAGCTTGCCTGCCGCGCGGTGCCGCGCCACCTTGTCGGCGCCACCGTGTTCGCGGGCGAGCGTGCGCCGCCGGGCGATCTCATCGAGCTCGGGCTGCCAGCTCAATCCTGTCTCCACAGTCCATGACCCGGGGGAATCTAGCGGTCGGACCGATGCAGGTCCAATCGACAGGGGGCATGGGTGGTATGCCCGGGCCGAATCCTCGCCCCCGGCGGGCGAGCGTGCGTGCGCAGCAGCGGCTCAGCCGGCGCCGGCTGAGCCCAGCACCTGGCTGCGCAGCCAGTCGTGCGAGGGTGTCAGGGTCTCGCGGCTGTGCCAGACCGCGAAGAAGTCGAAGTAGGCGCCTTCCAGCGGCACCGGCAGCCAGCGAAAGCGCCCGTAGGGCTCGAGCCTGTCCACCAGGTTGCGCGGCACGACGCACACGAGACGCGAGTTCGCCACGAGCTGCGGCACCGCGGTGAGAAAGGGGATCGAGAGCACCGTCCGTCGCCTCAGGTTCTTCGATGCCAGGAGCTGGTCGATCAGGCTGCGGTGCGAGGCCGAGGGCGAGACGACGATGTGGTCGAGCGCGGCAAAGCCCTGGAGGGTCAGCGGCTCGACGAGCCCGGGGTGGTCGTGTGCGCCCATGCACACGAGGGGCTCGCGCAGCAGGTGGCGCACATCGAAGCGGGGCGGATGGTCCCCCGAGCCGACCACTGCCAGGTGCAGCGCGCCCTCGTCGAGCAGCTCGCGCGCGCTCTCGACGTTGACGTGCGAGGCCTGGATGTCGATGCCCGGGGCGTGCTCGCGCAGGCGTTCGAGCAGGGGCGGCAGCACCACCGCGGAGGTGTGGTCCGTCACGCCGATGCGAAAGGTCATCTGTGCCGCCAGCGGATCGAAGCGCGCGATGCCTTGCAGCAGCCGCTGCACCGCGCCGATGGCCTCGGAGATGGGCCCGGCGATTTGCTCGGCGCCTGGGGTGGGCTCCATGCCGCGCGAGGTGCGCAGGAACAGCTCGTCGCCGAAGAGCGTGCGCAGCCGCGCCAGCGCGTGGCTCATGGCCGGCTGCGTGAGGCACAGGTACTGGCCTGCGCGGGTGAGATGGCGCTCGCGGTACACGGAGTCGAAGACCCGAAGCAGGTTCAGGTCGACGTTCTGGAAGTTCACCTCGCGCATCAGGTCGTCCCGCCAGGCCGCGATCGATCGGCCGCTCCATCGATGCTACCCGGACGCGCCCGCACCTTCCGGAACAAGCACGAATCGGCCCAGGCCGCGACCTTCTCGCAGCTCGCACAGGCACTGCCAGGCGCTGGCCAGCGGCCGCGGGTGGGCCGGCGGCAGGCTGAATTCGCCGCGCTCGGCGCCCTGAACCAGTTCATGCAACTGCTCCAGTGAGCCGACGTAGGAGCCCAGCAGGCTCAGGGAGCGCGCGGGCAGCATCGGCAGGGGAAAGCGGGCCTCGCCGCCGAACAGCCCGACGACGACCATCCGGCCGCCCTTGCGCAGCACCGACCAGGCCAGCTCGAAGGTGGCCGGCCTGCCCACGAAGTCGATGGCGGCACGAAACCCCTGCGGCAGGAGTTGCCGCAGCGCCTCGAGCGTCGCGGGACCGCCGTCGGACACCAAGGTGTGGTCGGCTCCGAGGGCTGCTGCCGCGCGCAGCCGGCCCTCGTCGAGATCGACAACCACGATCGGGGCGGTCCAGCGCGCACGCGCCTGCCCCAGCGCAGCCAGCCCGACGCCCCCTGCGCCGATGATCAGCAGCGGTTCCTCCGGGCCCAGCGGGCCCGCCTTGTCCAGCGCCGCCCATGCGGTGAGGCCCGAGCACGCCAGCGGCGCCGCCTGCTGTGGGGTCAGGCGGTCGAAGGGTACGAGGTAGCGGGGATCCGGCACGGTCACCTCGTGGGCGAAGCCGCCGTGCTGGTCGATGCCGAGGTAGCGGGGCTTGGCGCAGAAGGGATCCTGGCCCGCCGCGCAGGTCATGCACTGCCCGCAGCCGATCCACGGGTACACGACGCACCTGCGGCCCAGCCAGGAGGCCTGCACGCCCGGCCCGCAGGCCACCACCTCGCCGGCCACCTCGTGGCCCAGGGCCAGTGGCAGCTTCACCCGGCCGGAGAGGTCGAGCTCACGGCCGCCGCCCAGGTCGTAGCGGCCTTCCCAGGTGTGAATGTCCGTGTGACACACGCCGCATGCCAGGACGCCCAGTCGTACCGCGCCGGGTTGCAGTGCGTCGGAGGTGACGGCATCGGCCTCGATCGGCCCGCCGAAGCGCCTGAACACCCAGCGCGTCATGCGTCGTCAGCTCCGGGCTCAGGACTGCGGCAGGACGACGACGGTCCCGCGCTTGTCGCCGCGTTCCACCGCCTCGTGGGCCTGCACCGTCTGCGCCAGCGGGAAACTCGCTGCCACGCGGTGCTGCACCGCGGCGCGGTGCAGCCACCGGCCGATGCCGGCCTGCGCGGCC
>JBMOGN010000050.1:0-18704 GCA_049318345.1 Rubrivivax sp. | reverse complement strand
TCGACCACCAGCAGCCGGGCGCCCAGGTCGCCCAGGTAGAACTCGAACTCGTCGGCGCGGTAGGCCGGGTTCAGTGGCGCGGTGGTCACGCCGCAGGCTGCGGTGAGGAAGCAAGCCGCCATCTCCGGCCCGTTGGCCAGGACGATGGCCACGCGGTCGTTGCGCCCGGCGCCCAGCGCGTTCAGGCTGGCCAGCGTGCGCTGCGTGAGCGCGCGCAGCGCACCATAGGTGAGGGCAGGGCGGCCGGGGGCCGACAGCGCCGGCGCCTCCGGCGCGCCCGCGCCCAGCTTGTCGTACAGCGATTCGCTCATGGTCTTCAGCCCCCGATGTAATGCATCTCGATGCGGCGCGCGCCGCTGCCCGGCTCGGCGGCCTGGGCGTGGCGCAACTCCGAGTAGCGGTCGTCGCGCTCCTGCCAGGCCAGCCCGATGGCCGCGGCAACCTGTTCGTCGCTGTACCCGCCGCGCAGCAGGGCGCGCAGGTCGTGTCCCTGCGAGGCGAACAGGCACAGGTACAGGCGCCCCTCGGTGGACAGGCGAGCCCGGTTGCAGTCGCCGCAGAAAGGCTGCGTGACGCTGGAAATCAGCCCGATCTCGCCGCCGCCATCGCGGTAGCGCCAGCGCTGCGCCGTCTCGCCCGGCTGCGCCGCCTCCAGCGGCTCCAGCGGGTAGGTCTCGGCGATGCGCCGCACCACCTCGGCAGAGGGCAGCACATCGTTCATGCGCCAGCCGTTGGTCGAGCCCACGTCCATGTATTCGATGAAGCGCAGCACCACCTGCCCGCCGTGGCGCTCGCGGAAATGCCGCGCCATCGGCACGATCTCCTGGTCGTTCGTGCCGCGCTTGACCACCATGTTGACCTTCACCGGGCCGAGGCCCGCGTCCACCGCAGCATCGATGCCGCGCAGCACGTCGGCCACGGGGAAGTCGACGTCGTTCATGCGGCGGAACACCGCATCGTCCAACGCGTCCAGGCTCACCGTCACGCGCCGCAGGCCGGCGGCGGCCAGCGCATGCGCCTTGCGTTCCAGCAGCGAGGCGTTCGTGGTGAGGGTGAGGTCCAGCGGCTGGCCGTCCGCGTCGCGCAGCGCGGCCAGCATCTGCACCAGGGTTTCCAGGTTCTTGCGCAGCAGCGGCTCGCCGCCGGTCAGGCGGATCTTGCGCACGCCATGGGCAGTGAACAGGCGTGCCAGCCTCTCGATCTCCTCGAAGCTCAGCAGGGATGGCTGCGGCAGAAAGCGGTAGTCGCGGTCGAAGACCTCCTTGGGCATGCAGTAGCTGCAGCGGAAGTTACAGCGGTCGGTCACCGAGATGCGCAGGTCGTGCAGCACGCGGCCACGCCGGTCGGCCAGCAGGCCGCCTGGAGGCGCGGCGCCCTCGGGGATGCGCGGCAGCCTGGCGGCGTGGCGCAGGTCGGCCAGCGGAATGACGTTGTCGCCCATGGGTCGGGTGAAGTGGAGCCCTCGATTGTGCCCCGCAGCCCGCGCCGATGCCCGGGGCGGCAGAATACGCAGGCATTGCACACACCCGAGTCGAGCGGAGCACCGATGTTCAAGGCCATGTTGCTGGAAAAGGGCGAGGCGGGCTTCTCCGCCCGCGTCGTGGAACTGCCGCAGGACCGCCTGCCGGCGCTGCCCGCCGGCGGGGTGCTGGTGAAGCCCGAGTGGTCCACGCTGAACTACAAGGACGGCCTGGCGCTGACCAACCGCTCACCGGTGGTGCGCCTGTGGCCCATGGTGCCGGGCATCGACGGCGCGGGCACGGTGCTGGAAAGCGGCCACGCCGCCTGGAAGCCGGGCGACCGCTTCGTGCTCAACGGCTGGGGCGTGGGCGAGACCCACTGGGGCTGCCTGTCTCAGCGCGCGCGCCTGAACGGCGACTGGCTGGTGCCGCTGCCCGAGGTCTTCAGCACGCGCCAGGCCATGGCCATCGGCACGGCCGGCTACACCGCGATGCTGTGCGTCATGGCCCTGGAGCGCCACGGCCTGCGCCCGGGTGACGGCGAGGTGCTGGTCACGGGGGCCACCGGCGGCGTGGGCTCGGTGGCGGTGGCGCTGCTGTCCGGCCTGGGCTGGCGCGTGGCGGCGGCCACGGGCAAGGCGGCCGAGGCCGATTACCTGCGGGCGCTGGGGGCCACCACCCTCATCGACCGGGCCGAGCTCGCCAGCCCCGGCAAGCCGCTGCAGAAGGAGCGCTGGGCCGGCGTGGTCGATGCCGTGGGCAGCCACACCCTGGCCAACGCCTGCGCGCAGACCCGCTACGGCGGGGCCGTCGCCGCCTGCGGCCTGGCGCAGGGCGCGGACCTGCCGGCCACCGTGATGCCCTTCATCCTGCGCGGCGTGGCCCTGCTCGGGGTGGACAGCGTGATGGCACCGGCCGCCTTGCGGCGCGAGGCCTGGCAGCGGCTGGCGCGCGACCTCGATGCGCAGCGACTGGAATCGATGGTCACCGAGATCGGTCTGGAGGAGGTGCCGCAGGCGGCTGCTCGCCTCATGGCCGGGCAGGTGCGCGGGCGCATCGTCGTGCGCATCGATTGAGTCCGGCGCGCCGCGCGCTCCGCTCGGGTGTCAGGGCATCGTCAGGGCCCCGCTGGAAATTGTGCGCCGCAACAAGGCAGCCGTTCATGAAGCGGCGCCGCCCCACACAGGACAGGAGACCCCGATGACCGCCTACGCCGACTTCCACCGCCGCTCCCTGGATGACCGAGACGCGTTCTGGCGCGAGCAAGCCGCGCTCATCGACTGGCAGGAGCAGCCCCGGCAGATCTGCGACTACTCGAACCCGCCCTTTGCGAAGTGGTTCGTCGGCGGCACCACGAACCTGTGCCACAACGCCGTGGACCGCCACGCCGCCACGCACCCCACGCGCAACGCGCTCATCTGGGTGTCCACCGAGGTGGACAAGGAGGTGGTCTACACCTTCGCCGAGCTGCAGCGTGAGGTGGAGCGAATGGCCGCCATCCTGATCGGCCTGGGCGTGAAGCAGGGCGACCGGGTGCTCGTGTACATGCCGATGATTCCCGAGGCGGTGTTCGCGATGCTCGCCTGCACGCGTATCGGCGCGCTGCATTCGGTGGTGTTCGGAGGCTTCGCCAGCGTGAGCCTGGCCAGCCGCATCGACGATGCCGAGCCCACGGTCATCGTCAGCGCCGATGCCGGCTCGCGTGGCGGCAAGGTGGTGCCCTACAAGGGCCTGCTGGACGAGGCCATCCGCCTGGCGGCACACAAGCCGGCGCGCGTGCTGATGGTCGACCGCGGGCTGCATCCGATGTCGATGGTGGAGGGCCGCGACGTGGCCTACGAGGCCCTGCGCGCCCAGCACCTGGACGAGCAGGTGCCCTGCACCTGGGTGGAGTCCACCCACCCGAGCTACACCCTGTACACCAGCGGCACCACCGGCAAGCCCAAGGGCGTGCAGCGCGACACCGGTGGCTACGCCGTGGCCCTGGCCTCGAGCATGAAGAACGTCTTCCTCGGGCAGCCGGGGGAGACCTACTTCTCCACCAGCGACATCGGCTGGGTGGTGGGCCACAGCTACATCGTCTACGGGCCGCTCATCGCCGGCATGGCCACCATCCTCTACGAGGGCCTGCCCACGCGGCCGGACGCCGCCGTGTGGTGGAGCCTGGTAGAGAAATACCGGGTCACCTCCATGTTCAGCGCCCCCACGGCCGTGCGGGTGCTGAAGAAGCAGGACCCCGAGGCCTTGCGGCGCCACGACCTCAGTTCACTGCGCGCGCTGTTCCTGGCCGGCGAGCCCCTGGACGAGCCCACCGCGAAGTGGATCGCCGAGGCGCTGGGCAAGCCCATCATCGACAACTACTGGCAGACCGAGACCGGCTGGCCGATCCTGTGCCTGTGCAACGGCATCGAGCCTGCGCCCAGCAAGTTCGGCTCGCCCGGCAAGGCCGTGTACGGCTACGACGTCAAGCTGCTGGACGAGAACACCGGGCAGGAGCTCACGGCCCCGAACAGCAAGGGCGTGGTGGTGATCGAGGGCCCGCTGCCTCCGGGGTGCATGCAGACCGTCTGGCGCGACGACGCTCGCTTCGTCAAGACCTACTGGAGCAGCGTCCCGGGCCGACAGGTGTACAGCACCTTCGACTGGGGCATCCGCGACGAGGACGGCTACTTCTTCATCCTCGGGCGGACCGACGACGTGATCAACGTGGCCGGCCACCGCCTGGGCACGCGCGAGATCGAGGAGAGCATCTCGAGCCACCCGGCCGTGGCCGAGGTGGCCGTGGTGGGGGTGGCCGACAACCTGAAGGGCCAGGTCGCCATGGCCTTTGCCGTGCTGAGGGATGCCTCCCGGGCGGCCACCCCCGCCGATGCCCTGAAGCTCGAGGGCGAGATCATGAAGCTGGTGGACGAGCAGCTCGGCGCCGTGGCTCGCCCGGCGCGCGTGCGCTTCGTGCAGCTGCTGCCCAAGACCCGCTCGGGCAAGCTGCTGCGCCGCGCCATCCAGGCCGTGTGCGAGGGGCGCGACCCCGGCGACCTGACGACGATCGAGGACCCGTCCACGCTCCAGGCCATCCGGGACTTGATGTCGATCAAGGTCTGAGCGGTTTTCCCCGGGGCGCGGGGTGAGGAAGGGGTGTGCGGTTGTTCACGAACAGGTATAGTCCGCACCCTTAGGGAAATCCCCGAAATGGGGCGGCTGCTCGTGCGACCAGCGGCCGCCAGCACCTCTGCACAGGAGCGACCATGCGTCATTGGGCAAGGTTCTTCCGACGACTGGTCTGTGCAGGGGGGCTGCTCGCGGCTGCGCTTTTCGGCGGCGCGGCGATGGCGCAATCCGGCACGGTCAAGGTGGCGCCGGACCTCGCCCTGGTGCTGTCGCGCACCGACCTGGCGCCCGCCTGGGCGAACTGGCCGATGTGCTGGCCGGGGTGGACTGGGTGGTGCAGCGCGCCCGCCTGGCCGGCATCCGCGTGCTCAACGTGAGCCTGGGCGTGACGGCCTGGGAGTCCTACCTCATCGATCCCCTGGCACGCGCGGTGCGCGGTGCCACGGCGGCGGGCGTGACGGTGGTGGCCGCGGCGGGCAACCGGGGCGTGGCCCCCGACGGCCGCCTCGTGTACGGCAGCGTGGCCTCGCCGGGGCACGACCCGTCGGTGATCACCGTCGGCGCCGTGAACCTCAAGGGCACGGCCGTGCGCAGCGACGATGTCGTCACCCGCTTCAGCGCCAAGGGCCCCACGCGTGCACGCCTGGTCTTCAACAGCGGCGCCGTTCTGTACGACAACCTCTCCAAGCCCGACCTCGTGGCGCCGGGCAACCGGGTGGTCGGGGTGCTGGGCTCGGACAAGTTTGCCCCGGCCACGGGTTGGAACGCACTGGCCCGGACCTACCCGGCGCTGACCCAGGTAGCCGGCGCCACACAGCAGCCCGACCGCGAACTCATGCAGCTCAGCGGTACCTCGATGGCCGCGCCGGTGGTGGCCGGGGCGGCCGCCCTCATGCTGCAGGCCAACCCGGGCCTGACGCCGCCTCTGGTCAAGGCCATCCTGCAGTACACGGCGCAGCCGCTTGCGGGCGCGCCGCTGGCCGTGCAGGGCACGGGCATGGTCAACGTGGAAGGTGCGGTGCGCTTGGCGCGAGCGCTGCGCACCGACATCGGCCCGGCGATCGAGGCTGGCACCCTGCAGGCGGGGGCCAACCTGCTGGCACCGGGGGCCGTGATGCCGGTGCCCTCGTCCACGCTCAACGGCCAGGAGGTCCCGTGGAGCCGGGTGGCCACCATCGGTGGCGCTCGCCTGGCCACGGGCGATGTGCTCTTCACCCGCCTGCAGCCCGTGTGGGACCCGACGCTCCTGTGGGCCCGCCGGGCCGTGCTGCGCAGCACGGTGAATTACCAGCCGGCCGCCAACAGCGTGCCGGCCCGGACGGTGCCCTACGCCATCAGCGAAGCCACAGCCGGCTCGCAACTGCTGGTGGGCGCGGGTGTGCAGTTCCTCGACCCGACCTTCAAGCTGCTTGGCGGGGCCAAGGGGTGGATGAGCACGCCGCTGGTGGACGTGCTGGGGACGGCTTGGGACAAGAAGAAGAATGTAGCGACTATTTCCTCCGGGATATCTGCATCAACCGACGGAATATATGCGGACGGGGGCTTCCTGGGTTTTCAGATCATCATGTCCGAACAGATCATCATGTCCGAGCAGATCATCATGTCTGAGCAGATCATCATGTCTGAGCAAATCATCATGTCGGAGACTTTGCTTCCAGACCCGGTTTCGCGGATCGATTCGGTCGTTTACGGCGAGCCGTGAGCGAACAACCTTCGCTTAGTTTTCTGCCTCTCTCCTGGAGGGGTTTCGTTCAGAAACACTTGTTTGACTACACACGTGCCGGTGTTTCTATCTGGTTCGTTGGAGTCTTGCTCGGGCTAGGTCTCGCAACGTGGTCTTTAGTTGGATTATTTAATTCCCCTGAACTTTGGTTTCCTGCAACGGTTGTCTGTTTTCTTGTAGTTATTGCAGGTCAGTTTGCTGTCCGGGTTCCCAGAACCAAGTATTCATTTACCCCGTCCGACGCATTTCTCTTTGGGGCGTTAATTCTCTTCGGCCCTCACGTTGCAGTCGCCGTTTCAGGTGTTGATGCCCTCATTGGAGCGTTTAAGACTTCAAAGCGTCTCTCCAGCCGATTATTCGGGCCGGCTGCTTGTATGTTGGGAATGTTTGCTTGTGGATTGACCTTCACGGGCCTGCAGTTTCTGTTCTCTTCGTTTGGATGGAGCCGGGGTGCTTCCACAATTCTCGCCATAACTTGTGCCGCCTTGGTCCATCACCTTGTCAGCACGACTTCCGTCCAGTTCGTTCTCTCATTGAAGCAGGGTAGTCCTAGACCATTCAGGGCGATCCCGTTGGAAAGTGCCTGGATGGGGGCTGTCATGGTGGCGTCGGCCACCTTGGTTGGGCTGTTCGTCACTGCTATTGGCTTTCTTGGAAAGGAGACGATCGCGGCTACTGTGGCCTCGACTCTTCTTGTCTTTTGGCTCTTGAGGCTGACGATGGGGCGCCTGAATGCACAACAGGCCGCCCAGGAGGAGAGGATCGCACGAGCCCACGAAGATGCCCGAATCAATCAACAGAGATTCACCGCAGCGTTCACGAACACCGCCGGCGGACTCGCCATCACCTCCGGCAGCGGCGCGGTTCTGCGTGTGAACGCCTCGTTGTGTGCGCTTCTCGGGCGGCAGGAGGAGGAACTGGTTGGCGTCCCTTTCCTGAGCCTCCTGCATCTCGAGGACCGGGCGACGATCGAACCCAGGCTCCTTGCGGTGGTCAGCGAGCCGGAGGGTGTGGTGATGGCGGAGGTGAGGCTGCTGGGCGCGGCGGGTCCGGTATGGGTCTCCCTCCACGCCAGCCCCTTCGAAGACCCCGGCGCCTCTGGCATCGGCCTGATCTACCAGCTCCACGACATCTCCGACCGCCGCGCCGCCGAGGCCCGGCTGCAGCACACGGCCTACCACGACGGGCTGACGGACCTGCCGAACCGGCTGGCCTTCATGGAGCGGCTGCGGGAGGCGGTGGAGCGCAGCGCGAAGGACAGGCGGCTGCGCTTTGCGGTGCTGCTGCTGGACCTGGACCGGTTCAAGATGGTGAACGACAGCCTCGGCCACTCGGCCGGCAACGAGCTGCTCGTGGAAGTGGCGCGGCGCCTGAACCAGGTGTTGCGGCCCGAAGACTTCGTGACCCGGCTCGGCGGCGACGAGTTCGCGGTGATGTTCGATGCCGTGGCCTCCCAGGACGAGGCCATGAGGCTGGCTTCTCGTGTGAAGGAATCGCTGCGCGAGCCCATCTCGATCGCGGGGACGGAGTTCTCGATCCAGGCGAGCCTGGGCCTGACGCTCAGCGACCTGGGCTACCGCACGGCCGACGAGATCATCCGCGATGCCGACATCGCGATGTACGACGCCAAGGGTCGCGGGCGCGGCCGCATCTCGGTGTTCGACACCTCCATGCACGAGTACGTGGCCGGCCGCCTGCGCATGGAGGCCGAGCTGCGCAAGTCCATCAGCTCGGGGCAGATCTCGCTGGTCTACCAGCCGATCTTCCGCATCGAGCCGCGTGCGTTGATCGGCTTCGAGGCACTGGCGCGCTGGAACCACCCCGAGCTCGGCGCGGTGGAGGTGCCGCGCTTCATCGCCCTGGCCGAGGAGTCCGGCTTCATCGCCCAGCTCACGCCTTGGGTGATCGAGATGGCGGCGATGCAGATGGCCACCTGGCAGCGCACGCTGCCCGACGGCGAGCGGCTTCAGATGCATGTGAACATCTCCGCGCGCGACCTCAGCCTGCCCGCGTTCACCACCTCCGTGGCCATGGCGCTGGGCCGGGCCCGGCTGTCGGGGCACTCGATGACGCTGGAGATCACCGAGACCTCCCTGATGCAGAACGTGGACCGGGCGCTGGACGTGATGGAGAGCCTGCGCCGCCTGGGCCTGGGCTTCTCGATCGACGACTTCGGCACCGGCTACTCCTCGCTGTCGTACCTCAGCACGCTGCCCATCGACAACCTGAAGATCGACCGATCCTTCGTCATCGGCATGGACCGCGGCCCCCAGAACGTGGAGATCGTGCGCGCCGTGCAGCGCCTCGGACAGACGCTGCACATGGAGGTGATCGCCGAGGGCGTGGAGACGGCCGACCAGATGGCCACGCTGCGCGAGATCGGCGTGACGGCCGGGCAGGGCTACCTCTTCGGGCGCCCGGTGCCGGCCGAGCAGATGCCTGACGCGCTGGAGTCGGTGCTCGGCGTCTTCAACTGAGGCGCTTGCGCGGGCCCGCCGCGCGGCCCGACGCCGACCTCACCGCCGATCGTGGCCTGCCACGACAGCCGGGCGGATATTTTCGTGAAACATGTCATGGCGACCCCGCATTTCGGGGGATCCGGACCACCGCGACTGGGGGATTGGCGACACCATCGTGCCCGTAGCGGTCTCTGTACCGAGGGCCTGGCCATCTTGCCGGGCTGGTCAAACCGCCTGGGCCAATATGATGTCCATCAGCCGAAACATCGGGATTGCCTGTCGGGCCGCCGCCCTGGTTGGCGCGCTTGCCGCAATTCATGCCGGGTCTTCATCGGCCTGGGCGCAGGCGATTGTGGTGCCGCCACCGCGTCCGGCCGGCGAGGCGGAGCGCAAGGTCGCGGCCGATCTGCGGCCCTACATGCAAGACCAGGCCGTGGCCAAGGACTCTTTCGCCAAGGTCACCAACGGTGTCCTGTACGTCAAGGCCTTCGTCTCGGTAAGCCGTCCGGACGACCCGGAGCTGACCCAACTGCGATCCTGGATCGTGAACGCCAAGGCTGCAGGGGGGCAGGGCTCCGTGCACGTGCGCTACGTGTCGTTCCAGGCCCTCTCGGTCATGCTGCCGGCGGCCAAGCTCGTGGCCCTCACTCAGCAAGCGGGTGTGCAGCACGTGGTACCGAACCGGCCGGCCATGCGCAGCGCGCTCACCTACCAGTCCCTGTCCGCCACCACGGGCCGCGCCGATGCGGGAGTGGCGGTGGCCGGCCTTACCGGCAACGGGGTGGGCATTGCCGTGCTGGACTCGGGAATCGACTTCCGCCACGCCGCACTTGCAGATCTGGGCACCCGCCGCAAGGTGGCCGGCTTCGTGGACTTCGTCACACCTCGCAAGGGCCGCGCAGGGGGAGGCTGGAACCCGGGCGTGGACGAATCCGAGTCGAACAAACTGCGGATCGATCTCAAGTCCGACTTCAAGAAGAACGCCAAGCTCGCGCCGCTGGACCAGCCGACCGGGCAGATCACGGCACTGCCGGACTCTTACGGTCACGGCACGCACGTGGCCGCCACGGCGGCCGGCAAGGGCACGAGTACCGGCGTGGACTCCGCGGGCCTGGCGCCTGGCGCCACCCTGTTCGATGTGCGTGTGCTCGACGAGAACGGGCAGGGCGAGCTGGCTGACGTGCTGGCCGGAATCGACTGGGTTTCCCTGCGTGCCCGGCACCCCTCTTTCAACATCCGCGTGATGAACCTGAGCCTGGGTGTGAGCTCGTACGACTCCTTCCTCTTCGACCCGCTGGCCCGTGTCGCGCGAGGCGCCTCGGCGCTGGGCATCACGGTGGTGGCTGCAGCCGGCAACGCGGGCAAGGATGCCAGCGGCCGGCTCGTCTACGGCTCCATCATGTCGCCCGGACACGACCCGTCGGTGATCACGGTTGGCGCGGCCAACATGAAGAACACGGCCGGTCGCGGAGACGACGTGGTGGCCGGCTTCAGCTCCAAGGGGCCCACCCGCGGGCGCTACGTCTTCCCGAGTGGCGCGACCTGGGTGGACAACCTGCTCAAGCCGGACCTGGTGGCGCCGGGCAACCGCATCGTCTCCGCGCTGGCTTCCGATGCAACGCCAACGTCCGCGGGCTGGAACAAGCTGGCCCGGACCAATCCGCAACTTCCGCTGGAGGCCCAGCAGCAAGGCGCTACGCAGACGGTCGACCGCGAGCTCATGACCCTGAGCGGCACATCGGTGGCCGCGCCGGTGGTGGCCGGTGCCGTGGCCTTGATGCTCGAGGCGAACCCGGGCCTCACGCCACCCCTGATCAAGGCCATCCTGCAGTACACGGCCACGCCCACCGTGGGCGACAACCTGCTGCAGCAGGGTACCGGCCTGCTCAACGTGCAGGGGGCACTGGCGCTGGCGCGTGCCCTGCGCACCGACCTGCGCACGGCCATCGAGGCCGGCACCATCCTGCCGGGTGCCAGCATGCTGGCACCGGAGGCCACGATGCCCACCAGCCAGACTGCCGTGATCGGCGGGGTGGCCCAGCCCTGGTCGCGCATGGCGATGGTTGGCGGCACCCACCTCGTGCGCGGTGACGCGCTCTTCACGAGCTACCAGCCCGCCTGGGACCACCGTCGCAACTGGGTGCGGCGGGTGGTGCTGAAGTCCACGGTGAGCTGGCGCCCCGTGAGCGCGGCCAACGGCATCTCGGCGGCCAACCAGGTTCCCCTGACGATCGTGGAGTCGAGCGAGGTCAACGTGGCGATGATCCGCGGCGGCGTTCGCCTGCTGGACAAGATGCGCGACACGGCGGGCAGCGTGCCCAAGCTCCTGATGACGCCGGTCGCCACGCTGGTGGGCTGGGCCGATGCGGGGGTGGGCGCCACGCTCGTGTCGGGGATGGGGATCAATTCCGCGGGCGTGCTGGTGGCCGATGCTGGATCACTGGCACAGGGCATGACGCTGAGCCAGGGGATCGCGTTGGCCGAAGGGATCGCGCTGGCTGAAGGCATTGCACTGGCTGAAGGTATCGCGCTGGCTGAAGGCATTGCCTTGGCAGAAGGAATTGCTCTGGCTGAGGGAATTGCACTGGCTGAAGGTATCGCTTTGGCTGAAGGCATTGCCTTGGCGGAGTCCATCTCGGGTGAGCCCTGACGCTCGTCGCACGATCCAGCTCTGCAGCCGGAAGACCTGCTTGACCTGAAATCAGCCAGGCGTGTGAATGAAGTCACGTCACGCGTGGCAAGCGCGTTAAGTTGTCCGGAATCGGGCCGAAGACGGCGGTGAGTGCGCGTGGCGGGCGGGTTGCCCGTGTCCGTTGCGCTCGATCGCTCCGCAACGCGAGAGTGAACATGAACAAGGCTTCAGGCATGACGGCACGAACGATCATCCGATGGGCGGTTGCCTGCACGGCAGCGCTGAGCCTGTCTGCGGGGGCCCAGCAGGTGCCGCCTAGCAGCACGGACGAGACTCCGCTGTCGCCTGAGTTGCGGGTGATGACACGCCCGGGCGGCGGCACGGTACCGCCTTCGTCGGGCGGCGCACCGGACACGAGCTTCTACCGGAACATCAACGGTGTCGACTACGCCAAGGTGCTGGTGAGCGTCTCGCTGCCGTCTGACCCCGAACTCGCCGCGCTGCGCGCCTGGATCACCAATTCGAAGGCCGTGGGCGGCGCGGGATCTGTGCACTATCGGTATGTGTCGTTCCAGGCGCTCTCGGCCGTGCTGCCGGTCAGCCGGCTGAAGGAACTGGGACGGCAGCCCGGGGTGATGCGCGTCGTGCCGAACCGCCTGGCACATCGCAGCGCGCTCACCTACACCTCTCTTGGGCAAGCCACCGGCCGAGCCGAGGCCGTCGGCACCACTGCAGCCAAGTTGACCGGCGCCGGAATCGGCGTCGCCGTGGTGGACTCGGGCATCGACTTCCGCCACGCTGCCTTGCCCGATTTTCCGTCCAAGCAACGCAAGGTGGCTGGCCGGGTCGACTTCGTGGTCCTGCGCAAGTCCCGTTCCAGCGAAGGCTGGGCCCTGGGCGTGGACCAGTCGACTTCCGGCAAGAACCTCATCGACCCCACGACCGAGTTCGCCAACGATGCTGCCATTGCGGCCATCGCTCCGAAGGACATGTCCCCGCCGCCACCAGACCCCGACCCCTACGGCCACGGCACCCACGTGGCCACAACGGTGGCTGGGGACAATGTGCAGAACGGCCTGCTGTCTGCGGGGCTGGCACCCAAGGCCAAGCTGTACGACGTCCGGGTGCTGGATGAGTTCGGCCGAGGCGAGCTGGCCGATGTGCTAGCTGGCATCGACTGGGTCACGGTGCGGGCGCGACACCCGGCATACAACATCCGGGTGATGAACCTGAGCCTTGGTGTGAGCTCACTGGACTCCTTCTTCATGGACCCCCTGGCCCGCGCCGCTCGGGGCGCCACGGCGGTGGGGGTCACGGTCGTGGCTGCAGCCGGAAACGTGGGCAAGGACGCCCAGGGCCGTCTGCTCTACGGCTCGGTGATGTCGCCCGGGCACGAGCCGTCGGTGATCACGGTGGGCGCGGTCAACATGAACTACACGGCCGCTCGCGGCAACGATGCCGTGACCGGCTTCAGCTCGAAGGGGCCGACGCGCGGCCGGTTGTATTTCAATCCGACCAAGTGGTGGGCGGACAACCTGCTGAAGCCGGACCTCGTCGCGCCAGGTAATCGGGTGGTGGCGGCGCTGGGGTCCAACTCGAAGTCCGGCAAGATCAGCTGGAACCGTCTGGCGAAGGAGAATGCGCAACTGCCCGACGAGGCGGCAGCCCAGGGGGCCAACAACGCCCTGACCGACAAGGAGTACATGTCGCTCAGCGGCACCTCGGTGGCCGCGCCGGTGGTGGCGGGAGCCATCGCCCTGATGCTGGAGGCCAACCCGGGCCTGACGCCGCCGCTCATCAAGGCCATCCTGCAGTACACCGCCACGGCAACTCCCAACGACAACCTGTTGCAGCAAGGTACAGGCGAGCTGAACGTGCAAGGTGCGCTCGCCCTGACTGCCGTGATCCGGCAAAATATTCTGGCGGATGTGGAGGCGGACAAGCTCGCGCCAGGGGCTCCGATGCTCGTCGCTCCCAACACCGTCCTGCCGCCCAGCATGAACATGGTCGCCGTCATCAACGGCGAAAGCCTGCCCTGGTCGCAGATGACGGTCGTCGGCGGCACCCACCTGGTGCGGGGCAACGTGCTGTTCACGAAGTATCAGTCCGTCTGGGACCACAGGCTGACCTGGGTGCGCAAGGGGGTCATGCGGTCGCAAGTGGCTTGGCGCAAGGCCACCACGCGAATCCGGGCCAACACTGTCCCGACCTCGGTGGTGCAGACGACCGCCACGGGCGTGACGATGATCGGCAGTGGTGTGAAGCTCCTGGACAGTTTGCGCGACAGGGCGCGCTTGTCCAAGCACGTATTGCTCACGCCCGTGCCTGAGCTGGTGGCGTGGGCGAATGCGGGCGTGGGCGCCACGCTCACCACCGGGATGGGGATTCGCCCCACGGGCGAGCTCTTTGCCGACACCGCCACGCTGGCCTCGGGCTTTGCAATGGATCGGGGCATTCCCAGCGCAGAGGGCATCGCTCTGGCCGAAGGTATCGCCTTGGCCGAGGGTATCGCGCTGGCTGAGGGATTCCTCCTGGCCGAGGGCATCGCGCAGGGCATTGCGCTTGCCGAGGGCATCGCCTTGGCCGAAGGTATCGCGCTGGCGGAAAGCATCAAGGGAGAATGAGCCTCAACTTGTGGCGGTACCGGCCGATACTGCTGGAGTGAAGACCTCAACCGGATCGGTGCATATTTCCCGCAAACGCTTGCGAGCGGGGTTGTGTCCGTGCGGGGTCCGTCGACCATGAGCTGGCGGGCGGCTGCTGGCTGGCTGGGCGCGCTGCGCTGGTGCCGGAAGCAGTACTTCTACGATTACCACGACCAGGCCTTGCAGCTGTGGTTGATCAACTTCCTGGCTGGCCTGCTCGCCTCCTCATGGGCCTTGTGGCATGTCATTTCGGCAACGGGTGAACAGCACGGGTTGATTGCCATTTCGCTCGCCCTGGCGGCACTGGCTGCGCTGTTTCCGATCAACATCTCACGAGTCAAGCAGACCGTGAGCCTGGCGGACGTGGTGACGTTTGGCACGCTGGTCACCCTGGGGTTGCCGGCTGCCTGTCTGGCGGCCGTGGTCGACAACGCCATCATCTCCATCCGTACTTCCAAGCGGCTGAGCAGCAGATTGCTGTCGCCCACCCTCGCAGCCTTCGCGATGGTCATCGCCGGCGGCTTCTTCCAGCTGACTCAGCAGCTTGGCACCCAGTTCGATTTGCGGCCTGAGCCTGTGCTCATCGCCGCCCTGTCGATCGCCGCGATCGTGAACTACCTGCTCACGGGCGGGCTCTTCATGCACCTCATCTCGGTCAAGCGCGACCTGCCCTTCGTCGCGCAGGACTGGCTGGGCAGCACCAGCTGGATGGGCGCGCTGCAGGTGGGCTCGGCGGTCACCGTGGGGCTGGCGCTGCTCATCACGCAGATCTTCGGGGTGGTCACCCTCATCGTGCTGCTGGGCGTGGTGGTGACGATGGCCGCGCTGATCCGCACCAGCATCATGCGCAACGAGGCCGAGCGGCTGGAGAACGAGGTGCAGATCGCCGAGGCGCGGCGCGAGGCCGAGGTGAACTACCAGCGCTTCATGGCGTCCTTCACCCACGCCGCGGTGGGCATGGCCATCACCCAGCCCGGCGGCACCACGCTGCGCGTGAACCAGTCCGTGTGCCAGCTGCTGCGGCGCGACGAGGACAATCTCGTGGGCGCGCGCTTCGAGGACTTCTTCGTGGCCGAGGACCTCGCGCCCCACCGCGAAGCCCTGCGCGAGGTGCTGACCAGCCGCGTGGCGGCCGTGACGATGGAGATCCGGCTGCGCGACATGCTGCTGGAGACCTGGGTCTCGGTGCACTGCAGCTCCTTCGACGACCCCGTGGACGGCGGCACCTGCGTCATCTACCAGATGCACGACATCACCGCGCGCCGCGTGGCCGAGAGCCGCCTGGCGCACATCGCCTACCACGACAGCCTCACCGACGTGGCCAACCGCGCCTGGTTCGACAAGCAGCTGTCCGAGGCCGTGGAGGCCTGTTCGCTGGACGGCGACACGCGCTTTGCCGTGGTGATGATCGACCTGGACCGCTTCAAGATCGTCAACGACAGCATGGGCCACGCCGCGGGCAACCTGCTGCTCATCGAGGTGGCACGCCGGCTGCGCGAGTGCGTGCGGCCGCAGGACCTGGTGGCCCGGCTCGGCGGCGACGAGTTCGGGCTGCTGCTGCGTGAGGTGACCTCGATGGCCGAGGCGCGGCGCGTGTCCGAGCGCATGATCGAACGCCTGGCCGAGCCCATGCGCATCATGAGCACGGAACTCGTCGTACGGGCCAGCGTGGGCATCACGCTCAGCGACCTGGGTTACCGCACCGCCGACGAGATGACCCGCGACGCCGACCTCGCCATGTACGAGGCCAAGAGCGCCGGCCGCGGGCGCGTGGCGGTCTACGACTCGTCCATGCACCAGCACATTGCCGGACGCATGCGCCTGGAGGCTGACCTCGCGCAAGCCATCCAGGACGGGGCCCTCACGCTCGTGTTCCAGCCGCTGTACCAGTTGAGCCCCTACCGGCTCACCGGCTTCGAGGCGTTGTGCCGCTGGACGCACCCCGAGCGCGGCCCCGTGCCGCCTTCGCAATTCATCCACCTGGCCGAGGAGTCCGGGCTGGTTGCGCTGCTCACGCCCTGGGTGATCGAGACCGCGGTCAGGCAGCTGGCCTCCTGGCGCCGGATGGCGCCGCACCTGTCCAACCTGTCGGTTAACGTGAACGTGTCGGGGCGCGACCTGGCCTTGCAGAACTTCGCCCTGAACGTCAAGTCCATGCTGGCCGAGGCAGGCCTGCCGGCTGCCAACCTGACGCTGGAGATCACGGAGACCTCCCTGATGCAGCGCATGGAGACGGCCCTGGAGGTGATGCAGGGCCTGCGGCAGTTCGGCGTGCGCTTTGCCATCGACGACTTCGGCACCGGCTACTCGTCGCTCGCCTACCTCAGCAGCCTGCCCATCGACGGCTTGAAGATCGACCAGTCCTTCATCAACGGCATGGACCGGGGGCAGCACAACGTGGAGATCGTGCGTGCCGTCAACCGCCTGGGCCAGGCGCTTGGCAAGAAGGTGGTTGCCGAGGGTGTGGAGACGGTGGAGCAGCTCGAGCGGTTGCGCGAGATGGACATCCACACCGGGCAGGGCTACCTGCTGGCGCGGCCGCTTCGCGCCGATCAGGTGCCCGAGCTGCTCTTTGCGCCGGCCATCGAGCCGGGCGTTCCCGCAGCCTGATCGGGGCGGCGCGGGCGAGCGAACCAGCTAGAGCACGTCGGAGGCGAAGTCCGCCAGGCGCGAGCGCTCGCCGCGGGCCAGCGTCACGTGGCCGCCGTGCGGCCAGCCCTTGAAGCGGTCCACCGCGTAGGTGAGGCCCGAGGAGCCCTCGGTGAGGTAGGGCGTGTCGATCTGGGCGAGGTTGCCCAGGCAGACGATCTTGGTGCCCGGGCCGGCGCGCGTGACCAGCGTCTTCATCTGTTTCGGCGTGAGGTTCTGCGCCTCGTCGATGAGCACGAACTTGTTCAGGAAGGTGCGCCCGCGCATGAAGTTCAGGCTCTTGATGCGCACCTTGCTGCGCACGAGGTCGTTGGTGGCGGCGCGGCCCCATTCGCCTGCACCGGTGTCGGTGCGGGCCAGCACCTCGAGGTTGTCGTCCAGGGCGCCCATCCACGGGCCCATCTTCTCTTCCTCGGTGCCGGGCAGGAAGCCGATGTCCTCGCCCACAGGCACGGTCACCCGCGTGACGATGATCTCGGTGTAGCGCCGGTCATCCAGCACCTGCGTAAGCGCCGCGGCCAGCGTCATGAGCGTTTTGCCGGTGCCGGCCGTCCCGGTGAGCGTGATGAAGTCGCACTCCGGGTCCATGAGCAGGTTCAGCGCGAAGTTCTGCTCGCGGTTGCGCGCGTTGATGCCCCACACCGCGTTCTTCGGGCTGGTGTAGTCGCGCAGGGTGCGCAGCACGGCCGTCTTGCCCGTGATCTCGGTGACGCGCGCGTACAGAGGCGCCGCTCCCGGCGGCTCCAGGTACACGAACTGGTTGACCAGGAAGGTGGGCACCAGCGGGCCGCTGACACGGTAGAAGGTGTGGCCGCCCTGCGTCCAGCTCTCCACCGCCTTGCCGTGGCGCTCCCAGAAATCGGCCGGCAGCGGCAGCACCCCGGTGTAGAGGAGGTCGCCGTCTTCGAGCGTCTTGTCGTTGAAATAGTCCTCGGCGGGCAGGCCCAGCGCGCGGGCCTTCACGCGCATGTTGATGTCCTTGGACACCAGCACCACCTCGCGGCCGGGATGTTCCTCGCGCAGGGTCTGCACCACCCCCAGGATCTGGTTGTCGGCCTTGCCCTGCGGCAGGCCCTGGGGCAGGCGGATGTCGAAGTGCGTGGTCTGGAAGAAGAGCTTGCCGGTGGCCTCACGGTGGCCGGACTGCGCCAGCGGAATGCCGGCCTTGGTGTCGAGCGCGCCGTCGCGCGCCAGCGCGTCCAGGTCGCGGCTGACCTGCCGGGCGTTGCGGGCGACCTCGCTCATGCCCTTCTTGTGCCCGTCGAGCTCCTCCAGCGTGATCATCGGCAGGAAGACATCGTGCTCGGCGAAGCGGAACAGGCTCATCGGGTCGTGCATGAGGACATTGGTGTCCAGCACGAAGAGCTTGGCGGGGCCGGCCGTGCGCGAGGCCTGGCGCTTCGGCGCAGGCGAGGGGGCGGGCGCGCGGGCTACCCTGGCCGCCGGCGCAGGCGCAGACGCAATTGCGGAAGCCGACGCGGGAGCAGGCGATGCAGACACCGCCGGGGCCGGTGGGGCCGCTGGGGCCGTCAGCAGCCGAGCCGTGGCAGGTGAAGGTACAGCCGCCTTGACCGCCGAGGCGGCCTCGGGAGCATCGGCGGGAGGGGAGTCACCGGCAAGCAGGCGGTCCGGATCCGGAACCGTTGCCCGCTTGGCGGGGGGCTTGGGAAGCGGCATGTGGGTTGCCGCTTCAGGCCTTCTTCAGCGCCTTGACCGCCTTGAGCACCTCGTCGACGTGGCCCGCGACCTTGATGCCACGCCACTCGGTGCGCAGCACGCCCTGAGCGTCGACGAGGAAGGTGCTGCGCTCGATGCCCTTGACCTTCTTGCCGTACATGATCTTGTTCTTGACCACGCCGAACATGTGGCAGAGCTTCTCTTCGGTGTCGGCCACGAGCTCGAAGGGCAACTCGAGGTTGGCCTTGAACTTCTCGTGCGAGACGAGGTTGTCGCGCGACACGCCGAAGACGACCGCGCCGGCCTTGACGAAGTCCTTGTGGTGGTCGCGGAACTGCATGGCCTCGGTGG
>JBMOGN010000049.1:0-18842 GCA_049318345.1 Rubrivivax sp. | reverse complement strand
ACCGCCCCGGCCATGATCGCGCCCACGGTGATGAAGCTGCCCAGCGCCAGGGTGCTCACCCCGGACAGGCCCTGCCCCACCGTGCAGCCCAGGGCGGTGACGCCGCCCGCCCCCATGAGCATGGCGCCCACGAGGTGGTTGGCCGTGTCCTCGGTGCCGCCGAAACCCTCCCAGCGGAAGGTGCGGGTGGCCAGCGCGACCCCGGCCGAGCCGGCGATGACGCCCACCGTGGTGACGATGGCGATGGTCAGCACCTTGCTCTTGTCGCTGAAGAGCATGAGCCAGTCCAGCGTGTAGGCCACGGGCGCGACGAAGGTGAGCGACTCCATGCGCCCGCTGTTGGTGGCCAGGAAGGCTTCCTCCAGCGTCTGCGGGTGCTCGGCCAGGTGCCCCAGGCGGCCCGACACCCACCACACCGCCACGATCACGGCGCCCACGCCCAGGCCCGCCAGCAGCACCTCGCCGCGCCGGCCCTCGGGCCGCCACAGCGCCCAGGCCACGAAGCCGCCGCCGATGACCACGCTCAGCAAATGCGCGAGCATCGGCCGGCCCACGCCGGTGGCCCGTGCCAGCAGGGAAGGCAGGTCCTGGCCGGTGGGCAGGGTGAGGGCCACCGCATCGACGCTGGCTACGCGCCACACGCCGAAGAGCCCGCGCATCGTCATGTAGGCCGACACGCCGAGCACCACGAACACCACCACCGCCTTCAGGCTGCCCCCGCCGATGCGCACGAGCGTCTTGCTGCCGCAGCCCGAGGCCAGCACCATGCCGACGCCGAAGAGCAGGCCCCCGAGCACGTGCGACAGCCACAGCAGCCGCGGCGCGGCGTAGATGCTCTTGCCCGCCTCCACCCAGCCCAGTGCCACCATGGTGTTGAAGCCGAGGATGGCCACGCCCGCGGCCAGTGCCCACATGCGCATGCGCGTCCAGTCGCCCATGTTGACGATGTCGGCCACCGCGCCCATGGTGCAGAAGTGGGTGCGCTGGGCCACGGCCCCGAAGAGGGCGCCCAAAACGAAGGCGGCCCAGAGGACCTGGGCCGCCAGGGCGGGGAGTTCGGCTTCCTGCATGCGAGGATTCTAGGCAAACGCGCCTCAGCGCAATGCCGCCAGGCGCTCCTTGCCGGCAGCGGCGGCCTCGGACTGCGGGTAGGTCTTCACGAGCTCGTCGATGGTGCGCCGCGCGCCGGCGCGGTCCTTCGACTCCACCTGGATGTTGGCCACCGCCAGCAGCGCCTCGGGCGCACGCGGATGCGCCGGCGCACCGGCCACGAAGGCGCGCAGCGTAGCCGCAGCTTCCTTGTATTCACGCTTGCCGTACAGGGCGTTGCCGGTCCAGTAGCGCACGGCGTCGGCGTAGCCGCTGTTCGGGTAGCGGCGGGAGAAGTTGCCCAGGGCCGTCACGGCCTTGTCGAAGTCGCCGCTGCGCATCACGGCCAGCGCCTGGTCGAACTGGCGCTTCTCCTCGGGCTCGGCCATGAACTCCTGGCCGTCCAGGGTGATCTTCATGGGCTCGAGCTTGCGCAGCCGCTCGTCGGTGGCCTGGGCGGCATCCTTCTGGCGGCGCTGCAGCTCGGCCACCTCGCGCACGAGCTGCTCCTGCTCGCCGCGCATGCGCGCCACATCGCCGCGCAGCGTCTCGAGCTGGCCGTTGAGCTCCACGAGGCTGCGGCGCAGGCCCTGGATGAGGTCGGCCAGCTCCTTCTGCTGCGCCGCCTGCGCGGCGGCCGAGGCAGTGGACTGCGCGGCCAGCTGCGTGGCGATCTCGGTGAGCCGCCCGCGCACGGCCTCGTCGTTGGCGTTGACGCGGGCCCGCAGGTCGAGGATGGCCTTGCGGGCCTCGTCGTCGGAAAAGAGGCTGGCCTGGGCTGGCGCTGCGCCAGTGGCCAGCACGAGCGCGAGCGCGGGGGCGCACATGGCGCCCAGCAGGCGCAGCGCGGAAGGATGGCCCGCCCGCATCAACGCTTCTCCTTCAGTTCGGCGCGGCGGTTCTTCTCCCAGGCCGCCTCGCCGCTGCCCTCCACCGCCGGACGCTCCTTGCCGTAGCTCACGGCCTCGAGCTGGCCATCGGCCGCGCCGAGCAGCACCAGCGAGCGGGCCACCGCCTCGGCACGCTTCTGGCCCAGCGCCAGGTTGTACTCGCGCCCGCCGCGCTCGTCGGTGTGGCCCTCGATGAGCAGCCGCTTGCCCTTGTTGGCCGCCAGCACCTTCGCGTGGCCCTCGACCACGGGCTGTGCATCGGGGCGGACGGTGAAGCTGTCGAAATCGAAGTAGACGGTGCGCTGCGCGGGCCAGCCGGCGGTGTCGCCGGCCGTGGCGGGGGCGGTGCGAACGGTGGCCACCGTGGTGCTGCCCGAGGCCGGACCGGCGCCGCTGCCCGCGCCGGCGGTGGTGCTGCCCGGGCCCGATGGGCCTTGCGTGCCACCCGGCGTGGAAGACGAGGGGGTGTCGGTCGAGGCCACGGGCGTGGCCTGGCGCGTCTCCACCGGCGACTCATCGAGCTTGACGTTCGAGGCGCATGCGGCCAGACCGGCCAGCACCGAGGCGGCGAACACGAGACGGATGCTGCGTGGGGGGGTCATGCGGTCTCCTTCGGGGGGTGGGGACGTCGGTCGTGCATCAGCGCCCGTAGGGGCCCCAGGCCGGCTCGCGCATGTCGAGCCCGCTCGTGAGCAGACGGGTCTTGATCCTGCCATCGAGGGTCGTCGTCATCAAGACATCCCGGCCCTGCACCCGCGTGGCGTACATGATCAGCCTGCCGTTGGGCGCGAAGCTCGGGCTCTCGTCGTCGTTGGTGTCGGAAAGGGTGCGGATGGTTCCCGAGGCCAGCTCCATCGACGTCACGCGGAAGCTCGAACCCTCGCGCGCCACATAGGCCAGGGTGGCGCCGTCCGGGCTCAACGCCGGGCTGATGTTGTAGCTGCCGCGGAAGGTCACGCGCTCGGGGCGGCCGCCGGCCACGGGCACGCGGTAGACCTGCGGGCCGCCGCCGCGGTCGCTCACGAAGTAGACGGTCGCGCCATCGGGCGAGAACACGGGCTCGGTGTCGATGGCGCTGCTGGTGGTCAGGCGCCGCACGTTGCCGCCGTCCAGCCCCATGAGGTAGAGCTGCGCCACGCCGTCGCGCGAAAGCGTCACGGCCAGCTCGCGGCCGCCGGGCGCCCAGGCCGGGGCGCTGTTGCTGCCGCGGAAGTGGGCCACGAGGCTGCGCCGCCCGGTGGCCACATCCTGCACCCACACGCCGGCCTTCTGCGTCTCGAAGCTGACATAGGCGATGGAGCGGCCGTCTGGCGACCAGGCCGGCGAGATCAGCGGCTCGCCGCTCTGCACCGCCGACTCCCCCGCCTCGCCATCGGCATCGGTGATGCGCAGGGCGTACTGGCGCCCGGCCCGCGTGACGAAGGCGATGCGCGTGGAGAACACGCCGCGCTCGCCCGTGAGCTTCTCGAAGACCTGGTCGGCGATGCGGTGCGCGGCCAGGCGGAACTCCGCGGCCGGCACCACCACCTTGCCCGAGAAGTGCGCCTCGCCGCGGATCGCGTCCCACAGGCGGTAGCGGATGTCCCAGGAGCCGTCGGCCAGGCGCGTGGTGGAGCCCGACAGCAGCGCGTCGGCGCCGCGGCTGCGCAGCTCGGCCGTGGGAGCGGCGGTGCGGTCGTCCTGGCCGGCGGGGCTGTCGAGCAGACGAAACGCGCCGCTGCGCTCCAGGTCGGCACGCACGATGGCCGAGACCGAGGCCTGCGCGGCGCCATCGCCCCGGAAGGCCGCCAGCGCCAGGGGCAGCCGGGTGGCGCCCACGCCCTCGATCTCGATGCGGAATTCAGCCCGCGCCGCCCCCGTGAGGGTGGCGCCCAGCGCGGCGGCGAAAGTTCGTCGGGGCAGCATGCCCGGGCATTCTAGGGCTGCGGCGCCGCCGATAATCGCCGCCATGGCCTCGATGCTGCAGCGATTCGCCCGCGTGGCCCCGTATTTCCGCGGCGCGCGCCCGGCGCTGGGCGCGGCCGGTGCGGCGGCCCTGGTGGGCGCGCTCACCGAGCCGCTCATCCCGGCGCTCATGCAGCCGCTGCTGGACAAGGGCTTCGCCGGCGGGGGCCTGCCGCTGTGGACGATCCCGCTGGCCATCGTGGGGCTGTTCGCGGTGCGGGGGCTGGCCGGGTTCGTGGCCAACTATGCGTTGTCGTGGGCGGCCTTCGGCGGGGTGCAGGCGCTGCGCGATGCGATGTTCGCGCACCTCATGCGCGTGCGGCCGGCGCTGTACACCCAGCAGACCGCCAGCCACCTCACCAACACCCTCGTCTACGAGGTCCAGCAGGGCGCCACGATGCTGGTGGGCTCGGTGCTCACCCTGGCCAAGGACTCGCTCACGCTGGTGGCGCTGCTGGGCTACCTGCTGTGGCTGAACTGGAAGCTCACGCTCTTCGTGGCCATCCTCTTCCCGGCCGTGGCCTTCGTCATGCGCACGCTCGGCCGGCGGCTGCACCGCCTCACGCTGGCCGGGCAGCAGGCCACCGACGAGCTCGCCTACGTGGTGGAGGAGAACGTGCTGGCCTGGCGCATCGTGCGCCTGCACGACGCCGCCCCGGCGCAGCAGCGGCGCTTCGGCGCGAGGAGCCAGATGCTACGGCGGCTGATGCTGAAGTCCACGGTAGCCGGCGCCACCATGACGCCGCTGACGCAGGTGCTGGCAGCCGTGGCGCTGTCGGCCGTCATCACCCTGGCGCTGTGGCAGAGCAGCACGGGCGGCGCCACGGTGGGCGGCTTCGTGGCCTTCGTCACCGCCATGCTGATGCTCGTGGCGCCCATCAAGCACCTGTCGGACGTGATGGCGCCCATCACGCGCGGCCTGGCCGCCCTGGAGCGCGGGCTGGCGCTCATCGAGGACAGCCCCGTGGAGAGCGGGGGCACGCATGCGCCGGCTCGCGCACGCGGCGAGCTGCTGCTCGAGGGCGTGGGGCTGCAGTACCGCCAGGAGCAGGCCCCGGCGCTGCAGGGCATCGGGCTGCATGTGCGCGCCGGCGAGACGGTGGCCCTGGTGGGGCCCTCGGGCGCGGGCAAGACCTCGCTCGTGAACCTGCTGCCGCGCTTCCTCGACCCCACCGAGGGCCGGCTGGCGCTCGACGGCGTACCCCTGGCCGAGTGGGACCTGCCCGCGCTGCGCCGGCAGTTCGCCTTCGTCAGCCAGGACGTGGTGCTCTTCAACGACACGGTGGCCGCCAACGTGACGCTGGGCGAGACGCCCGACCCCGCACGGCTGCAGGCCGCGCTGGAAGGCGCGAACCTGTGGGCCTTCGTGCAGGAGCTCCCGCGGGGCGTGGACACGGTGGTAGGTCACAACGGCAGCGAGCTCTCCGGCGGGCAGCGTCAGCGCCTGGCCATCGCCCGGGCGCTGTACAAGGACGCACCGGTGCTCATCCTGGACGAGGCCACCTCGGCGCTGGACAGCCAGAGCGAGCGCCACGTGCAGGCCGCACTGGAGGTGCTCATGCGCGGGCGCACCACGCTCGTCATCGCCCATCGGCTGTCCACCATCGAGCATGCGCACCGCGTGGTGGTGCTGGACGCCGGGCGCGTCGCCGAGCAGGGCACGCACGCCGAGCTGCTGGCGCGCGGCGGGCTGTACGCGCGGCTGCACGCCATCCAGTTCAAGACCTGAGGAAGGAGACCCCATGAGCCCGCCCATCTCCCGCTACCCCGTGCCCGAGCTGGCCAACCTGCCCGAGGACATCCGCGCCCGCATCCTGGAGGTGCAGGCCAAGGCCGGCTTCGTGCCCAACGTGTTCCTGGCCCTGGCGCACCGCCCGGCCGAGTGGCGCGCCTTCGTGGCCTACCATGACGCGCTCATGCTCAAGGAAGGAGGCGGCCTCACCAAGGGCGACCGCGAAATGATCGTGGTGGCCACCTCGGCGGCCAACGACTGCCTGTACTGCGTGGTGGCGCACGGCGCCATCCTGCGCATCTACGAGAAGAAGCCGCTGGTGGCCGACCAGGTGGCCATCAACCACCGCAAGGCCGACATCACTCCGCGCCAGCGCGCCATGCTCGACTTCGCGCTGAAGGTGTGCCGGCGCTCGCACGAGATCGAGGAGGCCGACTTCGCCGCGCTGCGCGCGCACGGTTTCAGCGACGAGGACGCCTGGGACATTGCCGCCATCACGGCCTTCTTCGGCATGTCCAACCGCATGGCCAACAGCATCGGCATGCGCCCCAACGAGGAGTTCTACCTGATGGGGCGGGTGCCGAAGGCAAAATCCTGAGGCGGAGCCCCCCGATGTCGATCCAGATCCCCGCCGGATTCACGCGCGAAGAGCACCCCGCCGGGGTGACCCTCTTCCGCGAAGGCGAGCGCGGAGACTCGGCCTACCTGATCGAGTCGGGCTGCGTGGAGATCGTGCTCGACGGCGACGGCTCGCCGCGGCGGCTGGACATGCTCACGGGCAACGACCTCTTCGGCGAGCTCGCGCTCATCGACGGGCTGCCGCGCACGGCCACGGCCCGTACGGTGGTGCCCAGCGTGCTGCTGCGCATCGACCGCGGCTACTTCGAGGACCTCCTCGGGCGCGCCGAACCCCTGGTGCACTACCTGCTGCGCCTGCTGCTGCTGCGCTTCCGCAACGAGCGCTCGGCACTGCACCAGAAAGAGGCCGCGCCGGACCCCGCCCTGCCCGCCCCGCACGAGCCCGAGGGTGACCTGCACGCCAGTGCGTTGCGCACGCTCACGCTGTCCAGCGACCTGGCCGCGGCCACGCAGTCCGACCAGCTCGAGCTGCGCTACCAGCCCATCCTGCACCTGGCCTCGGGCGGCCTGGCCGGCTGCGAGGCGCTGGTGCGGTGGCAGCACCCGCGCCTGGGTCTCATCGGGCCGGACGAATTCATCCCGCTGGCCGAGAGCAGCCGGCTCATCCACGGCATCGGCAGCTGGGTGCTGCAGCGCGCGCTGGACGACTGGCCCGCGCTGCGCAGCCGCTGCCAGCCGGCCCCGGGTGAGCACCCCTTCATCAGCGTGAACCTCTCGGCACCGGAGCTCTCGGCACCGGGCATCGCGGAGGTCATCCTGCACGCGCTGGACACCCGCGGCATCGACCCGGCGGAGCTGCGCATCGAGCTCACCGAGACCACCGTCATCGCCAACCTCGAGGAGGTGTCGCAGGTGACCAACCGGCTGCGCGCCGCCGGGGTGGGCATCGCGCTGGACGACTTCGGCACCGGCTACGCCGGCCTGAGCTACCTGCAGGGCCTGCCCTTCACCTGCCTGAAGATCGACCGCATGTTCATCGGGCGCATGCAGGTCTCCGAGCGCAGCCACCAGATCGTGCGGGCCTCGCTGGAGCTGGCCCGCCCCCTCGGGCTGGTGACGGTGGCCGAAGGCATCGAGGAGGAAGCGGTGGGTGCGCGCCTGGCCTCGATGGGCTGCACCTACGGGCAGGGCTACTTCTACGCGCGTCCGCTCACGCGGGCGGATTTCCTGGCCTGGCGCGGCGCGGCCGCGGCGGGCTGAGGCGGGCTGAGGCGACCACGGTGGAGCGTCGGCAGGCGCTGGCGGCGGGTCTGGCATGGGCCGGGGGCGGCGCGGCCGCATCGACCACGGCTCCTGCTGCCTCGGCCCCGCCGGTACCGCCGGGCTCCTCGACGGCTCCGGGAGCCGGCACCCGCGTGCTGCGCATCCTGGCCTCGGCCGAGACCGGCTTCGACCCGGCACGCGCCGGGGACATCCCCTCGCTGCAGGTCATCGCCCACATCTTCGAGCCCCTGTACGGCTACGACCCGCTGGCGCGGCCGGTGCGCATGATCCCGCGCGTGGCCGCCGCGCTGCCGGAGGTCTCGGACGACTTCCGCACCTGGGTGATCCGCATCCGCCCGGGCATCCACTTCAGCGACCATCCAGCCTTCGGCGGGCGGCCGCGCGAGCTCACGGCCGCTGACTTCGTCTACAGCCTCAAGCGCTTCGCCGACCCCGCGCACAAGAGCCCGGGCTGGAGCACGCTGGACCAGGCGGGGATCATCGGCCTGGCCGCGCTGCGCCGCGAGGCGCTGGACAAGCGCCAGCCCTTCGACTACGACCGGCCCATCGAGGGCCTGGCCGCCCCGGACCGCTACACCCTGCGCATCCGCCTGGAGGCAGGCCGCCCGCGCCTGGCCGAGCAGCTCGCCGGCAACGCCAGCGGCGCGGTGGCGCGCGAGGTGGTGGAGGCGCACGGCGACGCGGTGGTGGAGCACCCCGTGGGCACCGGGCCGTTTCGCCTGGCACAGTGGCGCCGCTCCTCGCGCATCGTGCTGGAGCGCAACCCGCGCTACCGCGAGGTGCGCTACGACGCGCAGCCAGCAGCCGACGACGAGGACGGGCAGCGCATCGCCGCGGCGCTGCGCGGACGCCGGCTGCCGATGGTCGACCGCGTGGAGATCTCGGTCATCGAGGAGGGCCAGCCCGCGTGGCTGTCATTCCTCAAGGGCGATACCGACTACGCCATCGTGCCCGACGAGTTCGTCAACATGGGCGTGCCGGGCGGGCGGCTGGCACCGTACCTGCAGCGCCGCGGGGTGCGGGCGCACTTCCTGACGATGCCGGCGACCTACTACACGATGTTCAACCTGCAGCACCCGCTGGTGGGCGGCTACGAGCCGGCCCAGGTGGCACTGCGCCGCGCCATCGCGCTGGGCATCGATGTGCAGCGCGAGATCCGCCTGGTGCGCAACGGCGCGGCGGTGCAGGCGCAGTCGACGATTCCCGTGCACCTGTCGGGCTACGACCCCGCCTTCCGCTGCGAGATGAGCGAGTACGACCCGCCCCGCGCGCGCGCCCTGCTCGACCTGTACGGCTGGCGCGACCGCGACGGCGACGGCTTTCGCGAGCAGCCCGACGGCCGGCCTCTGAAGCTGGAGATGGCCACGCAGCCCAACCAGACCGCGCGCCGCCTGGACGAGCTCATGCGGCGCGACATGCACGCCATCGGGCTGCGCATCGAGTTCCGCCCCGCGCAATGGCCCGAGCAGTACAAGGCTGCGCGCGCGGGCAAGCTCATGATGTGGTCGGTGATGGGCCGGGCGGGCTCGCCCGACGGCATGAACGGGCTGCAGCGCTATGACGGGCCGGCCGCTGGCGGGCTGAACCTCTCGCGCTTCGACCGCCCGGAGATGAACGCCGCCATCCGCCAGCTGCTCGCACTGCCCGACGGCCCCGAGCGCGAGGCCATCTTCCGCGAGGCCAAGCTGATCGCTGCGGCCTGGATGCCCTACAAGCTGCGCATCCACCCCGTGCAGATCTCGCTGACCCAACCCTGGGTCACGGGCTTTCGCCCGCCGGTGTTCGGGGCGAACTGGTTCGAATACGTGGACGTGGACCGATCAGCGGGCTGAGGGCCCGATCGCCCGGGATCCCCGCAGCCTTTCAGCGCGCGCGCACCGCTTGCCAGGCCGCCCCGGCCGAAGCCAGGGCCAGCACGCCGAAGCCAGCCACCGCGAGGGTGTAGCTGCCGGTGGCGTCGAACAGCCGCCCGGTGGCCCAGGGACCGACGAGGTTGCCGAGTGCCGCGCCGGTGTAGAGCGTGCCGATGATCGAGGACACCGCGCGCGCGCCGAAGAAGTCCATGCACAGGGCCGGCATGAGCGAGACGCTGCCGCCGTAGCTCGCCCCCATCCACAGCGCAAAGAGGGCGAAGGCGGCGTAGTCGCTTGCCACCAGCCACAGCCCCATCGACGCACCCAGCGAGGCCATCACCGCCACCAGCGTGGGGCCGCGGCCCAGGCGGTCGGCGACAGCGCCGATGACCAGGCGCCCGGTCAGGCTGCCGATGCCGATCAGCCCGACCAGCCCGACCGCCTGCGCCTGCCCGATGCCGAGATCACGTGCCGAGGCCGAGAGGTGGGCGAAGGGCACGAACATCGCCGGTGCGCCAAGCAGGCACATCAGGTACAGCCAGAGGAAGCGCCGGCTGCGCAGTGCGCTGCCAAGAGGCATCCCGGGTACCTCGCCGCCAGCCGGGCGCTGGGCGGCGGGCGCGCGGCTCAGCAGCAAGCAGGCGGACAGCCCGAGGATGCCCACGCCTGCGGCCAGCGCCACCATCGCGCCGCGCCACTGCCACTGCAAGATAGCCGCAGCGGCCAGCAGCGGCACCACCAGCGTGCCCGCGCCGATGCCGGCGCTGGCGATCCCGGCAGCCAGCCCGCGCCGGCGCGTGAACCAGGGCTGCACGCAGGCGATGGCCGGCGTGTACACGAGCGCCAGGCCGACTCCCAGGCCGATGCCCCAGACCAGCGTCACCTGCGTCATCGAGCTGGCTACGCTGCCGCCGAGCAACGCCGCGGCGATGCACAGCATGCCGGCGCTGGTGACGAGCCGCGGCCCGAAGCGGTCAGCGAGCATGCCGGCGAATGCGCCGAGCACGAAGTACAGCAGCCCCGAGGCGCCGAACACCAGCGACACCTGCGCGCGGCTGGCCTGGAATTCGGCCGCGAAGGGCTCGAAGAAGGCGGCGAACGAGTACGAGACGCCGAAGATCACTGCCAGCGCCGTGAAGCAGGCCCACACCACCACCCAGCCGCGGCGCGGCTCCTGCTCGAGAGGGGGCACGGGCGGTGGCGCGTTCACGCTCATGGACATGCAGACGGGCAGCGGGAAGGCGGTGGGCGCGACGAATCCGGCCGCGGGGGGGCCGCACTACAGCAGGACGATGTCGTATTGCTCCGGGCTGGAGGTGGGCTCGGCGCTCAGCGAGATGGGCTTGCCGATGAACTCGCTCAGGCCCGCCAGGTGCACGCTCTCCTCGTCCAGCAGCATCTCCACCACGGCGGCGCTGGCCACCACGCGGAATTCCTTGGGATTGAACTGCCGCGCCTCGCGCAGAATCTCGCGCAGGATGTCGTAGCACACGGTGCGCGTGGTCTTCACCTCACCGCGGCCCTCGCAGGTGGGGCACGGCTCGCACAGCATGTGCGCCAGGCTCTCGCGCGTGCGCTTGCGCGTCATCTCCACGAGCCCGAGCTGCGTGAAGCCGCTCACCGTGGTGCGCGTGCGGTCGCGCGCGAGCTGCTTGCGCAGCTCGGCCAGCACGGCCTGGCGGTGCTCCTCGCGCGTCATGTCGATGAAGTCCGCGATGATGATGCCGCCCAGGTTGCGCAGGCGCAGCTGGCGTGCGATGGCACCGGCAGCCTCGAGGTTGGTGCGGAAGATGGTGTCGTCGAAGTTGCGCGCGCCCACGAAGCCGCCCGTGTTCACGTCCACGGTGGTCATCGCCTCGGTCTGGTCGATGATGAGGTAGCCCCCGCTCTTGAGCTCGACGCGCCGGCCCAGCGCCCGGGCCACGTCTTCCTCGATGCCGAAGAGGTCGAAGATGGGCCGCTCGCCGCGGTAATGTTCGAGCCGGCCCACCGCCGCGGGCATGTAGGTGCGCCCGAAGGCCTGCAGCACGTCGAACTGCATCTTGGAGTCGATGCGAATGGACTGTGTGGCCTCGGTGGTGAGGTCGCGCAGCACGCGCTCGGCCAGGCTCAGGTCCTGGTGCAGCAGCGTGCCGGCCGGGCGCGTGGTGGCGCGCTCGCGCACGAGCGCCCAGGCCTTGCGCAGGTAGGCGATGTCCTCGGCGAGTTCGGCGTCGGTGGCGTCCTCGGCGTTGGTGCGCAGGATGAAGCCGCCAGGATCACTGCCGGCACTCCCGGCCGCGGCCAGCGCCTGCAGCCGCGTGCGCAGCTGCTCGCGCAGTTCGGGCGAGCCGATCTTCTGCGACACGCCGATGTGCGTGTCCTGCGGCAGGAAGACGAGCAGCCGCCCGGCGATGCTCACCTGGGTGGACAGCCGCGCGCCCTTGGTGCCGATGGGGTCCTTGATGACCTGCACGGTGAGCGACTGGCCTTCGAAAACCTGGCGCTCGATGGGCTGCAGGGGCGCATCATCGCCGCGGCGCCCGCCCACCACCGGCGGATGCAGGTCGGCCACGTGCAGGAAGGCCGCGCGCTCCAACCCGATGTCGATGAAGGCGCTCTGCATGCCGGGCAGCACGCGCGAGACCTTGCCCAGGTAGATGTTGCCCACCAGCCCGCGCTCGAGCGTGCGCTCCACGTGCAGCTCCTGCACGGCGCCGTTCTCCACGACGGCCACGCGCGTCTCCTGCGGAGCCCAGTTGATGAGAATGTCCTGGCTGGCCATGGGGCGCAGTCTAGATCGACAGCCGTACCCCTGCGGCGCGCAGGAGCTGCGAAGTCTCGTGCAGCGGCAGACCCATGATGCCGCTGGGGCTGCCCTCGATGCCGCTGATCCACTGCGCGAAGGCGCCCTGGATGGCGTAGGAGCCGGCCTTGCCGAACGGTTCGCCGCCGGCCACGTAGGCCTGTCGCGCCGACTCCGGCATGCGGGCCACGCGCACGCGCGAGACGCTGAGGGCGTGCAGCGTGCGCCGACCCGTCCACACCTGTACGGCGGTGAGCACGCGGTGGGTGCGCCCGGACAGCGCCGCGAGCATGGCCTCGGCTTCAACCGCGTCGGCCGGCTTGCCCAGGATGCGGCGGCCCAGCGCCACGGTGGTGTCGGCGCACAGGATCGGCGCGGCGGGAGTCTCGGGGCCCAGACGCGCCGCCAGGCGCCGCCGCGCGGCCTGCAGCTTGGCGGCCGTCACCCGCTGCACATAGGCCGCCGGGTCCTCGCCCGGGCGCACGGCCTCCAGCGCCTCGAGTTCCTCCAGGGTCTCCAGGCGGGCTACTCCTGAATCACGCCCGCCAGATCCGTCTGACCCGGGCAGCAGCAAACGGTGAGCCGCACCGATCTGCCCGAGAAGTTCGCGCCGGCGCGGACTCTGCGAGGCGAGCCAGACGAACTCGTGGCGGAGCGAGGTGGGCATGCGGGTCACTCGCGGTGATAGGGGTGGCCGGCGTGCAGCGACCACGCGCGGTACAGCGCCTCGGCCAGCAGCACGCGCGCCAGGGCATGAGGCAGCGTGAGGTCCGACAGGCGCAGCGTCTCGTCGGCCGTGGCCTTCAGGGGGGCGTCCAGCCCGTCGGGCCCGCCGATGAGCAGCGCGACGTCACGGCCGTCGCCCAGCCAGAAATCGAGCCGCTGGGCGAGCTGCGCGCTGGTCAGCCGCGTACCGCGCTCGTCGAGCACCACGCGGCGCACGCCACGGGGCAGCGCGGCCTCCAGGCGGGCCGCCTCGGCCTGCATGCACTGCGCCGGCGTGCGGCCGGTGCGAGGCTCGGCCTTCAGGGCCTTGAGCTCGAGCCGGCACTCGGGCGGGAAGCGCCGGGCGAACTCGTCCCAGGCGGCATCGGCCCAGGCGGGCTGGCGCTGCCCGATGGCGGCCACGAGCAGCCGCATCGGCTTGTCAGGCCTGCGGCTTCCTGCGCGCGGGCGGGCGGGCGGAGGCGGTCTTCCTCGCGGGCGACGCCTTCTTCGCGGCTGCGCCCGTCCTGGGCGCGAGGGAGGTGGCCGGGCGGGCCGACGCGGCCTTCCTGCTGGCTGGAGCGGACTTCGCGGCGGTGGTCTTCTTGGCCGGCGCGGGCGCGCTCGTCGAGACAGCCTGCTTCGCAGGTGAGGGCCTGGCGCCGGCCTGCTTCATCGCCACTTTCTTGCCACCCCAGATCTCCTCGAGGTGGTAGTAGTCGCGAATGGAGGGCTGCATGATGTGGGCCACCGCGGCGCCGCAGTCGACGATGATCCACTCGCCGTTCTCCTCGCCCTCGGTACTGAGCACCTGCATGCCGCGGGACTTGACGGTCTCGCGCACGCTGGAAGCCAGCGCCTTGGTCTGGCGGTTGCTGGTGCCCGAGGCGATGACCACGCGCTCGAACAGCGGGGAGAGGGCTTCGGTGTTGAAGACCGCGATGTCCTGGGCCTTCACGTCCTCCAGGCCATCGACGATGGCCCGTTGCAGCTTGCGGATGTCCATTCAGTGCGCGGCGGCTTCCTTCCGGTAAAGACGGTGGTGCTCAATATACCGTGCGACCTCGGCTCCCGTAAGCGCCGAGAGCGCCTGCCCCCGCGCGGCAGCGGCGCGCGCGGCGGTGGAGGAGACGCGCAAGGTGGGCAGGGGCAGCGTCTGCGCCCGGTGCGCCACGCCCTGCAGGGCCTCGGGCGGGCGCGGCGCCTGGCCCTCGCGCGCGGCCACGGCCAGCGTCACGAGGCCGAGCAGCGCCTGCCACTCGCGCCAGGTGTCGAAGCGCGCGTACTGGTCCTGGCCGATGACGAGGAAGAGCTCGGCCCCGGGCCGCTCGGCGACGAGCTCGCGCGCGGTGTCCACCGTGTAGCTCGGCCCGGCGCGGTGCAGCTCGCGGCAGTCCAGCACGAAGCGGGGCTCACCGGCGAAGAGCGCCTGCACCATCGCGCAACGGTGCTCGGCATCGGCCAGCCGACGCCCGGCCTTCTGCCAGGGCTGGCCCGCCGGAATCCAGCGCAGCTCGTCCAGCGCGAGGGTCTGCAGCGCCACCTGCGCCAGCGCCAGGTGCGCGCGGTGCGGCGGGTCGAAGGTGCCGCCGAACAGGCCGATGCGCGGCGAGCGGCTCAAGCCCAGTCCCGCGGGCGCAGGAAGTCGGTGTACAGCCGCGCCTCGGGCGTGCCGGGCTCGGGGCGCCAGTCGTAGCGCCACTTCACGATGGGCGGCATGCTCATGAGGATGCTCTCGGTGCGCCCGCCGCTTTGCAGGCCGAAGAGCGTGCCGCGGTCGAAGACGAGGTTGAACTCCACGTAGCGGCCGCGCCGGTAGGCCTGGAAATCGCGCTCGCGCTCGCCGTAGGGCGTGTCGCGGCGGCGCTGCACGATGGGCAGGTAAGCGCCGATGAAGGCATCGCCCACCGCCCGCATCATGGCGAAGCTGCCCTCGAAGCCGAGCTCGGCAAAGTCGTCGAAGAAGACGCCGCCTACACCGCGCGGCTCGCCGCGGTGCTTGAGGAAGAAGTACTCGTCGCACCAGGCCTTGAAGCGCGGGTAGAGGGCGGCATCGATGGGGTCCAGCGCGGCGCGGCAGGTGCGGTGGAAGTGCTGCGCGTCCTCCTCGAAGCCGTAGTAGGGCGTGAGGTCCATGCCGCCGCCGAACCACACCACGCTCTCGCGGCCCTCGGGGTGCGCGGCGAACATGCGCACGTTCATGTGCACGGTGGGCACGTAGGGGTTGCGCGGGTGCATGACGAGCGACACGCCCATCGCCTCGAAGGGCGAGCCGGCGAGTTCGGGCCGGTGCGCGGTGGCCGAGGGCGGCAGCGTGCGGCCCTTCACATGGCTGAAGTTGCAGCCGCCGCGCTCCAGCAGGCCGCCCTCCTCCACCAGGCGCGACAGGCCGTCGCCCTCCAGGCGGCTGCCGGGCTCGCGCGTCCAGCCATCGGTGAGGAAGGGGTGGCCGTCTGCCTCCTGCAGCGCCTGGATGATGCGGTCCTGCAGGCCCAGCAGGTAGCTGCGCACGGGCGTGGTGTCCAGGGTGGCGGGGGCGGCGAGGGTCATGGCGTTCTCACGTCAGCTTGATCGGGGAGGCGTTGGCGGGACGGCGGCCGCGGGCCGAGCCCAGGCGGGCCTCGATCGCGGCCATGTCGGCCTGGGCGTCGCCGCACAGGCGCAGGCAGGAGTGCACGCCGACGCGGCGCGTGCCGAAGTCGATGTGCGCCAGCGCCAGGGGCACCTCGGCGCCGAGCGTGACGCGGTAGAAGCCGCTGCGCCAGCCCTCGGTGCGCGAGCGCGTGCCCTCTGGCGCGAGCACGAGCCAGAAAAACTCGTCGCGCTCGCGTGCGTCGCGGATGCGCCGGACCATGTCCGGCACGATGCCCCCGGGGGCGGACCGGTCCACGGGCACCCCGCCCAGCCAGCGCATCCAGCGCCCGAACAGCGGGATGCGGAAGAGCGAGTCCTTGCCCCAGAACATCGCCGGGAAGCCCATGGCCCACTTGGCCAGGATGCCCACGGGGAAGTCCCAGTTGGAGGTGTGCGGGTAGACAACGAGCACGCCCTGGCGGGCGGGCAGGCCGTCGAAGTCGAGCTTCCAGCCCGCGAGGTGCAGCAGCCCCAGGGCCAGCCGGCTGCCCTGCAGCTGCACCGGGCGCTCGGGCATCTCCTCGGGCAGGGGGCGGGCTTCTCGCGCAGCGGATGAGGTCATCGGCGGGGGGTCATCGTGGAGGCCATCGTGGAGGTCACGCAGGGTGGTCAGCGCGGGCGGATGGCGCGGTGGCCGATGTCACGGCGCCACTGGGCGCCCTCGAAATGCACAGGCTCCAGCACCTCGTAGGCGCGGCGCTGCGCCTGGCGTACGGAGTCGCCCAGGGCCGTGACGCACAGCACACGCCCGCCCGAGGTGCGCAGCCGGCCGTCTTCGCCGAGCACCGTGCCGGCGTGAAAGACGTGGCTGTCCTCGGTGGCGGCCGGCAGCCCGGCCAGGACATCGCCCTTGCGGGGCGCCTGCGGGTAACCGTGCGCGGCCATCACCACGCCCAGCGCCACGCGGCGGTCCCACTCGAGTTCCACCTGGTCGAGCGTGCCGTCGGTGGCGTGCAGCAGCATCTCCAGCAGGTCGCTCCTCAGGCGCATGAGGAGCACCTGGGCTTCCGGGTCGCCCAGGCGCGCGTTGAATTCCACCGTGCGCGGCTGGCCCTGCGCATCGATCATGAGACCCGCGTAGAGGAAGCCCGTGAAGGGCGTGCCCTCGGCGCGCATGCCTGCCAGCGTGGGGCCGACGATCTCGCGCATCACCCGGGCGTGCACGGCCGGCGTGACCACCGGCGCAGGCGAGTACGCGCCCATGCCGCCGGTGTTGGGGCCCTGGTCGCCGTCGAAGATGCGCTTGTGGTCCTGGCTCGTGGCCAGCGCCAGGGCGTGCGTGCCGTCGCAGGCGACGATGAAGCTCGCCTCCTCGCCGGCCATGAACTCCTCCAGCACCACGCGCGCGCCGCCCTCGTTGTGCTGCACGCCCAGGCTGTTGGCCGCCAGCATGTCGTCCACCGCGGCGTGCGCCTCCTCGGCCGTCATCGCCACCACCACGCCCTTGCCGGCGGCCAGGCCGTCGGCCTTCACGACGATGGGCGCTCCGTGCTCCCGGATGTGGGCATGGGCCTGCCCGGCGTCGGTGAAGGTGGCGTGGCGCGCCGTGGGGATGCCGTGGCGCACCATGAAGGCCTTGGCGAAGGCCTTGGAGCTCTCGAGCTGCGCCGCGGCGCGCGTGGGGCCGAAGATGCGCAGCCCGCGGCTGCGGAAGAGGTCCACCACGCCGGCAGCCAGCGGGGCTTCCGGCCCGACCACCGTGAGGCCCACCTGCTCGGCCCGGGCGAAGTCCGCCAGCGCAGCGGGCTCGGCCAGGGGCACGTTGCGCAGCCCCGGCTCCGCGGCCGTGCCGCCGTTGCCGGGCGCGACGTACACCGTCTGCACGCGCGGGCTTTGCGCCAGCTTCCAGGCCAGCGCGTGCTCGCGCCCGCCCGCGCCGATCACCAGCACCTTCATGCCGGCGTCATTCCGCGAGGTTCGCGTTGTGGTGCACGTCCTGCACGTCGTCCAGGTCCTCCAGCACGTCCAGCAGCTTCTGCATGCGGGCGGCGTCCTCCCCGGCGAGGTCCACCGGATTCTCCGCGCGCATCGTCACCTCGGCGACATCGGGCTGCAGGCCCGCGGCCTCCAGCGCCGCCTTCACGGCCTCGAAGTCCGGCGGGGCGCACAGCACCTCGATGGAGCCGTCCTCGCCCGTGACCACGTCCTCGGCGCCGGCCTCCAGCGCCACTTCCATGACGCGGTCCTCGCTCGTGCCAGGGGCGAAGACGAACTGCCCGCAGTGCTTGAACTGGAAGGCCACCGAGCCTTCGGTACCGAGGTTGCCGCCGTGCTTGCTGAAGGCGTGGCGCACCTCGGCCACGGTGCGCACGCGGTTGTCGGTCATGCAGTCCACGATGATGGCCGCGCCGCCGATGCCATAGCCCTCGTAGCGGATTTCCTCGTAGTTCACGCCCTCGAGGTTGCCGGTGGCCTTGTCGATGTTGCGCTTGACGGTGTCGGCCGGCAGGTTCACGGCCTTGGCCTTGTCGATGGCCAGCCGCAGGCGCGGGTTGGCAGACGGGTCGCCCCCGCCCTGGCGCGCGGCCACCATGATCTCGCGGATCACGCGCGTCCAGGCCTTGCCGCGCTTCTCATCCTGGCGGCCCTTGCGGTGCTGGATGTTGGCCCATTTGGAATGTCCGGCCATGGATGCTCCTGCAGGATCGGCCCCGTTGCAGCCGATCGGTGCCTGTGTTTGTATAGTGACCACGATTTTACCGGCCGCCACCGCCGGGGCCGCCCCACCAGGCCCCGCCCCTGTCCCGCAAGGAAGCCCGCCATGCCCGATCCGATCCTCGTTGCCCGCCACGGCGACACCGAGTGCCACCTGCTGCCGGCCCTGGCCAACCGCCACGGCCTGATCACCGGGGCCACGGGCACCGGCAAGACCATCACGCTGCAGACGCTGGCGGAGAACTTCTCCCGCATCGGCGTGCCGGTGTTCATGGCCGATGTGAAGGGCGACCTCACCGGCATCAGCCAGGCCGGGCGCATCGGCGACAAGCTCGCCCGCGTGCTGGCCGAGCGCGGCATCGAGCCGCCCGCCTCGCTGGCCTGCCCCACCACGCTGTGGGACGTGTTCGGCGAGCAGGGCCACCCGGTGCGCGCCACCATCTCCGACATGGGGCCGCTGCTGCTCGGACGCATGCTGGCGCTCAACGAGACCCAGGGCGGGGTGCTCAACCTCGTCTTCAAGATCGCCGACGACCACGGCCTGCTGCTGCTGGACCTGAAGGACCTGCGCACCATGCTGCAGCACGTGGGCGACCACGCGCGGGACTTCACCACCGAGTACGGCAACATCAGCGCGGCCAGCGTGGGCGCGATCCAGCGCGGGCTGCTGCAGATCGAGCAGCAGGGCGGCG
>JBMOGN010000048.1:0-18926 GCA_049318345.1 Rubrivivax sp. | reverse complement strand
CGAGCATGGCGCCGCGGATGCGCTGCGTGGCAAAGGTCTCGAACTGCACGCCCTGCGCGGTGTCGAAACGGGCCAGCGCATCGCTCAGGCCCATCATGCCGACCTGGATCAGGTCGTCGATCTCCACGTTGGCGGGCAGCTTGGCGATCATCTGGTGAGCCAGTCGGCGCACGAGCGGACTGTACTGCCTGAGCAGTTCGCTCGCGTCGAGTTGCCCCTTCGGCGTATACATGTCACAAGGCTCCGGTGGGATTCTGGGACAAGGACGGCCCGCGCGCCAGGGACTTCGGCACGCTCGGGGCGTTTTCCTCGCCCACGTTCGCGCCCAGCTGGCCGGCCACCAGGCGGCACAGGTCGTCGCCCGGCGGGTCGCCGGGCGAGCTGTCGGGGTCGATGCTGGCCCAGCCCGTGATGACGCTGCCGACATAGGCATCGGCACAGCCCGACAGGCTGGCGGCGATCTGCGCCATGCGGCCGGCCACCGGCGGGCCCACGAGCAGCAGGTCCGCGCTCATCCACTCGCTGCGCCGCGCCAGCAGCTTCAGGTTGGCATAGGCGTGGGTGACGCTTTCGGTGTGGTCGGCCGCCAGCAGCAGCGGGCGCAGCGAGCGGCGCATGAACAGGCGCGCCAGGTCGGTGGCCGAGGCATGCACCAGCACCACGTCCACGCCGTGGCAGGCGGCTACCGCCTGGTCGATCAGCCGCGCGCAGGAGCCGCGCGTGTCCACGAAGCGCATCGGCAGGTCACCGGCAGGCAGGTACCAGATGTCCGGGGAGAGCGACTCCACGCACATCCCGACATCGATCTTCGCGCCCTCGGGCGCGCGCGGAGAGTTCTCGGCGGCGTCGATCACCAGGGTGCGGCGGCCGAAGAGGCCCAGCGCCGCGGTGATCCGCTCCAGGGCGGCGGCCACGCAGCCGCCGTCCAGGTGGGGGTTGGCAGCCAGCGCGATGTGGCTGATCGCGGGCCGCGGGAACAGCTCGCGCAGGCCGGCGGCCTGGTCGGCCGCGGAAGAGGAGAGTCGGCTCATCGAGAACCTCCCGTGGCGCGGGTGCGCATGGAAACCTCGGTGGCGGGGGCTCGCGCGGCAGGGCCGGCGAACAGCAGACTGACATCGGTGGCGTCCAGCCGCCAGGCCTTGCTGCCCACCACGCACAGCGCACGCTGCACGAGGGTGGCGGCGGACAGGCGGTGCCAGTCCTCGGGCACGCGCTGGCCGTTGCCCACGGCCAGCACCTTGAGCTTGTGGCGGATCATGGCGTCCAGCGCCGGGCCGATCTTCACGGCCTCGTCCATCTTGGACAGCACCACCCCGTGGCACTGGGCCGCGCGGTAGGACATCAGCACGTCCTCGATCGTCTCGCCCTGGGCCGAGGCATTGACCACCAGCAGCTTGCGGATCGAGGGCGGGGACAGCATCTCCAGCAGCTCGCGCGTGCGGGTGTCACGCTGCGCGATGCCGGCGGTGTCGATGAGCACCATGCGCTTGCCCGACAGCAGCTCCAGCAGGTCTTCCAGCGAGGCGCGATCCTGCGCGATGTGCACCGGTACGCCCAGGATGCGGCCGTAGGCACGCAGCTGCTCGTGCGCGCCGAGCCGGTAGGCGTCCAGCGTGATCAGGCCCAGGTTGGCCGCGCCGTGCTTCGCGGCAAAGGCCGCAGCGAGCTTGGCGGTGCTCGTGGTCTTGCCCACGCCCGTGGTGCCCACCAGGGCGAAGATGCCGCCCTCGTCTTCCAGGGCCGGGCCGCCCTCTCCGGTGGAGAGGTTGCGCTGCAGCACGCCGGTGGCCCAGGCGCTGGCATCCACATCGTCGGGGAGCTTGTCGGCCAGGCGCCGCACCAGCGAGGGCGAGAAGCCGCAGTCCAGCAGCCGCTGCGACAGCGCCGCGCGCCCGGGCTGGCGCTGCAGCCGCTCCATGAAGGCCAGCGCCGAGAAGCGCTCCTCGATCAGGCCCTTCATCGAGCGCAGCTCGCTCATCATCTCGGTGCGCTCGTGGCGCGCGCTGAGCATCTCGCCCATCGAGGGCGTGGCGCCGGCGGCCACGGCCTCGTGGTGAGCCTGGATCTCGGCCTCGGCGCCCTGGAGCATCTCGCCAATGGAGGCGATGGCCCGGGGAGCGGGGCGAACCGGGCGGGATGCGGCAGCCGCGGCGGATGGTGCGGGCGATGCCGACGCCTGCGCGGAAGCGGCCTCCCGAGACGGCGCGGCAGGCCGGGCCGAGCCGGTGGTCGGCCGAGCCGAAGAGGTGGCCGGCCGGCGCATCGGGGCGGGCTCGGGCACCGGCTCACCGGCGAGTTCGGCCTTGCGCCGGCGCAGCATGCGCTCGCGCACATAGTCCTGGAAGGACAGCGTGCTCATGGCCAGGCGCTCGGCGTCCTGGTCGGGGCTCGTCTGCTCGAGCGCGGCCTCGGCCTGGCTGTAGCCGTTGACGGCCGAGTCGCCCGGCAGCTGCGCGGCTGCGCGTTCGCGCAGCGAGCGGCTGGCAGGCCCGGAGGCCGACCGGCGGGCAGCCGGCGCGGGCGCACGGGCCGGCGCGGGCTCGGGAGCCGGCACGAGAGTCGGGGCGAAGGGCTGGGAGTCGGGGCCGGCGGCCAGACGCTCGAACTCCATGACCGAGTCCGGCGCCATCGCCAGCATCTCCACGCCTTCATCGCAGGGTCGGGTAGACAGCACCACGGCTTCGGCACCGAAGGCCTGGCGCACGAGGTTCAGCGCATCGCGCGAACTGCGCGCCACAAACCGCTTGACGTTCATGCCGGTGCTCCGATGATCGAGCCGATGCGGATCGAATGGGTCTCAGGAATCTCGCTATGCGCCAGCACCTTCAGGCGCGGGGCGGCACGGCGCAGCAGGCGGGCCAGCTGCGCACGGATGGCGTCGGGCACGAGCAGGCAGGCGGGCACGCCCAGGTCCTCCTGCTGGCGTGCGGTGTCGGCGGCGCTGCGCGTGAGGGTGTCGGCCACGCCCGGGTCCAGCGCGACGCCGCCCGTGCTGGACAGGGCCTGCACGATCAGGCGCTCGAGCTCGGGCTCCAGGGCGATGACGTCCAGCTCGCGCTGCGGGCCGTAGATCTGCTGCACGATGGCCGGCGCCAGGTGCACGCGCACCTGGCGCGCCAGCTCGGCAGGGTCAGTCACGGTACCGGCATGCTCGGCCAGGCATTCCACGATGGAGCGCATGTCGCGGATGTGCACGCCCTCTTCCAGCAGGAGCTGCAACACCTTCTGGACTGTCGCCACGCCGATCATCTTGGGTACCACATCCTCGATCAATTTCGGGGCCAGCTTCGTCACGTGATCCACCAGGGCCTGGGTCTCCACGCGACCGAGCAATCTCGCCGCATTCACCTGCATCAAGTGTGAAAGGTGGGTGGCCACGACGGTCGCGCAATCAACCACCGTAAACCCGGCCATTTGGGCGGTCTCGCGCGCCCGCTCCTCGATCCACACCGCCGGCAGGCCGAAGGCGGGGTCGGTGGTGCGGGTGCCGGGCAGCTGCTGCGTGGCGCCGCCAGGGTTGATGGCCAGCAGCATGCCGGGGTAGGCCTCGCCCTCCCCCACCACCGCGCCGCGCAGCAGCACGCGGTAGCTGCCGGGCTTGAGATCGAGCAGGTTGTCGCGGATGTGCACGGCCGGTGGCAGGAAGCCCACGTCCTGGGCGAACTTCTTGCGCACGCCCTTGATGCGCGCCAGCAGCTCGCCGTTGCGCGTCTTGTCCACCAGCGCCACCAGGCGGTAGCCCACCTCCAGGCCGAGGGTGTCCACCGGCTGCAGGTCGTCCCAGCTGGCCTCGGCGTTGGCCTGCGCCACCTCGGCAGCGGAAGCCGCCGGTTCAGGAGGGGGTGGCCGGCGCAGCCGCCGGTTCACCGACCAGGCCAGCGCCCCCAGGGCGCTGCCGATGAACAGGAACACGAAGTGCGGCATGCCCGGCACCAGCCCCAGCGCGCCCACGATGCCTGCGGTCATGCCGATGGCGCGCGGGGAGTCGAAGACCTGGTTGCGGATCTGCGTGCCGACGTCCTGCTCCTTGCCCACGCGCGAGACCACCATGGCCGCGGAGATGGAGATCAGCAGCGCCGGAATCTGCGCCACGAGCGCATCGCCCACGGCCAGCAGGATGTAGCTGCGCGCGGCCTCGCCAGCCGACAGGTCGTGCTGGCCCATGCCGATGGCAAAGCCGCCGATGATGTTGATGAACAGGATCAGCAACCCGGCCACGGCATCGCCGCGCACATATTTGCTCGCACCGTCCATGGAGCCGAAGAAGTCGGCTTCCTCGCCCACCTCGGCGCGGCGGCGCTTGGCCTCCTTGTCGTCGATGAGGCCGGCGTTCAGGTCGGCGTCGATGGCCATCTGCTTGCCGGGCATGGCATCCAGGGTGAAGCGCGCGCCCACCTCGGCAATGCGCTCGGCGCCCTTGGTGACGACGATGAAGTTGATCACCACCAGGATCGCGAAGACGAGCAGACCCACGGCGAAGTTGCCGCCGATCAGGAAGTGCCCGAAGGACTCGATCACCTTGCCGGCCGCACCCGGCCCGGTGTGACCGTCCATCAGCACCACACGAGTAGAGGCCACGTTCAGGCTCAGCCGCAGCAAGGTGGTGACCAGCAGCACCGCCGGCAGCGCGGCAAAGTCCAGCGGCTTGACCATCGAGGCGGCCACCATCATCACCATCAGCGACAGCGCGATGTTGAAGGTGAACAGCAGGTCCAGCGCCAGCGGCGGCAGCGGCAGCACCATCATCGCCAGGATGAGCACGATGAACAACGGCGCCGTGAGCGCCTTCATCAGCCCCGCCTGCGGCCCGAGCAGGGCCTGGATCCTGGACATCAGCGGGTTCATGCGGGCTCAGCCTCCGGGGCGGTGTTCTTCTTGGGATCCATGCCGGCGGGGATCTCCACCGAGGCGATAGGCGCGGGCGTGGGGCCGCGCCCGGCCAGCGACGCACGCAGCTGGTAGACCCAGGCCAGCACCTGCGCCACGGCACCGAACAGGGCGGCAGGAATCTCCTGGTCGATCTCGGAGTGGGCATACAGCGCACGCGCCAGCGGCGGCAGCTCCAGCACCGGCACGCCGGCGCCGCGCGCGGCGTCGCGGATGCGCATGGCCATCAGGTCCGCCCCCTTGGCCACCACGCGCGGTGCAGCCATGGAAGCGTCGTCGTACTTCAGCGCCACCGCGAAGTGGGTCGGGTTCATGACCACCAGGTCGGCATTGGGTACGGCCGCGAGCATGCGCCGGTTGGCCATCTCGCGCATGCGCACCTTGATCTTGGACTTCACCTCGGTGTTGCCCTCGGCGTCCTTGTGCTCGTTCTTGACTTCCTGGTGGCTCATGCGCAACTGGCGCAGCAGCATGAAGCGCTGCAGCGGCACATCCACCGCCGCCACCAGGCCCAGGGCGATGAGCATGAGCACGAGCCCGCCCCAGATGGTGCTGCCGGCGTGGCCCAGGGCAGCGGGCAGCGGCATCGACAGCGCCTGGGCAAACTGCGGCAGGCTCGAGCGCAGGTACAGCGCGCCGATGATGCCCAGCACCAGCGCCAGCGCGCAGGCCTTGAGGGTCTGGCCCATCTGCGTCAGCGAAAACAGCCGCGCAAAGCCGCCCAGGGGGTCGAGCTTGCCGAAGGAGGGCTGCATCGCCTTCCAGGAGAAGTTCCAGCCGCCGGAGGCCGCGCTCGCCCCCACCGCCACCGCGAGCATCAGCAGGCCCAGCGGCAGCGAGGCGGCGAGGAACTGCCAGCTGCCGTCCACCAGCCGGTCGCTCATCGAGGTGGTGCCCGCGAGCGTGGCCGCATCGAAGCGCAGCGACCGCCCGAGCACGCCCTTCAGCCAGGTGATGCCCTCGGGCAGGAGCACGAGCACCGCCACGCCGCCGATGAAGCAGGCCGCGAAGTGGCCGAGGTCGCGCGAGCGCGCCACCTGGCCGTCTTCACGGGCCTTCTGGATCTTCCGCTCTGAAGCGGGTAGTTGACGGTCCTGGGCGCTGTCTGCCATGGCAATGAAGCCCTCTGGAGGGCTTCGCGATGGTGCCGTGGCAGGCTGCGTTCTTGAGCGGAAATAGAGGGTGAAGACACCCTGTATTCCGCCGTGGTGCGGGCCGCCGCCCGATCGGGGTCAGCGTCCGGGTGGTGCAGCAGGGGCCACCGGCGCGACCGGCGCCGGCAGATTGGGCGTGGGCAGCGCGGCGGTCACTTCCGGCGCCAGGCGGGCAGGCTGCTGCGCAGACGACTCCGCGCCGATCACCTCCGAGCCCAGCCCGCGCGACAGCCGCTCCTCGGCATCCCGGGTGAGCACCGAGATGCTGATGCGGCGGTTGATGGCTGCGGTGGGGTCGCTCAGGTTCATGGGCTGGCTGGCGGCCAGGCCGAGCACGCGCATGACGCGGTCGTCGGTCAGGCCCACGGCGTGGAGCTCGCGCCGCGAGGCGTTGGCGCGGTCCGAGGACAGCTCCCAGTTGCTGTAGCCACCGCCGCCGCCGGGATAAGGCGTGGCGTCGGTGTGGCCCTCGAAGACGAGCTTGTTGGGCACCTTCATGAGCGCCACGCCCATCTCGCGCAGCAGCTCGCGCATGTACGGCTGCACCACCGCGCTGCCGCTGGCAAACATCGGCTTGCCCTCGTCCACGATCTGGATGCGCAGACCCTCGGCCGTCATCTCCAGCTTGATCTGCGCGCCCAGCGCGGCGATGGCCGAGTTCTCCGAGATGCGCTTGGCCACCTCGGCCTTGAGCTCCTCCAGCCGCACCCGCTCGGCGCGCGCCTGCTCGGCCCGGAACTGGTGCAGGTTGATGGTGTTGCGCTTGGCCTCCATCTCCCCGCGCTTGACCTGGCCCACGGAACGCGAGAGGTCCTGGCCGCCACCCTTGATCACGTGGGACGAGTCGCCCGTGCCGGAGCCGCCGAGCAGCGACACGCGCATGGGCGAGGAGAAGTAGTCGGCGATGCCCTTGCGGTCGCCCTCGGAGGTGCTGCCCAGCAGCCACATCAGCAGGAAGAAGGCCATCATGGCCGTCACGAAGTCGGCGTAGGCGATCTTCCATGCGCCGCCGTGGTGGCCGTGGCCGCCCTTCTTGATCTTCTTGACGATGATCGGCTGAAGCTTGCTGCTGTCCTTGGCCATGACGCTGAACCTTACTTGCGGCCCTTGACCTGGTTCTCGAGCTCGCTGAAGGTGGGCCGGTCAGGCGAGTACAGCACCTTGCGCCCGAACTCGATGGCCACCGCCGGCGCGTAGCCCTGCATGCTGGCCAGCAGCGTGGTCTTGATGCACTGGAATTCCTTGCCGGCCTCGTCCACCTTCTGCTCCAGCAGCCCGGCCAGCGGCTCGACAAAACCGTAGGCCAGCAGGATCCCGAGGAAGGTGCCCACCAGCGCCGAGCCGATCATGCCGCCGAGCACTGCCGGGGGCTGGCCCACCGAACCCATGGTGTTCACCACGCCGAGCACGGCCGCGACGATGCCGAATGCGGGCAGGCCGCCGGCCATGCGCTGCAGCGCCATCACCGGCGCGTGCGCCTCGTGGTGGTGGGTCTCGATCTCGCTGTCCATGAGCGACTCGATCTCGTGGGCGTTGAGGTTGCCCGAGACCATCATGCGCATGTAGTCGGTGATGAACTCCATCACGTGATGGTCGGACTGGATCGCCGGGTAGCGCTTGAACACCGCGGACTTGTCCGGCTCCTCGATGTCCGACTCGATGGCCATGAGGCCTTCCTTGCGCGCCTTCTGCAGGATGTCGTACATCAGCGAGAGCAGCTCCATGTAGCGGGCCTTGTTGAACTTGCTGCCCTTGAAGCACTGCCCCACGCCGGCCATGGTGGCCTTGACCACACCCATCTGGTTGTTCACCAGGAACGCGCCGATGGACGCGCCGAAGATCGTCGTCATCTCGAAGGGCAGCGCCTTGAGCACCACACCGATGTTGCCGCCGTGGGCGATGAACACCCCGAAGACGCACCCGATGGCGACGACCCAGCCGATGATGACGAACATGAGGAGGCTTCCGCTTGGAGATCCATCCGGCGCCCGAGTGCGCCGGCCTTCTCCGTTATCGGCGCCCCGGCGCCGGGATTGAGGCCCGACAGGGCCCCCGCGCTCAGATCAGCGCGATGAGGCGGGTGTGCGTGGGACGCACCTTGATGCGCGCGCGGCTGACGGTGTTGCGCACCGCAAAGCGCGAGACCGTGGTGTCGCGCAGCACGGGCTCGCCCAGGGGCGCGCCCGAGGAGGCCACGAGGCTGGCTACCAGCGGCAGGTTGGCGCGCTTGCCGCGCGAGACCACCACGCCGAGCTCCCCGCTGGCCAGCTCGACGAAGCTGCCCGGCGGGTAGATGCCGATGGCCTTCAGCAGGGCCTGGCCGAAGAGGTCGGGCCGCCCGTCCGGACCGATGCAGGCCTCCTTGGCGGCCTGCACGGGCGACATCGGTGCGCGCACGCGCCGGCGGCTCATCTTGGCAGTGAAGATGTCCACCCGGCGCAGCAGGCGTGACATCTGCACGCCCTGAGACAGGCTGGCGAGCTCCTCGCCGGGTTCCTCGCGGGTGTGATGGTGGCGCACGGCCTCCAGCCACAGCGGGTCGGTGACACCCGCCTGTTCCAACATCGCCACGGCACGCTCGGGATGCGAGTCGATCTCGTCGCGCATCTGCTCCGTGGGCGCCAGGTCGGCCTCGGCCAGCAGGTCCTGCAGGCGGGCCATCGCCACGTTCATGGTGAGCGCGGCACTGCCCAGCGACTGGGCCTGCTCGGGCGCCCAGCCCAGAAGCTCCGAGGCCTTCTCCACCACGAGCATCGTCAGCAGCGCATGGCGGCTGGAGTAGCTCTTGGCCGTGTCGCCGCAGGTGTAGATCAGGTAGTACAGCGAGGCGTCCAACCGGCGCTGGCCGAGGATACGGGCGCGCTCCTGCACGGCGCGCACCGGGTCCAGCCAGGGGTCGCCGGGCTGCACATCCCGCATCGAGGCGTCGAGCGCGGAGACATACTCCTCCCACAGGTCCGGCAGCGGCGCGGCCGTCTTCTGCCGCTCCAGGGGGGTGAGGTCCTTCGGCTTGGCATTGGCCACGGCGCCGAGGGTGGAGTTGTTGCGCATCGCCTCGTCCAGGGCAGCGCCCATGCGGCGCTCCCAGGCGGCGACCTCCTCGCCGTTGGCGCACAACTCCTGCGAGAGCAGCTCCTGGAGCCGCTCGGGACTGCTCACCTGCTGCCCGGCGGACAGCAGCAGCCGCCCGCTGGTGTCGTGCACGCCAAAGGGCAGGGCCTGGTTCAGGCTCAGGCGCTCCTTGTCGAACGGCACCAGCTTCAAGGTCGGGTCTCTCTCGGATGAAGGGGAGCCGACCCCCACGGGCCGGCCTCAAAGGGATTTCGGCCGATACCCGGCGGACTTGAGGGCTTCGCCGAGCCCTACCCGCTCAGTCTGCGGCGCCGGCGTCCAGCGCCTCGGCGCTGCGGGCCGCATTCATCTGCAGCGAGCCCTCAGCCTTGCCCTTGCCGGCACGTGCCGGCGGGTTGCACAGGCCGCACACATAGTGTCGGGCAATCTCGTGGGGATGGGTGACGAAGTGGCCACCGCAGCATGAGCACTTGGTCATCGTGAGCATGCCGTTGTCGGCGAACTTCACCAGGCGCCAGGCCCGGGTGAGCGACAACTGCGGCTCCAGGGCCTGCACTTTCACCTCTTCCAGGTACAGCTTGTAGGCCTTGATGACGGCGTCGATCTCCTCCAGCGCCGCCACCTTGTTCAGGTATTCGTGGATGTTCAGGAAGAGGCTGGCGTGGATGTTGGGCTGCCAGGTCATGAACCAGTCCGTCGAGAAGGGCAGCTGGCCCTTGCTCGGGCTCTTGCCCGCCACTTCCTTGTACAGACGCAGCAGCCGCTCGTAGCTGAGGTCGGTCTCGCTTTCCAGCACCTGCAGCCGGGCGCCGAGGTTGATGAGTTCGACAGCGCGCTCGATCTGGCGGGCTTCGTCGAGGATGCTCTTGGTGCGGGCCATGGTGCGGTTCCGGAAATCGGTTTCGAATCGGGGGTCGGGACGGGTCGGGGCCGCTCAGGCGGCTTCCTGGTGGCGGCCGGCCATCAGGATGCTGGCGTGCAGGCGCTTGACGCTGTCGTTGGCGGCCGAGGACTTGCCGTGGTTGGTCAGCAGGCCCCAGACGATGTCGTCGTCCATGCGGAAGCGGCACAGCAGCTGGTTGCCGCTGGCGATCTTCATGATCTGCGCCGGGGTGAGCGTGTCCAGCAGCATCGCCGTGTCCTCGCTGATGCCCAGGCGGAACAGCGCCTGCTCACGGTCCGTGCGGATGAGGCTCTGGGCCAGCATCAGGTAGGACAGGTTGGCTTCACGAATCTCTGCAAGCATCTGGTCGGCGGTCATGTCGGCGTCCTCGTTGGTTTCTTGAGCGGCTGTGTGTATCAGCGTGAAACGAACTCTACCGACGCGAATTGGCAGGTGTTATCGGCCCGGTTCCGCGACTTGAGTCGGCGCGGATCCATGGGGCGTGTCAGGCAAATTCCTACAAGGCCGGACCACCCTGGCACAGCCGGGTGACCGCCTGGTGGCACGGCAGTCCTGGAATGGCCCTGCTTTTCAGCGGACCTGCCAGACCGCGCCATTCGCAGAATCGGCGCCATATCGAGGAAGGCCGCCCTGCCCCGGGGCGCGCCAGCCAGCCAAGCGCGCAACCCCATGACACCGCTGATCGTCTTCGGAACCCGGCCAGAGCTCATCAAGCTCCACCCGGTGGTGCGCGCCTGCCGGGAGGCCGGCATCGAGCCCGTGACGGTTTTCACGGGTCAGCATGGGTCGCTCGTCGAGGAGACGATGCACGCCCTGGACCTCGGCCCGGTGGTCGAACTGGGCCTGATGACGCCCAACCAGACCCCGCAGATGTTCCTGGCGCGGTGCATGCAGGCGCTGGGCGAAGTCGTGGACGCTCGCCCGGTGGATGCCCTGATCGTGCAGGGCGACACCACCACGGCGCTGGCAGGCGCCCTCACGGGCTTCTACCGCAGGCTGCCCGTGGGGCACGTGGAAGCAGGTCTGCGCACCAACGACCTGGACGCGCCCTTCCCCGAGGAAGGACACCGGCAGATGATCAGCCGGGTCAGCCGCTGGAACTTCTGCCCCACGGCCCGCGACGTGCAGGCGCTGCAGGGCGAGGGGCTGGCAGCTCACACGCTTTTCGAGGTCGGCAACACGGTCATCGATGCCCTGAGGCTGCGCTGCCAGCAGATGGGCCTGGATGTGGTGCCGGCGGCGCAGAGCCGTCGCGTGCTGGTCACCATGCACCGTCGCGAGAGCTTTGGCGGCGGGCTGGAAGTGATCGCCCGCGCCATCGCGCGCCTGGCCGCACTGCGGCCGGAGCTGGACTTCCTGCTGCCGCTGCACCCGAACCCGGCCGTGGCGCGAGAGGTGCTGCCGGTGCTGGGCGGCGTCGCCAACGTGCGCATCACCCCTCCCCTGCCCTACGAGGCCTTCGTGCGAGAGCTTTGCGCGAGCCGCTTCCTCATCTCCGACTCCGGCGGCGTGCAGGAGGAAGCCCCCTGGCTCGGCCGTCCGGTGCTGGTGGTGCGGGAAAAGACCGAACGCCCCCAGGCGGTGGAGGCAGGCGCCTCGTTCCTGTGCGGCACCTCCGATGCCGAGCGCATCGTGCAGGCCGCCCTGCCTCTTGTCGACGACACCCCCGTCTTTCGTGCCGCATCCACGCGGCGCAGCCTGTTCGGCGACGGATTCACTTCGCAGCGCATCGTCGAGCTGCTTGGCAAGCCTGTGCCGCCTGCCGTTTCCTGACACACGGAGCCCTGCATGTCCAAGCCCCGCATCCTCATCGCCTCGCCGGTGCGCCAGAAGCCGGCCATCCTGGCGCAGTTCCTGGCGTCGATCAAGCGCCTGCGCAGCACGGGCCTCGATCTGGCCTGCGCCTTCATCGACGACAACGTGGACCCCGAGTCCAGCCGGCTTCTCGCGGAATTCGACTTCCCCGGCGAGTGCGTGGTGACGCGTGTGGACTCCTCCGACAAGGGCAGCGAGTACCGCCAGGACGAGGTCACCCACCACTGGAAGGAAGACCTGATCTGGAAAGTCGCCGGATTCAAGGATCTCCTGATCGAGCTGGCCCTGGACACCGGCATGGACTACCTGTTCCTCGCCGACTCCGACCTGGTGCTCAGCCCCTACACGCTGGAGCACCTGGTGGGATGCGACAAGGAAGTGGTCAGCGAGGTGTTCTGGACATCCTGGCAGCCCGGGCAGCTGCAGCTGCCCCAGGTCTGGGCGCGCGGTGAATATGAACTGGCCCGGCGCAGGCGCGAGGAACAACTCACCGAGGCGGAAGTCCACGTGCGGACGCTGGAGTTCATCCGGCACGCCTACCAGCCCGGACTGCGGCAGGTGGGCGGGCTGGGCGCCTGCACGCTGATCAGCCGCAGCGCACTCGCCAAGGGCGCGCGATTCGCCGAGATCGACAACCTCACCTACTGGGGCGAGGACCGTCACTTCTGCGTGCGAGCACGCTCGCTCGGAATCGAGCTGTGGGCCGACACCACCCACCCACCTCTGCATCTGTATCGCGAGAGCGAGCTTGCCCGGGTGAACGACTACATCCGCTGGGCCGAGCGTGACCGCTGGGCCCAGCCGCACATCACGTTGTCGATGGTGGTGCGCAACGAGTCGGGGCGCTATCTCGAGCGCGCCCTGATGCAGCACCGCGACGCGATCGACGCCGCCGTGATCATCGACGACGCCAGCGAGGACGACACGGTACAGATCGTGCAGCGCTGCCTGCAGGGCGTGCCGCTGAAGCTCGTGCGCAACTCCCAGGTCAAGTTCCGCAACGAGGTGGAACTGCGCTCCCAGCAGTGGAACGAGACGGTGACCACCCATCCGGACTGGATCCTGAACCTGGACGCAGACGAGATCCTGGAGGACGGATGCGCCCACCGGCTGCGGGCGCTGGCCGAGCAGACACGCTACCGCTATGTGGGCTTCGCCCTCTACGACATGTGGGACGACCGCCACTACCGTGACGACAGCCACTGGAACGCCCACCAGCGCACCTGGGGCTTCATGTACCGCTACACGCCGTTCTACAACTACGCGTGGCAGCACACGGCGCAGCACTGCGGCCGCTACCCGCGCAACCTGGACTTCTTCGAGCTCGCGCACTGCGACCTGAAGGTGCAGCACATGGGCTGGTCACGGGAGACGGACCGCATCGCCAAGTGGAAGCGCTACATGGAGCTCGATCCGCAGGGCCGCTTCGGCTCGATGGCCCAGTACCAGTCGATCCTCGACCCGGCGCCCCGGCTCGTGCCCTTCGGCCAGCAAGCCTGAGTCAGCCGCGGGCTGCGCGCAGGGCGCGGGCTTCGTTCCCGCGCCCGGTGCCTTCCAGCACCAGCGCCAGGTTGTGCGCCGCCAGCTTCGAGCCTCGGCCGAGCACGGCACCCGGCAGATCAGGACGCTCGCCGATCTCCAGGCAGCGCCGCCAGGCCTGCTCGGCGCCGGCCAGCAGGTCTGCGAATCGATGGGGGGCGGTCTCGGTCCACCCCAGCAGGAGGTCGCCCACCGCGAAGTGGAAGTCCGGTGAGTGGGCGCAGGTGGCAGAGGCTGCCTGCGCGAAGGCCAGGCCCTGTTCGTGAAGCCGCAGGCACTTCAGGCCGAAGATGCGGCGGGGCGCCAGGTCAAGCAGCCAGGGCTCGGCGCCCCGGGCGAGTTCCCAGGCGCGCTCGAATGCCGCCTCCGCGGCTGCGTGCTCCTCGTACACGGCCGCATCCTTGCCCAGCTGGTACCAGAGGTAGGCGTCCTGCGGACTCTGCCGGACCCCCTCCTCGAGCAGGAGCCGGTTGCGGCCTCGCTTGGCCTGCAGCGCCTCGGGCGCGTAGCCGTCGTGACCGATGTGCACGTCCAGTCGGCGAACCGGCAGCCGGTGCTGGGGCTGCTCGTGGATGCGGCCGACATATCGCACCGAACCGGGCAGCAGCCGACTGAGCCACTCGCTGCTGCGGCTGGCCGCATCCGGGCCGAATGAGTTGGTCAGGTGGACGGCGCCGACGAAATCCGGCTCCAGGGCCGCGGCCTGCCGAAGCGCAGGCCCGCCTTCTGCCAACCACTCGTCGGCGTCGAGCACCAGGTGCCAGCGCCCGCCCGCGCGATCGAGCGCGGCGTTGCGGGCGGCGGAGAAGTCGTCGCACCAGCTGAAGTGCGCGACGCGGGCGCCGGCTGCGCGAGCAAGCTCGGGGGTGCCGTCACTCGAGCCGGTGTCCAGCACCAGCACATCGTCCACCCAGGCCGAAGCGCTGTCGAGCAGCCGCCCCAGCCGGGTGGCCTCGTCGCGGGCGATGACGACCAGGACCAGGCCCGGGGCCGACATCAGGCGGGCAGGTGGTCGGGAGGCAGGCCGGCCAGGGCGCGGGCCCACATCCGCTCGTACAGCGCCTCGACACGCCTGGCCAGATCAGCGCCATCGAAAAGCGACGAGGTGCGGCGCGCAACCTCGATGCGCGCGCGCAGCTCGGCCCGTCGGGCGCCATCATCGGCAAGCGCCAAGGCCAGCGCCTCGTATTCCGGAATGCTCTGGCAGATGAGCTCCGGCAACTCCAGCGCATGCAGCAGGCTGCCCGCCACCCGCGAGGCGAAGCTGCTGCCAGACATCGTCACCATGGGCAGCCCCGACCACAGGGCATCGCTGGCGGTGGTGTGCCCGTTGCACGGCCAGGTGTCCAGGAAGATGTCGGCGCAGGCCATGCGGTCGAGGTGGTGCTTCTGCTCCAGCGACGCGGCGAAGACCAGGCGCGAAGGGTCGATGCCCCGGGCTGCCGCTTCGCGGCGCAGCGCATGCGGCGCCTGGGGAATCCACTCCAGCAGCCACAGCACCGCCTGGGGCAGCTTGTGCAGCAGTCCGCACCACACGTCGAAGACCTCGGGGGAGATCTTGTAGGGCTGGTTGAACCCACACAGCACCAGCGCGTCCTCGGGCAGGCCGTGATCGGCGCGGCGCGCGGGCACGGGAACGGCGCGCGTGGCATCGTTGCACTGGTAGCAGCCGGGAATCTGGGCGATCTTCTCCGAGTAATGCGGGGCGTGCTCCAGCGGCGTCACCCAGGGGTCGCCGATGATGTAGTCGATGCTGGGGGCCCCGGTCGTGCCCGGGTATCCGAGGTACCCCACCTGCACGGGCGCGGCACGATACGGGAAGAGTCCCGGCCGGCAATGGGCCGTGTACCCCTTGAGGTCCACCAGGATGTCCACGCCGTCCTCGCGTATGCGGCGCGCCATCTCGGGAATCGACTGCTTCTCCATGTCGACGAAGTGTTCGCCGGCCGCTCGCACACGGCGGCACAGCGGGGTGCCGTCGTCGCGCCCGTGGCTGTAGACGAACACCTCGAAACGGTTGCGATCGTGCCGCTCGAGCAGTTCGGCCATCAGGTAGCTCGTGGCGTGGCGATGGAAGTCCGCCGACACGTATCCGATACGCAGGCGTTCGCGTGGCACCACCGGCCGCGCAGGCAGCGGGGTCACCTTGGACTCCAGGTAACGGGCGGTGGAGCGCGCCGACTTCAGCTGCGCCTGCGGCGAATCCACCAGCGTCACATAGGCGAACGGGTTCGTGGGAACGGCTGCATCTTCGGGCAGCGCCTCGGCCGTCTGCACCAGCGTGTCGAGCTGCGTGTTGCCGCCCTTCCATTCGCAGGCCTCGCGCTCGTAGTAGCACAGGAGGTCCTTCACCGCCACCTCGTCGCGTCCGACACCGAGCACCAGTGCGGTGCGCAGGCACTCGGCGGCCTCGCGCTTCATCTGCAGATCGTTGAAGCACAAGCCAAGGCGGAAATGCAGCCCGGCCACGGTCAGATCGTGGCTGATGGCGTGCATGAGCGCCGTCACAGCCTCCAGCGGCCTGCCCAGCAACGCCTGGGCCTCGCCCAGCATCTGGGCCAGCGACTTGTCCAGGCGCTCGGGCGGAAGGGCCTGCAGCAGCTCCACCAGCTGCTCGTGGCGGTTCAGGCTGGCCAGACAGTTCGCGCGCAGGCCCAAGGCGATCGGATTGGCCGGCTCCAGCAGGGATGCGCGTTCCGCGGCCCGCAGAGCGTCCTCGTAGGCGTCCGACTTGAACAGCACATCGGACAGATTCAGATAGGCGAGCACATCCCCGGGCGCCAGCTTCGTGGCCTTCCGGAAACGCCTGGCGGCCTCGGACCAGTCGCCCTTCTGGCTCGACTGATGCCCCGCCAACCACTCGCGCTGCGCGCGTTCGTGGCTCCTGACCGTGGCAGTGGACATGATGTGATCGCCTGATTGCAGAGGAAGATCGGCATGTTAGGAGGGGGGGGCGGCAGAAACAGGCGGAACTGAACCCCGAATGCCGTGCAAATCTCCACGATGGCGGCTTCAGGGAGCAATTGACTTTCCCGCCGAAACGGTCTCAGAACGCTCAAGTTGCCGTTCGAGGTGTCCGATAAGGCTTCCATCGGGACGGCGTAACTGCCTCCCCCGATGTCCGGATCGAGCCGAATGCCTGCTTCGCAGGCGCAGGGCGCAGACCCCGGGCGCAGCCGCCGATGAGGGGGCACGGCCAAGCCGGCGCAGGCCGGGGTGAATCGAATACAGGAGCTACAACATGTCAGCGACCATCAACACCAACATCACGTCGATGACCGCGCAGCGTTTCCTCGACAAGAGCAAGGAGACGCTGTCGACCTCGATGGCACGCCTGGCCTCGGGCCTGCGCGTGAACGTCTCGAAGGACGACGCGGCCGGCATGGCCATCGCGTCGCGCATGGAAGGCCAGATCCGCGGCATGCAGGTGGCCTCGCGCAATGCCAACGACGCCATCTCCCTGGCGCAGACGGCCGAAGGCGCCATTGGCGAGGTGGCCGACATGCTGCAGCGCATGCGTGAGCTGGCGGTGCAATCTGCCAACGCCACGAACACCTCGGCCGACCGCGACAACCTGAACGCCGAATACCAGCAGATGGCCACCGAGGTGCAGCGCACGCTGCAGAACACCAAGTTCAACGGCTTGGCCGTGCTGGGCGCGGACGCGGGCACCAGCACCTACCAGGTCGGCGCCAACGTCGGCGAAACGGTGAGCGTGAGCACCGTCCGCCTGGACAACGTCGGCACGATGACGGCACTGTTCACCGGTGCGGCCAGCACCATCGCCGGCACCACGAACACGAACGCGAGCCAGGCCATGGCCAGCATCGACAGCGCGCTCACGCTCGTCAACCAGCAACGTGCGCTGTATGGCGCGGTGCAGAACCGCTTCGACGCCATCATCTCGGTGCTGCAGGTCAACACGGAGAACACCGCCGGCGCGCGGGGCCGGATCATGGATGCGGACTTCGCCTCGGAAACGGCGAACCTCTCGCGCGCCCAGATCCTGCAGCAGGCCGGCTCGGTCATGGTGGCGCAGGCCAATGCCATGCCGCAGCAGGTGCTGCAGCTGCTCAGCCGCTGACGCGCCAACGGCGCACCGGCCACTGGCGGCCGGAGCAGCCCCAACGATTGATCGCTCCTTCGGGCCCCTGGTGGGCCCGTTTTTCATGGTCCTCTGGCCTTTGGGAGACGAACTGGCCGCGCAAGGCCCCGCTATTCGCGCTTTAGTTCCGGCCGCCCTGGCAAAACAATCCGTTCCACTGCAGCCCCTCCCCCGGCTGCAACCGAATCCAAACGCCGCAGGACGGCAAGACGGAAAAAGGAACGGAGCGAACCATGGCGCAGACCATCAACACGAACGTCGCGTCGCTGACCGCGCAGCGCAACCTCAGCTCGTCGAACACGCTGCTGGCCACCTCGATGGCGCGGCTGTCGTCGGGCATGCGGGTGAACTCCGCCAAGGACGACGCGGCGGGCATCGCCATCGCCGAGCGGATGCAGACGGCAGTGCGCGGCATGAACGTGGCCATGCGCAACGCCAACGACGCGATCTCGATGTCGCAGAGCACGGAAGCGGCCATCGGCAAGGTCACCGACATGCTGCAGCGCATGCGGGAGCTGGCCATTCAGGCCGCCAATGCCACCAACACGCTGTCTGACCGCGACAACCTGGACGAGGAATACGGGCAGCTGGCCGACCAGGTGCTCGACACCCTGACCACCTTCCGCTTCAACGGCCTGAACGTCCTGGGCTCCGACGGTGGCCAGACCTTCACCTACCAGATCGGCGACCGTTCCGGCGACACGGTGGACATCACCCCCGTGCGCCTGGACAACACCACCGCCATCACGAACGTGGCCGGCACATCGATTTCCATCAGCGGCACGAACGGCTTGTCCGCCCAGGGCGTGCTTACGGACATCGACTCTGCGCTGGACCTGCTCAACACCGAACGCGCCAAGCTCGGTGCGGTGCAGAACCGGATGGACACCATCATCTCGGTCCTTCAGACGAACGCGGAGAACACGGCCGCCGCGCGCGGCCGGATCATGGACGCGGATTTCGCGGTGGAAACCGCCAACCTCGCCCGCGCGCAGATCCTGCAGCAGGCTGGAACCGCAATGGTGGCGCAGGCCAATGCGCTGCCCCAGGCGGTGCTGCAGCTGCTCAAGAGCTGATCGATCAGCTGCCGGAGGCACCGGCTGACAGGATGTGGGGCGCAGTGTCCAGGCACTGCGCCCCGTTTTCCTTGGAGACGCCGCCGAATCGCTCGAATCTGGCAGGTTCGCAGGCCGCATATCCGAGGATTGGGCCCAGCTGGACCGCCGATAACCTGTGCATGCCGGCTCGCACTTCAAGCGCAGGGTCGGAACACCCGGGCTGGGGGGGCGCAATCCTGGCACACACACAGGAGAGTTCACATGGCTCAGACGATCAATACCAACATCGCGTCGCTCACCGCCCAGCGCAACTTGGGAGCCTCGCAGTCCACCATCGAGACCTCGATGCAGCGCCTGTCATCGGGCCTGCGCGTGAACGTCTCCAAGGACGA
>JBMOGN010000047.1:0-18928 GCA_049318345.1 Rubrivivax sp. | reverse complement strand
GAACAGCGAGCGGCTGCCGGCGCTGCCGAAACCGTTGGCACGGTCGGTGTCGCCCATGAGCACGCGGATGCGGTCGATGGGCACCCCGAAGGTGTCCACCGCCAGCTGCGCGTAGCTCGTGGCAATGCCCTGGCCCATGGGCATGGTGGCGCAGGTCAGCTCGACGAAGCCGTCGGCCGTGATGTCCACCTTCACGGTCTCGGACAGCGCGTTGCCGCCCGTCCACTCCAGGAAGGTCGTGACGCTGCGCCCGCGCAGCCGCCCGCGTGCAGCCGACTGCGCTGCGCGCGCAGCGTAGCCGCGCCAGTCGGCCAGCTCCAGCACCTGCTCGAGCAGGCTGCCGAAGGCGCCCGAGTCGTACACCTGGTTCATGGCATTGCGGTAGGGCATCTGCTCGGGCCGCACGAGGTTGCGCCGGCGCAGCTCGGCCGGGTCCATCGCCAGCGCGCGCGCCGCGGCGTCCATGAGGCGCTCGATGATGTAGACGGCCTCGGGCCGGCCTGCACCGCGGTAGGCGCCCACGGGGGTCTTGTTGGTGAGCACCGCCGTGCCGTGCAGGTCGATCACGGGGATGTCGTACACGCTCGTGGCCACCATCGGCCCGATGAGCAGCGGGATCGCGCAGGCCGTGGGCGTGGCGTAGCCGCCGATGTCGGCCCAGGAGCGGTGGCGCAGGGCGAGGATGCGGCCTTCGGCGTCCAGCGCGAGCTCGGCGCGCGTGTGCAGGCCACGGCCGTGCACCGAGGCGACGAACTCTTCCAGGCGCTGCGAGCGCCAGCGCACCGGGCGCTGCAGCGCGCGCGCCGCGAAGGCCACGACGAGGTCCTCCGGGTACAGCCCGGTCTTCATGCCGAAGCCCCCGCCCACGTCGCCCACCTTGACCCGCACCTCCTCCTTCGTCAGGCCCGGCAGCAGCGTGGCGATGCCGTCGCGCACGGCCGTGGGCATCTGGCTGGACAGCGTCACGAGCAGCCGTCCGGTGCCCGGCTCGGGCTCGGCCATCACCACGCGCGGCTCGATGGAGGCCGGCGCCAGGCGCTGGTTGTCCAGCTCCAGCGCCACCACGTGGGCGGCACGGGCGAAGGCGGCGGCGCAGGCGGCGGCGTCGCCATGGCGGTGCTCGGCGGCGATGTTGTCGGGAGCCTGCGGGCTGAGGGCCGGCGCGCCAGCCGCCAGCGCGGCGCGCACGTCGCTCACGGCTGACAGGGGCTCGTAGTCCACCCACAGGGCCTCGGCGCCGTCCACCGCGGCCTCGCGCGTGGTGGCGACCACCGCGGCCACTGCCTCGCCGACGAAGCGCACCGCCTCGTGCGCGAGCGCGCGCCTCGGCGCGGTGGAGGCCGGCGAGCCGTCCGGGCGCTTGAGCACGGGCGGCGGCGCGGCCATCGGCTTGACGCCCGCGGCCACGAGGTCCGCGCCCGTGTAGACCGCCAGCACCCCCGGCACGGCCAGCGCGGCTGCGGCGTCGATCGAGACGATGCGCGCGTGCGCGTGCGGCGAGCGCACGAAGATGAGGTGGGTCAGGCCCTCGCGCGCGAGGTCGTCGGTGTACTGCCCGCAGCCGGTAACCAGCGTCGGGTCCTCCAGGCGCCGCACCGTGTGGCCGCTGCCAAAGCGCAGCGTGTCCAGGCCGCTGTCGTGGGGCGCGTTCATGCGGCCTCCTGCGTGCGTGTGGCTGTGGCCGGGCGCTGCATCACGTCGGCCGCCTCGCGCACCGCCGCGACGATGTTCACGTAGCCCGTGCAGCGGCACAGGTTGCCCTCCAGCGCGTGCACCACCTCCTGCTCGCTGGGCTGCGGACAGCGGGCGAGCAGCCCGGCAGCCGACATCAGCATGCCCGGGGTGCAGAAGCCGCACTGCAGGCCGTGGCAATTCATGAAGGCCTCCTGCAGCGGGTGCAGCGTGGGCGCCTGGCCGCTGGAGGCCGGGGGCGCGAGCGCGGCCAGGCCTTCCACCGTGGTGAGGTGCGCGCCCTGCAGCTGCAGCGCCAGCACGCTGCAGCTCTTGACGGCCGCGTCACCCACGAGCACGGTGCAGGCGCCGCACTGTGCGGTGTCGCAGCCCACGTGCGTGCCGGTCAGGCCGAGCGGCCCGCGCAGCAGTTCCACCAGCAGCGTGGTGGGGGCCACCTCGGTGTGAACGGGCTGGCCGTTGACGTGCAGGTCGATGGGGTACAGATCAGGCATGGGGGGTGTTCCGTGGCAGGCGGGCGGCGTCCTCGCCCAGGTCCCAGAAGAGTCCGGTCATCAACTCCAGCCCCTCGCGCGCCACCGGGGCGAGCAGGTGCTCGTCGGGGGCATGCTGCGAACAGGCCGGGTAGCTGTGGGGGATCCAGACGGTCGGCAGGCTCAGGATATCCGCAAACACGTCGTTCGGCAGGGAGCCGCCCAGGTTGGGCAGCAGGGCCGGCGCCTTGCCGGTGGTGCGCTGGATGCTCGCCAGGGCCCAGCGCACCCACGGGTTGTCCGGGTCCAGCCGCGTGGCCTGCGTCACGCTGGCCGGCCCCACCTCGACGAGGCCGAAGCCGTGCCGGGCGAGATGGGCCTGCACGTGCTCGCGCAGGCGCCCGATGTCGGTGCCCACCACGAAGCGCATGTGCATCGTGGCCTTCGCCGAGGGTGGAATCGCGTTCACTGGGTGGTCGGGGTTGCCGGTGCGGTAGGCCAGCACCTCCAGCGTGTTCCAGGCGATCACGCGCTCGCCCGGGGTGAGCCCCGGCTCGCCCCAGTCGGTGTCCACCTCGGGGTCGCCGGGGTCGCCGCCGAAGGCCAGGTCGCGCAGCGCCTCGCGCACGTTGGCCGGAATCGGCGGCGGGCGCAAGCCCTCCACGAGGATCCGCCCGCGTCCATCCACCAGGCAGGCGATGGCGTTGGCGAGCACCGTGCCCGGGTTGCGCAGCAGCCCGCCCCAGTTGCCCGAGTGGTGGCCGCCCTCGCGCAGGTTCAGGCTCAGCTCGAAGTTCGCCACGCCGCGCGAGCCGAGGAAGATGGTGGGGCGCTCGCGCCGCAGGCGCGGGCCGTCGCTGGCGATCAGCACGTCTGCGCGCAGCGCGTCGGCGTGGGCGGCGCAGAAGGCGGCCAGGCCCGGCGATCCGGTCTCCTCGCCCGTCTCCACCAGCCACGTGAGGTTGAAGCCCAGCCGCGCGCGGCCGGGCTCGTCCAGGCCCGCTGCCTGCGCACGCGCCGCCAGCACCTGCTCCAGCGCGGCGAGGTTGATGCTGTGCTGGCCCTTGTTGTCGGCCGTGCCGCGCCCGTACAGCCGCTCGCCGTCGGCCGCCAGCGTCCAGGGGCCCGCGCCTCGCTTCCAGGAAGCGTCCTGGCCCCGGATGACATCGCCGTGGCCGTACATGAGCACCGTGGGCGCGGCGTCGTCCTCGTGCCGCGTGGCCACCAGCAGCGGCCCGAAGGGCGCCACCGGGTTCGGGTGCACGGCGCCTTGGAAGCCCAGGCGCTGCAGCGTGGGCAGCAGCTCCTCGCCCAGGTACGCGTGCAGCGCCGGACCCGAGGCCGGGTCCTGGCTCTCGGTGCGGTGGGCCACGCGCCGCGCCAGGTCGCTGGCGAAGGCGCCGCTGTCGAAGTACGCGCGTGCGCGCCCGAGCGCGGCCTCGCGGCCCGTGGCGCTGGCCGGCATGGCGGCACTCACGACTTGCCCAGCAGCGTGAAGTGCTCCACCGAGGGCGCTCCGGCAAAGAACGGCCCGACGATGGCGCGCCACTGCGGAAACAGCGGGCCGCCGCGGAAGTGCTCCGTGTGGTCCTCCAGCGTCTCCCAGAAGATCATGAGCAGGTAGCGTTCGGGGCTCTCCACGCCCTTGTTCACCTTCCAGCCCCGGAAGCCCCGGGCCTGCGCGATGACGGTGCTCACTCCGCGCACGATCGCCTCCTCGAAGGCGGCCTGCTGGCCAGGGTGGATGCGGATGTCGGCCACTTCGAGAATCACGTGCGGGTCCTTTCGGCGTTCGGGTCAGAGGGTGGGGGCGGGCGGCGCCAGGCCGCGAGTGCGCGCCATCAGGCGCGTGAGCCCGAGCAGCGCGTCCAGGTGCGGCGTGGGCAGCCGCATGTGCTGCGCCACTTCGCGCACCGTGCCCAGCAGGGCGTCGAGCTCCAGCGGGCGGCCGGCCTCGGCGTCCTGCAGCATGGAGGTGCGGAAGGCGCCCAGCCGGCGCGTGACGGCGTGGCGCTCCTCGGGGTCCTGCTCGATGGGGATGCCGAAGCTCGCGCCGATGCCGCGCGCCTCGCGCATCACGGCGCTCAGGAACTCGCGCACGAGCTCGTCGTCGAGGATGCGGTCGGCCGTCGCCCCGGTGAGCGCCGACACGGGGTTCATGGTCATGTTGCCCCAGAGCTTGAACCAGATGTCACGCTGGATGCAGGCGCTGGCGCTGGCCGCCAGGCCCGCCGCGCCGAAGAGCTCCACCAGGCGCTGCACGCGCGCGCTCGCCCCGCCCGCAGGCTCGCCCAGGATGAGCCCGTTGCCGCCGCCGTGCCGGGCCACGCCCGGCCGCGGCGCGGAGCCGCTGAAGTGCACGACGCAGCCGATCACGGCCGCGGTGGGGATGTGGCGCCGTGCTACCTCGCCGGGGTCGGCCGCCTGCAGACGCAAGCCCTTGCAGAAGCCGGCCAGGTCGTCGAAGAACCACCAGGGCAGGCCGTTCATGGCCACGAGCACCTCGGTGTGCGGCCCGCACAGCGCCGCAACGGCCGGCGCCGCCTGCTGCAGGGAAGGCCCCTTGACGGCCAGCACGACCAGGTCCTGCACGCCCAGCGCCCGCGGGTCGTCGCTGGCCAGCACCGGCACGGCAACGGCCGTGGCGTCTGCGGTCTCCAGCACCAGCCCGTCGCGGTGCAGGGCCTGCAGCGTGGCGCCGCGCGCGAGCATGCTCAGTTGCGGCCGCTGGGCTCCTGGCGTGCGGCTGCCCAGCCAGCCCGCCAGCAGCCCGCCCACGGCGCCGGCCCCCACGATCGCGATCTTCATGCGAGCATTGTCTCTTTCCTGGCCGCGTCTTGTGGCTCACGCGGCCGCATCTGCGGTCAGCGCTGCCTCAGCTGCCGCTGTCGGTTCAAGGCCGCACCGCCGGCGCTTCCATCGGCAAGCCCCGGTCGCGCCAGGCCAGGAAGAGCTCCAGCGCCACCCACTCCGGAGCCTGCGAGGCAAAGGCCTCGGCGCGCACGCCACTCATGCAGTTGCGCAGCCGCCGCTGCAGCGGGCCCAGCGTCTGCCACTCGAGCCGGTAGGTGGGGTAGCCCACCGCATTGGCCGGCGGGATGACGCTGCCGCCCAGGCGCGCACCGGCGCGCTCGTCGTGGCACTGCGCACACGACAGGTTGAGCTGGCCCATGCGCTGCTGCCACAACGCCTGGCCGCGCAGCCGCCAGGGGTCCAGCCGGGGGTCCGCCGGCGGGCTCATCGCCTGCCCGCGCGCGGCGTGCCCGAGTGCGGCCTCCAGCCCCAGCAGCGTGGCGCTGTCGGGCGCCCAGGCCGACGCGCGCTGGTGACGGGTACGGCACAGGTTGACGCGCTCGCCCAGGTTTACCGGCCTGCCGCTCGCCTCGTCCCAGGCGGGGTGGCGCGCAGCCGCCTGGGCCAGACGCTCGGCGGGGCTGGCACCGTGGCAGTCGGCGCACGAGGAGGTCCCGGCGGCGGGGCGGCTGCCCCAGGTCTTCAGCCCGTCCTGCACCCACAGCATCCCCGGGTTCAGCGTGTCGTCCCGCTGCATCGCCTGGGTCTGGCGGCTCATGAAGTGAAAGCCGCTGCGCGCCACGGGTGCCACGCCTTGCAGCGCGGCCTGCTCAGGCCCCGAGCGCGGTTGCGCCACGCCGGCGCACGCCCAGGCGGCCGCTAGCAGGGCTCCCGCCCGGACCCGCCACCCTCGGCGCCTGCATTTGCCGTCTGCCGGGCCGGCGGCCGCCATCTCAGGTCACGCGCAGCGCGACGGTCTCGGTGTGGGAGAACCTGGCGTCACCCTCCCAGGTGAAACTCAGGGTGCCGCTGGCCGTGGCGCGCAGGTAGAAGGCGAGGTACGGGTTGGCGGCGACGGCGGCGTGCAGATCAGCCGCGAACACCGTGCGCCCGTCCAGGCGGCAGGTGAAGCGGGTGATGATCTGGCGTGGCACCGTGCCGCCCTGGCCGTCGACGCGGTGGCCGGTCTCCATCGGGTGGGCCACCAGCGTGCGCACCTCGAAGACCTCGCCGCGCCGCACCTGCGCGGGCACCGTCACGAGCGCGCGCGCCATCAGTCGCCCTCCACGCAGGCGGCCAGCGTCACGAGCACGCCCATGCGCCTCGTCCATACGCTGCCGTCGGACAGGCGCGCCGCCGCCAGCACTGTCTGCGAGGTGGCCAGGCGCATGCGCGTGTGCACCTCGGCTCGCCCGGCCTGCTCGCCCAGGTGGAACACCGCCACGTCGGGCTGCGGGTTGCGGCCCGTGAAGAGCGCGAGCGACACCACATGCTCCTGCGGCGTCATCGGGCTGTCCACCCACACCCGCACGGGCACGGCGTTGCCGTTTTCCACGAGTTCGGACAACTCCAGTTGCACCCGCCCCTCGCGCACGGGTGCCGCGCCGGCGTAACGGGCCAGGGCGGCGGCCAGCGCCGGGCTGTCGGCCGCGCCAGGCAGCTCAGCCGCCACAACCGGGCACGCCACGACGAGCCACCCGCCGGCGGCCAACAGCGCGCGCCGGGAGGGCTGGCGCCTGCGCGACTGAGCGTCCTCAGGCACGCTTGAGGCTGTGCTGGCTCAGCGGCAGCGAGCGGACGCGCTGGCCCGTGGCCGCGAAGATCGCGTTCAGCACTGCTGGCGCCGCCACCGCGATCGTCGGCTCGCCCACGCCGCCCCAGAAGCCACCCGAGGGCATGACGATGGACTCCACCTTGGGCATGTGCGCCATCTTCAGCGACGGGTAGGTGTCGAAGTTCTTCTGCTCGATCGCGCCGTCCTTGACCGTGCAGGCCTGGAACATCATCGCGCCCAGCCCGTAGACGAACGACCCCTCGATCTGCGCCTCGATCTGCTGCGGGTTCACCGCGTTGCCGCAGTCGGTGGCCGCCACGATTCGGTGAACCTTCAGCTCACCCGCCGCGCTCACCGACACCTCGGCGCAGGCGGCCACATAGCTGCCGAAGCCGTGCGTCTGGGCAAGGCCCCGGAAGACCTTCTGGCCGCCCACGTCAGGGGCGGGCTTGCCCCATCCCACGCGCGTGGCCACCGCCTCCAGCACCGCCAGGTGCTTCGGGTGGTTCGCCATGAGCTTGCGCCGCAGCGCCAGCGGGTCCTGCCGCGTGGCGTGGGCGATCTCGTCGATGAAGCACTCGAGGTAGATCGTGTTCTGGTTCAGGTTCACGCCGCGCCAGAAGCCTGGCGGCACGTGCGGGTTGCGCATCGCGTGGTCGATGAGCAGGTTCGGGAAGCTGTAGCCGATCATGGCCTCGCCGCCACCGTTGTTCAGGCCCTGGAAGACCACGGGATCCTTGCCGTCGCGCACCAGTTGCGGCAGGACGCCGGCGAGGATGGACTGGCCGGAGATGCGCATGTGCAGCCCCTTGACCTCCCCGCGCTCGTCCAGCGCCGCCGTGAGCTTGCACTGGGTGATGGGGTGGTATCGCCCGTGCTGCATGTCCTCCTCGCGCGTCCACATCAGCTTGACGGGCGTGGCCGGCATCGCGCGCGCGATCAGCACCGCCTGCGTGACCCAGTCGGCCATGCCCCGGCGCCCGAAACCCCCGCCCAGCGGCAGCTTGTAGACCTCGCACTTCGCCGGCGGCAGCCCGGCGGCGGCGGCCGTGGCGGCCAGTGCCGACTCCCCGTTCTGCGTGGGCGTCCAGACCTCGCAGCGCTCGGGTGTCCAGCGCGCCGTGGCGTTCATCGGCTCCATCGTGGCGTGGTTCTGGAAGGGGTAGCTGTACACCGCCTCCACCTTGCGCACTGCCGACGCGATGGCCGCGCGCGCATCGCCGTTGCTGTTGCCCACGACCGCCTGCGCAGCATCCAGCCCTTCCCGCAGCGTGGCGTCGATCTGCGCCTGCTGCACGCCGGCGTTCTGGCCGTTGTCCCACTCGATGGGCAGCGCGTCCAGCGCCGTCTTCGCGCGCCACCAGGTGTCGGCCACCACCGCCACGGCGGTGTCGCCCACCTGCAGCACCTTCTTCACGCCGGGGCGCTTGTCCACCGCCGAGGCGTCGAAGCGCCGCACCTTGCCCCCGAAGACAGGGCAGTCGCGGATGGCCGCGTGGAGCATGCCGGGCAGCTTCAGGTCGGCACCGTAGACGAGGGCACCCGTGGTCTTCTCCACCGTGTCCAGGCGCGCCAGGCGCTTGCCCACCAGGGTCCAGTCCTTCGGGTCCTTCAGCGGCACCTCGGCGGGCACCGGCAGCGCCGAGGCGGCCGTGGCCACGCGGCCGTAGGTGGTCGAGCGTCCCGAGGCCGCGTGCGTGATGACGCCTCGCGAAGCGCGGCACTCCGTGGCCGGCACCTTCCACTCGGCGGCGGCGGCCTGCACGAGCATCATGCGGGCGGCGGCACCCCCCTTGCGCACGTAGTCCTGTGACTCCCGGATGCCGCGGCTGCCGCCAGTGGAGAAGTTGCCCCAGATGCGGTTGCGCGCCAGGTTCTCGCCCGGCGTGGGGTACTCGGTGGTGACGCGCGCCCAGTCGCACTCCAGCTCCTCGGCCACGAGTTGCGCCAGGCCGGTGAGCGTGCCCTGGCCCATCTCCGAGCGCGCGATGCGGATGATCACGCGCTCGTCGGGCTGCACCACCACCCAGGCGCCGATCTCGCGCGCGGGTGCGCCAGCCTGCCCCCTGGCAGGAGCCGGGAAGGTGAAGCCCACGACGAGCGAGCCGGCGGCGGCCGATGCGCCCACGAAGGCGCGGCGGGTGAGAGTGGCGGTCTTCATGCGGACCTCCTGCCGTGCACGTGCACGATGTCCAGGCCGGCGAGCTTGGGGTCGCCCCCGGCCGCCACCACCTTGATGGCCGCGCGCACCCGGTTGTAGGTGCCGCAGCGGCAGATGTTGGTCATGGCCGCGTCGATGTCGGCATCGGTGGGCCGGGGCTTGTCCTTCAGCAGGGCCGCCGCAGCCATGATCATCCCGCTCTGGCAGTAGCCGCACTGCGGCACGTCCAGCGCCGCCCAGGCCTTCTGCACCGGATGCTGGCCGTCGGGCGACAGCCCCTCGATCGTCGTGATCTTCTGCCCCGGCTGCACCGCCACGGCCGGCAGCACGCAGGAGCGCACCGGGGCGCCGTCGATGTGCACCGTGCAGGAGCCGCACTGCGCCACGCCGCAGCCGTACTTGGTGCCGGTCAGGCCGAGCTGCTCGCGCAGCACCCACAGCAGCGGGGTGTCGGGCTCGGCGTCGTACTGGCGCACGCTCCCGTTGACATTGAGTTGCGGCATGGACGGGGCCTCCGGGGGGGGGGGTTGGGGGGACGAAACCATTCTCACCGAACGCGCGCGGTTGTCTCAGAGGTGAATCACCAAGGCCCCTCGACCCCCCTTGAATTTGGCGGAGCCGCCCCCAAGAACGGCAGGACCGGGCGGCGTCTTTCCGGGTCCGTCCCCAGCCGCCCCTGACCCCGCTACCCGACTCCCGACACCCACCATGAGCAAGCAGACCCATTCCTTCCAGGCCGAAGTCAAGCAGATCCTGCACCTCGTCACGCACTCGCTGTACTCCAACAAGGAGATCTTCCTGCGCGAGCTCGTCTCCAACGCCTCGGACGCCTGCGACAAGCTGCGCTTCGAGGCGCTGGACGCCCCCGCCCTGTACGAGGACGCGCCGAACCTGGAGATCCGCGTCTTCTTCGACCCCGAGGCCCGCACCCTGACGATCCGCGACAACGGCATCGGCATGAGCGAGCAGGAGGCCCTGGAGCACCTGGGCACCATCGCCCGCAGCGGCACGCGCGAGTTCATGGCGCGCCTGGAAGGCGACCAGAAAAAGGACGCCAACCTGATCGGGCAGTTCGGCGTGGGCTTCTACTCCGGCTTCATCGTCGCCGACCGCATCACGGTGGAGTCGCGCCGTGCGGGCCTCAAGCCCGAGCAGGGCGTGCGCTGGACCAGCGAGGGCACGGGCGACTTCGAGACCGAGGCCCTCACCCGCGCCGAGCGCGGCACGGACGTGATCCTGCACCTGCGCGAGGGCGAGGAGGAGTTCCTCAAGACCTGGAAGCTGCGCTCCATCGTCGGCAAGTACTCCGACCACATCTCGCTGCCCATCCTCATGAAGAAGGAGGAGTGGGACGAGGAGAAGAAGGAGCAGGTGCTGCGCGACACCTGGGAGGCCGTCAACAAGGCCTCGGCGCTGTGGGCGCGCAGCAAGAGCGAGGTCACCGACGCCGAGTACCAGGAGTTCTACAAGCAGATCAGCTACGACAGCCAGGCGCCGCTGGCCTACACCCACAACCGCGTGGAGGGCCGCACCGAGTACACGCAGCTGCTGTTCGTGCCGGCCAAGGCGCCCTTCGACCTGTGGAACCGCGACAAGCGCGGCGGCGTGAAGCTCTACGTCAAGCGTGTCTTCATCATGGACGACGCCGAGGCGCTGATGCCGGTGTACCTGCGCTTCGTCAAGGGCGTGATCGACTCGGCCGACCTGCCGCTGAACGTCAGCCGCGAGCTGCTGCAGGAAAGCCGCGACGTCAAGGCCATCCGCGAGGGCTCCACCAAGCGCGTGCTGTCCATGCTGGAGGACGTGGCCGAGAACCAGAAGGACAAGTACGCCGAGTTCTGGACCCAGTTCGGCGCCGTGATCAAGGAAGGCGTGGGCGAGGACCACGCCAACCAGGAGCGGCTGGCCAAGTTGCTGCGATTCGCCTCCACGCACGCCGACTCGGGCGTGTCCTTCGCCGACTACGTCGGCCGCATGAAGGAGGGCCAGGAGGCGATCTACTACGTCACGGCCGACACACTGGCCGCCGCCAAGGGCAGCCCGCAGCTGGAGGTCTTCCGCAAGAAGGGCATCGAGGTGCTCCTGCTGACCGACCGGGTGGACGAGTGGATGCTGTCACACCTCTACGAGTTCGACGGCAAGCCCCTGCAGAGCGTGGCCAAGGGCTCGGTGGACCTGGGCAAGCTGCAGGACGAGGCCGAGAAGAAGCAGGCCGAGGAAGCCGCCGCGGCCTTCAAGCCCGTGCTGGAGCGGCTGAAGACCGCCCTGAAGGAACGCGCCCGTGACGTGCGCGCCACCACGCGCCTGGTGGACTCGCCGGCCTGCATCGTGGTGGAAGACGGCGACATGAGTGCGCACCTGTCGCGCCTGCTCAAGCAGGCCGGGCAGGCGGCGCCGGCCACGCAGCCGATCCTGGAGGTCAACCCGGGCCACGCCCTGGTGCAGCGGCTGCAGTCCGACGAGCGCTTCGACGACCTCGCGCAGATCCTCTTCGACCAGGCCCTGCTGGCCGAAGGCGGGCAACTCGAGGACCCGGCCGCCTACGTGCAGCGCGTCAACCGGCTGCTGGCGGCGTAGTAGCCTGCCGACGCGCGCCCGGGCTCGCCCGGGCGGGCAGGGCAGGGGCGGGCCGGAGGACCCGCCCTGGCGTCACTTCGCCTTGCGGCAGAGGTTGGACATGCCGGCGACCATGCCTGCCGACGGCACGCCGATGAAGTGGCTCTTGCCGCCGTCGGAGGTCCAGGCCGAGACCACGCACTCGTAGGCGCCCTTGGGCGTGGAGAACAGGCCCGCACAGCCACCGAGCGGCCCGCCGATGAACGAGCCCTCGTACTTCACGGCCTTCTCCGGCACGCCAATGCCCTCGGCCACGCGTGCGATGAGCACGGTCGACTGCCCCTGCGCCTTCTTGCAGTTCTTCTCGTCGAAGGATTCCTCGGCCTTGGCCAGCGCCGAGCCGGCCAGCAGCAGGGACGCTGTCGCAAACAGGACTTGCCCGAACTTCATCGTCGATCTCCTCGAAACGGTGACGATCAAGCGATGTAATCAGCCGATGCCAGCAATTCGCGCAGCTGCACTGTCTGTTGGCCCCAGTAGCCCGCCGTCCCGAAATCGGGAAAGGCCACGGGGAAGGCCGGGTCCGTCCAGCGCTGGGCCACCCAGGCGTTGTGGCGGATCATGCGCAGCAGCCGCAGCGGTGCCACGAGCTCGAGCTCGCGCTCGTCGAACCGGCAGAAGGCCCGGTAGCCCTGCAGCAGCTGGTGCAGCTGGTGCGCGGCGGCCCCTGGCTCGCCCGACAGCAGCATCCACAGGTCCTGCACGGCCGGCCCGTTGCAGGCGTCGTCCAGGTCCACCACATGCGCGCCGGTCTCGCGCCACAGCAGGTTGCCCGGGTGGCAATCGCCGTGCAGGCGCAGCGTGCGCGGCCGCACCCGTCCGAAGGCGGCACCGATGCGCTCGATCGCCGCCTCGCAGGCCTGCTTCCAGGCTGGCGCCTGACCCTCGGGCACGTGCCCGCCATCCATGAGCAGCGCCAGCGCCTGTCGGGCGTCCTCGGCCGGGCGCATCGTGCGCCGGTGCTCGAAGGCGCGGCGCGCGCCCACGGCATGCAGCCGGCCGATGAACCCGCCCAGCCGCTGCAGCACGGCGTCGTCCTCGAGCTCGGGCGCGCGCCCGGCGCGCCGCGGCGCCACCGCGTAGCGCACCACGCCCTGAGCGCTGCTGCGGATGGCCAGCGTGCGAGGCGGCAGCGCCGGCTCCAGGCGCAGCCCGGCTTCGGCCGCCTGCAGCGCCAGCGGCGCGACCACCGGCACTTCCGCGTCCTGCAACTCCAGCGCGAAGCGGTGCTCCTCGACGATCTGCGCGTCGCTCCAGCGCTGCGGCCGGTAGAACTTCGCCACCACCGCCTGGCCGTCCTCCAGCATCACCTGGAATACCCGGTTTTCGTAGGAGTTCAGCTGCAGGATGCGGCCATCGCCGCGCAGGCTCACCGCGTCCAGCGCGGCCAGCACGTGGTCGGGGGTGAGCGCGGCGTAATCCAGCGGCCGCACACCGGCGCCCGGGGCGTCCTCGGTGGTCAATGGCGTGCCGACAGCGGGGGCACCTCGGCGCCGTCGCCCAGGGCCTCGTTGAGGTCCTGCGACAGGTCCACCTCGGCACGGCGGCCGCGCTGCAGGCTGGCGTCCTCGTCCATGGACGGCAGGATCGAGCGCGGCGCTGCGGGGCTGGAGGCCTGCCGCCCGTGGTAGCTCTCCTGCATGAAGCCCGGATCCCGCCACAGCGGCTTGCGCCCGCGCCGCTCCACCAGCGCCGGCACCTCGGTTTCCGGTTCGGTGCCCGGGCGCGTGGTAGCGGGCGCCGGCTGCGGCCCGCGCATGCCCGCTGCGCTGTGCGGCACCAGCAGCTGCAGCTCCGCCGCAGAGGGCAGCCGCTCGGGCGTGCAGCGCAGGTAGCGCACGCGGCACGCCGACAGCACCTCCTGCTTGATACGTTGCGAGCGTCCCGAGGGCGTGTGGTCCGTCTCCAGGTCGATGGCCGCGAGCACGCGGCTGCTCGGGCTGCACACGGCAAAGGTCACCGAGGCGCTGCCGATCAGGCGGTACCACGGACGCACCTGCGCCGGATCCTCCGGCTGGCAGAAGCGCACCAGCGGCAGCTTGGCCATCAGGGTGTGGTGCGGGTAGGCTTCCTGGAGGATGCGAAAGACCCGCCGCTCCTCGGCGTTGAGCACCGGGCGGGGCAGCAGCGGCCAGGACTGAGGAAGCTCTGGCTCGGCCACCTCGCGGCCGGGCCTCAGGGCCCACCAGGCACCGGCCAGGGCTGCGAGCAGCAGGACGGGGACGACGGTGACCCAAATGTACAGAGACGACATGGCGCGGAGCTTCTGCTGCCATCGTACCCGTGCCGCCGGGACCCACCGACGGCCCACCCCCCGCGAACCGGGGGGTGCTTGGCGGGCCGGGTGACCTGCGGTTATACTGGCGGGCTTTCCCCAATCCGGCCGGGGAGAGGTGGGTTCCCGTCATGCGGGTGCACACGGCGCGCCCGCAATAGGGCTGCCCATGCCGCCGAGAGGCCACATCCACAAGTGGCACCGATGCGGCAGCGGGCAGTGGCGGGTGGCGCGAGCAGGTCGGCTTGCTGCGCGCGGTTCGTCCGCGTGCTTCCCAGGACTCCCTCATGAAGACCTTCAGCGCCAAGCCGGCCGAAGTGAAGCACGAGTGGTTTGTGATTGACGCCACCGACAAGGTGCTCGGGCGTGTTGCCAGCGAAGCAGCAGCCCGTTTGCGCGGCAAGCACAAGGCCATCTACACGCCTCACGTCGACACCGGTGACTTCATCGTCGTCGTCAATGCCGACAAGATCCGCGTCACCGGCTCCAAGGCCACCGACAAGATCTACTACCGCCACTCCGGGTTTCCCGGCGGCATCACCGCCACGCCCTTCAAGGACATGCAGGCCCGTCACCCCGGTCGTGCGCTGGAGAAGGCGGTCAAGGGCATGCTGCCCAAGGGCCCGCTGGGCTACGCGATGATCAAGAAGCTGAAGGTGTACGCCGGTGCCACGCATCCGCACGCCGCCCAGCAACCCAAACCGCTCGAGATCTGAGGACGGCCATGATCGGACATTGGAATTACGGCACCGGCCGCCGCAAGTCGTCGGTTGCCCGCGTCTTCCTGAAGAAGGGCACGGGCAGGATCGAGGTCAACGGCAAGCCGCTTGACCATTACTTCGGGCGTCAGACCTCGATCATGATCGTCCAGCAGCCCCTGCTGCTGACGGCCAACATCGAGGCCTTCGACATCAAGGTCAACGTGCACGGCGGCGGCGAATCCGGCCAGGCTGGCGCGGTGCGCCACGGCATCACCCGGGCGCTGATCGACTACGACGCGGCGCTCAAGCCCCAGCTCAGCCAGGCGGGCTTCGTCACGCGCGATGCGCGCGAGGTCGAGCGCAAGAAGGTCGGCCTGCACGGCGCCCGCCGTCGCAAGCAGTTCAGCAAGCGCTGACGCGCACACCGGTGCCTGCACCACCCTCTGGCCCTCATGACTGGGGTGTCAGGGGTGGCACCAGGGGCGGCCCAGGCGATATCATCGGAACATTCCGGGATGTCCCCGGGCCGTTTGCCTTTCAGGGGCCCGGCCAGTTCGCGCTCCACCCGTCGCACCCAAGGACCTGACATGAATGCTGTCGCCGAATCCTTTGCCGTCGTTACCGACGCTCCTCCCGCGCCGCTGGTCTTCACCGACAGCGCAGCCGCCAAGGTCAAGGACCTCGTGGACGAGGAGGGCAACCCCGAGCTGAAGCTGCGCGTGTTCGTGCAGGGTGGCGGCTGCTCGGGCTTCCAGTACGGCTTCACCTTCGACGAGGTCGTCAACGAGGACGACACGCAGATGAGCAAGAACGGCGTGACGCTGCTCATCGACGCCATGAGCCTGCAGTACCTGGTGGGCGCCGAGATCGACTACAAGGAAGACCTGCAGGGCGCGCAGTTCGTCATCAAGAACCCGAACGCCACCACGACCTGCGGCTGCGGGTCCTCGTTCTCGGTCTGATTCCTGGCGTGATCCAGGCGGCGCTCATGCGCCGCCTACGCGGCCCGCGCCGCCCGCGCGGTGCAGCGCTCCCAGCAGACGCGGGCCGCGCGCCCCCGTGACCGCCGGCAGGTTACCTGGCCGCCCGCCGCAGAAGGCCGCGGCCAGCCAGGCGAAGGCCAGCGCCTCGACCTGTTCCACGGGCACGCCCAGGGCCGAGGTGGGCTGCACATCGGTTCCCGGCAAGGCCGCGCGCAACCCCGACATCAGCCCGTCGTTCAGCGCGCCACCCCCGCACACGAGCAGCTGGCGCGTGCCGGGCTGATCCTGCTGCAGGGCACGTGCCGCCGCCTGCACGGTGAGCGCGACCAGCGTCGCCTGCACGTCCTGGGCCGCCAGCCCGTGGCCGGCACGCGCCAGCACCCTCGCGAGCCAGGCCGCGTCGAAGAGGTCGCGCCCGGTGCTCTTGGGGGGCCGTCTGCCGAAGAAGGGGTCGTCCAGCAGCGCCTGCAGGAGACCGGCATCGCAGCGACCGCCCGCCGCCCAGCGCCCGCCGTCGTCGAAGCGCTGTCCGGTGTGCCGGGCGCACCACAGGTCCAGCAGGACATTGCCAGGGCCGCAGTCGTAGCCGAGCACAGCCCCACCTCGCGGCAGCAGGGTCAGGTTGGCGATGCCGCCGAGGTTGAGCACGGCCACGTCCTCCCGTTCGTGGCCGAATAGCCCGGCGTGGAAGGCGGGAACCAGGGGCGCGCCCTGCCCGCCGGCCGCCACGTCTCGGCTGCGCAGGTCGCACACCACGTCGATGCCGCAGAGCTCGGCCAGCAGCGCGCCGTTGAGCAGCTGCACCGTGTAGCCGGTGCCGTCGAACTCCTGTGGCCGGTGGCGCACCGTCTGCCCGTGCGCGCCCAGCGCCACCACGCGGTGGGTTGGCACTCCGGCCTGCTCAAGCACGCGCCTGCACACCGCGGCGTAGCGCCGGGCGATCTCGTTGGCGGCCAGGCCAGCCCGGTGCAACTCGTCCGGGCCGCTTGCGTTCAGCGCGAGCAACTCCCCGCGCAGCTGCTCGTCGAAGGGCACGTAGGCATGGGCGCACACCGTGGTGCGCGTGCCGGAGGCATCCACCTCGGCCAGGACGGCATCCACGCCGTCCAGCGAGGTGCCTGACATGCAGCCGAGGAACAGCGCCATCCTGCCGGCGCCCCGCGCCTACTCGAAGGTCGGGCGAGACGGGCCGAGGGACTCGGCGAGGTCCAGCTTGGCCTGACGCAGGCGGGCTTCCTCCTGGAAGCGGCCGCGAGAGGGGCCGTCGAGCACGACTTCCTCGGTCGGGCGGTCCATGCGCTGCGGATCCACGTGCACGCCGCGGATGCGGAACTCGAAGTGCAGGTGCGGGCCGGTGGCCCAGCCCGTTGCGCCCACGGCACCCAGGTGCTGACCCCGCTCGACCTTCTGGCCCACGGCCACCGCGATCTTGCTCAGGTGGGCGTACAGCGTGACGTGGTCGCCGCCGTGGTTGACATGGACCACGTTGCCGTAGCCGGTCTGCCAGCCTGCGAACTCCACCACGCCGTCGCCGATGGACCGCACGGGCGTGCCATGGGGGGCGGCGTAGTCGATGCCGCGGTGCTCCTGCAGGCGCTGCTGGTAGGGGTGCATGCGCGTGGAGAAGGGCGAGGTGACGCGCGCAAACTCCAGCGGCTGCGTGAGGAACACGGGCCGGCGGCTGCGGCCGTTGCCGTCGAACCAGGCGCCCTTGCCACTCTTGTCCTCGTACCAGAAGGCCTGACGGGACTGACCGGCAGACTGGAACTCCACGGCCACCACCTTGTGCGAGGCGGCGCCCCAGGGCAGCGGGCTGCCGTCGGCCGTGAGCGACTCCATCACCACTGAAAAGGCGTCACCCTTGCGCAGCGGGCGGGCGGTTTGGACATCCACGGCCTGCAGTTCCACCAACTGGCGCACGACCGTGTCGGGCAGGCGCAACTGGGCGGCCGCAGCCTGCAGCGTGGTGGAGATGACATTGCCGGCCAGCCGCGTCTCGCTGCCCAGCAGACGCTCCTCGCGCCGCACCACCCATCCGGCCTCTTCGCGGGTGACGCTCAACTGTTCGAAGTGAGTGCGCGCTCGCGAGGCCGATACAGCCGGGGAACGCACCAGCAGCTCCCGCAATTCGCCGCCGGAGTCCACGCGCACGGTCAGCAGGCGCGGGGCGCGTACCTCGAGCGCGCGGCGCAGCGTGGGGTCGGTGCGCGCCAGGCGCAGCCCCTCGGCATCGGAGACACCCAGGCGCCGCAGCGCGGCTTCGGCCGACTGTCCCGGGCTCGTCACCTCGGTGCGGCTCAGGTCGGTCTCGTGGGCGGCCAGCGCCTCGAGCTGGCCGGACAGGTCGGCCACCGGCACCTCTTCCACGAGGGTGCGCACCGGCAGTTGCGCCGCATCGGGCGCAAGCGGCGCGACGGCGAAGGCCACTGCCCCGCCGCCGGCCAGCACGGCCAGCGACACCGCGGCCACCGTGCGCGCGCGGCGGCGCAGCACCTGCACAGCCCGAAGGGCCTGCATGTGCCAGAAATCGCCGACGAAGAAATCCTTTACCTGCAAGGGCGCAACCTGAAACCGGGGTGACAGACAACCGCTTCCGCCTCGGGCAGCCGAGGCCGGCGAACGGGCTCCTCTAGAATCCAGACCGCTGTCCTGCAGGTGATGCGGGGACGGCAGCCCGGCCGGAGCCCGAGCGGGCGTCGAGTATACCGCCTGCCCCATCCCCCCTCCAAGACCCCCCGATGCCCGAGCCTTCTGCCAGCGTGCCGAATTCCCCGTTTCCCGTGGACGATGCCGTCCAGGAAGCCCTGGCGATCACCCGGCGAGGCTGCGAGGAGCTGCTGCCGCAGGCCGACTGGGTGCGCAAGCTGGCGCGCGCGCGGGCCACCGGCGCGCCGCTGCGCATCAAGTTCGGGATGGATCCGACCGCGCCTGACCTGCACCTGGGGCACACGGTGGTGCTCAACAAGATGCGCCAGCTGCAGGACCTCGGCCATGTCGTCATCCCGCTCATCGGCGACTTCACGACGATGATCGGCGACCCTTCCGGGCGCAACTCCACGCGCCCGCCGCTCACGCGCGAGCAGATCGAGGCCAACGCCCGCACCTACTTCGACCAGGTGGGCCTGGTCATCGACATGGACCGTGCCGAGGTGCGCTGGAACAGCGAGTGGAGCGACCCGCTGGGCGCGCGCGGCATGATCCAGCTCGCCTCGCGCTACACGGTGGCGCGCATGATGGAGCGCGACGACTTCTCCCGGCGCTACAAGGCCGGCACGCCGATCTCCGTGCACGAGTTCCTCTACCCGCTCATGCAGGGCTATGACTCGGTGGCGCTGCGCTCGGACCTCGAGCTTGGCGGCACCGACCAGACCTTCAACCTGCTGGTGGGCCGCGCCCTGCAGGCCGAATACGGCCAGGAGCCGCAGTGCATCCTGACCATGCCCCTGCTCGAAGGCCTGGA
>JBMOGN010000046.1:0-19222 GCA_049318345.1 Rubrivivax sp. | reverse complement strand
ACGTCAACGCGCCCTACGGCATCGTGCTCGTGCACAACGGCAACCTGACGAACGCCGCGGCGCTGAAGGCGCAGATGTTCGCGGTGGACCACCGCCACATCAACACCGAGAGCGACACCGAGGTGCTCATCAACGTGCTTGCGCACGAGCTCGAGCACGCCGCGCGCGAGCTGCCGCTGGGCCCGGAGGCGGTGTTCCGTGCGGTGGCCGCCACGCACCGCCGCCTGAAGGGGTCCTACGCGGTGGTGGCGCTCATCGCCGGGCACGGGCTGCTGGCCTTCCGCGACCCCTGGGGGATCCGTCCGCTGTGCTTCGGCCGGGGATCGGGCGAGCACGCCGGCGACACCATGGTGGCCAGCGAGTCGGTGGCCCTGGAGGGCACCGGCCACCGCCTGGAGCGCGATGTGGCGCCCGGCGAGGCCATCTTCATCGACCTGGAGGGCAAGCTGCATGCGCGCCAGTGCGCCGAGCGGCCCTCGCTGAACCCCTGCGTGTTCGAGTACGTGTACCTGGCGCGGCCGGACTCGGTGATGGACGGGGTGTCCGTGTACCACGCCAGGCTGCACCTGGGCGAGACCCTGGCGCAGCGCATCATCAACGCCATGCCGCCCAGCGACATCGACGTGGTCATCCCGATCCCGGAGTCGAGCCGGCCCAGCGCCATGCAGCTGGCCCACCGCATCGGCAAGCCCTACCGCGAGGGCTTCGTGAAGAACCGCTACGTGGGCCGCACCTTCATCATGCCGGGGCAGTCGGTGCGCCGGCGCAGCGTGCGCCAGAAGCTCAACGCGATCGGGATGGAGTTCAAGGGCCGCAACGTGCTGCTGGTGGACGACTCCATCGTGCGCGGCACGACGAGCAAGGAGATCGTGCAGATGGCGCGCGAGGCCGGCGCGCGCAAGGTGTACATGGCCTCCGCTGCGCCGCCGGTGCGCCACCCCAATGTGTACGGCATCGACATGCCCACGAAGGAGGAGCTCGTCGCCCACGGCCGCAGCATCGAGGAGGTGCGCGCCTTCATCGGCGCGGACGCGCTGATCTACCAGGACGTGGACGCGATGAAGCGCGTGGTGCGCGCGCTGAACCCCGCGCTGGCGGGCCTGGAGGCCAGCTGCTTCGACGGCACCTACATCACGGGCGACGTGTCGGTGGCCGACTTCGAGGCCCTGCAGGCGCAGCGCGCCGCCCAGCCCGAGGACGAGGAGGACCCCGCGCGCGGCCGCCTCGCCCTGCACGCACGCGCCGAGGGAAGCTGATGACGACCAAGAAGATGCTGCCGCGGGTGGCGCTGCCGCCCGATGCCCGGCCCGACACCCTGGCCGTGCGCGAGGGCTTGCCCGCCTCGGCCTGGGGCGAGAACTCCGAGGCCCTGTTCCTGACGAGCTGCTTCGTGCACCCGGACGCCGCCACGGCGGCGCGGCGCTTTGCCAACGAGGAGGAGGCCTTCGTCTACAGCCGCTTCTCCAACCCGAACGTGACGATCATGGAGCGGCGCCTGGCGGCACTCGAAGGCACCGAAGCCTGCATCGGCACGAGCAGCGGCATGGGCGCGATCCTGCTGCTGATGATGGCGCTGCTGAAGTCGGGCGACCACGTGGTGTGCTCGCGCAGCGTGTTCGGCGCCACGATCAAGCTGCTGCAGGGCGACTTCGGCCGCTTCGGGGTGGAGTCCACCTTCGTCGCGCAGACCGACCTGCGGGAGTGGAAGGCGGCGATGCGCCCGAACACGCGGCTGCTCTTTGCCGAGACGCCCACCAACCCGATGACCGAGGTGTGCGACATCCAGGCCCTGGCCGACCTCGCGCACGACGCGGGCGCCCTGCTGGTGGTGGACAACTGCCTGTGCTCGCCGGCGCTGCAGCAGCCGGTGAAGTTCGGGGCCGACATCGTGATGCACTCGGGCACGAAGTTCCTCGACGGCCAGGGGCGCGTGAACGCCGGTGCGCTGTGCGCGAGCGAGGCACTCGTGGCCGGGCAGTTCGTGCCGCTGATGAGAAGCGCCGGCATCAACCTCTCGCCCTTCAACGCCTGGGTGGTGGCCAAGGGGATGGAGACGCTCTCGGTGCGCGTGCGCGCGCAAAGCGAGCGGGCGCTCGAGCTCGCGCGCTGGCTCGAAGGGCACCCTGCGGTGGCACGCGTGCTGCACCCAGGTCTGGCCTCGCACCCGCAGCACGAACTGGCGATGCGCCAGCAGAACGGGCAGGGCGGGGCGGTGCTGAGCTTCATCGTCAAGGGCGGCCGCGAGGAAGCGTTTTCCGTCATCGACGCCACGCAGGTGTGCAGCATCGCCGCCAACTTCGGCGATGTGCGCTCCATCATCACCCACCCGGCCAGCACCACGCACGGCCGCCTCACCGAGGAGCAGCGACAAGCTGCCGGCATCGGGCAGGGCATGATCCGCCTGGGCGTGGGGCTGGAGGACGTCGAGGACATCAAGGCCGACCTCGCCCGCGGCCTGGACCGGCTCGCGTCCTGAGCCTCGACACCTTCCTCATTCCTCATGACCGTCCGCACCCGCATCGCTCCGTCTCCCACCGGCTTCCTGCATCTGGGCACGGCCCGCACGGCGCTGTATTCCTGGGCCTATGCGCGCCACCATGGCGGGCAGTTCGTGCTGCGCATCGAGGACACCGACGTGGCGCGCTCCACGCAGGACTCGGTGCAGCAGATCCTCGCCTCGATGCGCTGGCTCGGACTGGATGCCGACGAGGGGCCGGTGTACCAGATGCAGCGCCTGACGCGCTACCACGAGGTGACCGAGCAGCTCATCGCCGCGGGCCTGGCCTATCGCTGCTGGTGTACGCCCGAGGAGCTCGACGCGATGCGCGAGGCGCAGCGCGCGCGCGGCGAGAAGACGCACTACGACGGGCGCTGGCGCCCCGAGCCGGGCAAGGTGCTGCCGCCGGTGCCCGCGGGCGTGAAGCCGGTGGTGCGCTTTCGCAACCCGGCCGACGGCGAGGTGAGCTGGAACGATCTCGTCAAGGGCCCGATCACGATCGCCAACCGCGAGATCGACGACCTCATCATCCTGCGCCACCCGCCCGAGGAGGCCACGGCCGAGCTGCCCGATGCGGCGCGCACGCTGGGCGTGCCGACCTACAACTTCGCGGTGGTGGTGGACGACTGGGACATGCGCATCACGCACGTCTTCCGCGGCGACGAGCACGTGAACAACACGCCCTGGCAGATCAACATCTTCCGCGCGATCACGAGCCTGCCGGCCGCGGTCATCGGCACCGAGGCGGCCCGGGCCGCCCTGCCGCAGTACGGCCACCTGCCCATCATCCTCGGCGACGACGGCCTGAAGCTGTCCAAGCGGCGCGGCGCGGTGAGCGTCACGGCCTACGAGGATGCAGGCTACCTGCCGGAGGCGCTGCTCAACTACCTCGCACGGCTGGGCTGGAGCCACGGCGACGAGGAGCTCTTCTCGCGCGAGCAGATGGTGGCGTGGTTCGACGGCTCGCACCTGTCCAGGAGCCCCGCGCAGTGGGACCCGGCCAAGCTCGCGTGGGTCAACGCGCACTACCTGAAGCAAGCCGACGATACACGCCTGGCGGGCCTCGTGGCGGCGCAGCTGCGCACGCGCGCAGCACCCGGTGCGGACACCCTCGACGAGGCCACGCTGCAGGCCGCATGCGCGCTCTTCAAGGACCGCTGCGCGACGGTGGTGGAACTCGCGGACTGGACCGAGATGCTGCTCGTGCCGGCGCAGCCTGCGCAGGCGGACCTGGACACGCACCTCACCGAGGCCGTGAAGCCCGCGCTGCGCGACCTGCGCGGGCAGCTGACCGAGGTGCCATGGGACCGCGCCGCCATCGCGCAGGCGATGAAGCAGACGCTGGCCGCGCACGGCCTGAAGATGCCGCAGCTCGCCCCGGCGGTGCGCGTGCTCGTGTGCGGCCGCGTGCAGACGCCCTCGATCGATGCGGTGCTCGCGCTCTTCACGCGCCAGGCCGTGCTGGAACGCTTGCAGCATGTCTGAGCTATCGGGCTATAATGCGAGGCTTCGTTCATCCGGCGCGGGGGTATAGCTCAGCTGGGAGAGCGCTTGCATGGCATGCAAGAGGTCAGCGGTTCGATCCCGCTTACCTCCACCAACGCAGGTTGCCGTTCATGTTGCGATGAAGGTTACAGTCCCCTTCGTCTAGAGGCCTAGGACACGACCCTTTCACGGTTGTAACAGGGGTTCGAATCCCCTAGGGGACGCCACTTCTGCTGCAGGCATCGGCCTGCAGCCCGTCGATGCCCGACCGCATTTCACCGCCCGGCCGCGACCGCTACCGTCGCTTCGTGCCGATCACCACGCGGTGGATGGACAACGACGTCTACGGGCACGTCAACAACGTCGTCTACTACAGCTACTTCGACAGCGCCGTGAACGGCCTGCTGATCGAGGCCGGAGCGCTGGATATTCATGCTGGCGAGGTCATCGGCCTGGTGGTGCACACGCAGTGCCACTACTTCCAGCCGCTGTCCTTCCCGCAGGCCCTGGAGGCCGGGGTGAGCGTGGCGCGCGCCGGGCGTTCGAGCGTGACCTACGAGGTGGGGATCTTCGCGCAGGGGCAGCCGCAGGCCGCTGCCGCGGGGGAGTTCGTGCACGTGTACGTCGACCGGCACACGCGCCGTCCGGTGGCGCTGCCCGCGCTGCTGCGTGCGGCGCTGCAGGCCTTGCAGGTGCCGGAGGGTCAGGAACAGGAGGGCCCCGCGTGAGACGCCTGCCGATGCTCCTGCTGGCTGGGGCGCTCGCTCTGGCTGCTGCGCCCTCCCGGGCCTTCGACCTGCAGGGCCACCGGGGCGCGCGCGGCCTGGCGCCGGAGAACACGCTGCCGGCCTTCGCGCGTGCGCTGTCGGTGGGGGTGACGACGCTCGAGCTGGACGTGGGCCTCACCCGCGATGGCGTGCTCGTGGTCTCGCACGATCCGGCGCTGAACCCGGACATCACACGCGGGCCCGAGGGCACCTTCCTGGCGGGGCGGGGGCCGCTGATCTGGCATTCCACCGTGCAGGAGCTCCAGCGCTACGACGTGGGCCGCATCAATCCCGCGAGCCGCTACGCCCAGACCTTCGCCTCGCAGCAGCCCGTGGACGGCACGCGCATCCCGCGGCTCACCGAGCTCTTCGCCCTGGTGGAGCGGGCCGGCGCGCGCGAGGTGCGCTTCAACATCGAGACCAAGATCGATCCGCGCCAGCCCGAGGCCACGGCCGCGCCCGAGCCTTTCGCGCGCGCGCTCATCGCCGCCATCCGCGAGGCCGGCCTGGCGCGGCGCGCCACCATCCAGTCCTTCGAGTGGCGCACGCTGCAGGTGGTGCAGCGCGAGGCACCCGAGATCGACACCGTGTACCTGAGTGCGCAGCAGCGCTGGCTGGACAACATCGGCGCGGGCGCCGCACAGGACTCGCCCTGGACCGCCGGTCTTCGTGTGGCCGATCACGGCTCGGTGCCGAAGATGGTGAAGGCGGCTGGAGGCCGGGTGTGGTCGCCCCACTTCGGGGACCTCACGCCCGCGCTTCGAGAAGAGGCCCGGGCTCTCGGGTTGCGGGTGGTGGTGTGGACCGTCAACGAACCCGCGGCCATCGCCCGCATGCTCGACATGAGCGTGGACGGGATCATCAGCGACCGGCCCGACCTCGTGCGCGAGGCCCTGCGGGCGCGCGGGATGCCGCTGCCGCGTGCCACGCCCGTGACGCCCTGAGCGGACCCGCGGCGCCCGCAGCCGGTTCAGGTGAGCTTGCTGCGGCGCCTGTCGAACTGGCGCGTGCGCTTCTTCTGCTCGGGCAGGCCGGCCTCGTGGTCGTCGGGCTCCCGACCGGGCAGCGGCAGGCCCATGAGGTCGGCCACGGACAGCAGGTGCCGGCGCATGGCCGCGGATGCGGCCTGTGCATCGCGGCTCTCGATGGCGTTCACCACCAGCTCGTGCTCTCCGCGGCAGTGCGCCTGGAAGCGGGCCTCCTCCTGCGCGCTGCGGCTGGCCGCGCGCACCGCGCCCTGGACCGCCTCATAGAGGTAGCCGATCATCTGCAGCCGGTAAGGGTTGCGCGAGGCGCGCGCGATGGCGAGGTGAAAGCCCCGTTCCTCGCCGGGGTCGGCCTGCCTGGCGGCGCGGCGGATGTCCTGCAGCTCGGCCCGGGTCGCGCGCTCGGCCGCGTGGCTGGCGGCGGCGGTCTCCAGGTCGATGCGCAGGTCGAAGAGCTGGGCCAGCTGCTCGGCGCTGAGCGCGGCGGGCGCCACGGCCGGCAGGCTGCGCGCCGGCTGGCGCGAGACGACGATGCTGCCCACGCCATGCTGGGTCTGGATGAGGCCCTGGGTGCGCAGCCTGGCCAGCGCCTCGCGGATCACCGGCACGCTCACGCCGTATTCTTCGGCCAGCGCCGTGCCCGAGGGCAGCTTCTGCCCGACCTCCACCTCGCCACGGGTGATCTTCAGCGCGATGGCCTCTGCCGCCCGCTCCACCAGGTTGGGCGTGCGCAGCGGCGACTGAACGGAAGTGCTGACCATGTCGGGGTTTCCCGAACCGGACTGTAACCATGCTGACGCACGGCCAGGCCCGGAAAAGCCCGGTCAAGCTCAGACGATTTTCACGCTCAGGTCCGGCAGGCCATCGATGTGGCAGTCGATGCGGTCGCCGCGCACCACGGGGCCGACGTTCTCCGGCGTGCCGGAGTAGACGATGTCGCCGGGGAAGAGCTCGAAGGCCTGCGAGAGCCGGCTGATCTGCTCGGCCACGCTCCAGATCATCTGGCTCAGGTTGGCGTTCTGCTTCACGGCGCCGTTGACCTTCAGCCAGATGCCGCCCTTGGTGAAATGCCCGGTCTGGGTGGCCAGGTGCAGCGGGCCGATGGGGGCGGAGCGGTCGAAGCTCTTGCCGATCTCCCAGGGCTTCTTCTCGTCGCCCATGGCGCGCTGCAGGTCGCGGCGCGTCATGTCCAGGCCCAGGGCGTAGGCGTAGACGTGCTCGAGGGCCTTCTCGATCGGGATGTCGCGCCCGCCACGGTGCAGCGCCGCCACGAGCTCCACCTCGTAGTGGTAGTTCTTCGTCAGCGGCGGGTAGGGGTGGTCGGCCACGGTGCCAGGGGCTACGTTCTGGATCGCGTCGGTGGGCTTCTGGAAGAAGAAGGGCGGCTCGCGGTCGGGGTTGGAGCCCATCTCGATGGCGTGCGCGCGGTAGTTGCGGCCGATGCAGTAGATGCGGCGCACCGGGAACATCTGGTCGCTGCCGACGATGGGCACGTAGGTGCCGGGCACGGCAAAGGGCGTCTTCGGGCCGTGCGAGGCCTGGCCGGGCAGCGCGCAGCCGGCCACGGCGCCCACGCTCAGGGTGGCGGCGGTCTGGAAGAGGGAACGGCGGTCCATGGTGGGTCTCCGGGGGTGAAGGGGAGGATCAACGCGGGGGTTCAGGCTGCAGCCAGGCGCAGTTCGGCGTGCATGACCAGGCCCTCGGCATCGGGCTCGTAGCGTCCGATGAGCGCCTCGCGCACGCCGAAGACGGCGTCGCGGTCGAGCCACTCGTCGGCCTCGTCGAAGAGCTCGGTGACGAGCGTGCGGTGGCCAGGCGCCGAGACGATGAGGTGGTAGTGCGCGGGGCGCCAGGCGGTGCGGCCGGCCGGCTCGACGAGGTCCTTCCACACCGGCCCGTCAGTGGGGATCTGGTAGGGCACCGGGCGGATGGTGCGGATCTCGAAGAAGCCCTGCTCGTCCACGCGCAGCTGGCAACGCAGGTTGTCGCGCGGCTGGGCTGGGTCCACCTGCCAGTACAGCCCGTTGGCCGCGTTCTGCCAGAAGTCCACCGTGGCCTGCGGCAGGGGCCGGCCCTGCGTGTCGCGCACCTGCCCGCGAAGGCGCACGACCTCGCCGGGGTTGTCGCGCACGAGGTCGGCAGGATTCGGCAGCCAGGGCGAGCCCACGGTGTGGAAGGGCCCGAGGACGCTGCCGGGCGTGGCCCCGGGCGGGGAGCCCAGCAGGTCCACCAGGCTGGAGGCGCCCAGCACATCCGACAGCAGCGTGAACTCGCTGCGCTCGGGGCTGGAGATGGCGGCCATCCGGTGCAGGAAGCCGATGGCGCCACGCCACTCCTCGTGCGTGAGCTTCACGTCCTTGGCGTAGGCGTGCAGGGCGCGCACGAGCGCGGTGACGAGCTCGCGCTGGCGCGCGTCGGGCTGCCCGGCGAAGCTTGCCGCCGCGCCCTCGGTGAGGTTGTCCAGGCGCACGTCTCGCATGGCGGGTCTCCTCGCGCTCAGGCGGTGACGGGGTTGGCGAGCAGGCCCACGCGCTCGATCTCGATCTCGATGGTGTCCCCGGGCTTCATCCACACCGGCGGCGTGCGCGCGTAGCCCACGCCGGCGGGCGTGCCCATGACGATCACGTCACCGGGGTGCAGCGTCATGCACTGGCTCAGCAGGGAAATGGTGCGCGCCACGCCGAAGACCATGTCGGTGGTGTTCGCGTCCTGCATGACCTGGCCGTTCAGGCGGGACTGGATGCGCAGCCCCGTGCAGCCGGGGGGCAGTTCGTCGGCGGTGACGAGCGCCGGGCCGAAGCCGCCGGTGGCCTCGAAGTTCTTGCCGATGGTCCACTGCGTGGTCTTGCGCTGGTAGTCGCGCAGCGTGGCGTCGTTGAAGCAGGTGTAGCCGAAGACGCTCGCCAGGGCCTGGTCCTCGGGCACTTTGCGCGTGGTACAGCCGATGACCAGGGCGAGCTCGGCCTCGTAGTCGAGCTTGTCGGAGATGGCCGGCAGGAGCAGCGGCGCACCGTGCGCGAGCAGCGAGGTGCTGCTGCGCATGAACAGGGCCGGGTAGTCGGCCACCGTGTTGCCGCCTTCCTTGGCGTGGTCGATGTAGTTCACGCCCAGGCAGAAGATCTTGCCGGGCTCGGGGATGCAAGGCAGCAGGGCGCCCGGCGCGAGCGGCTCGGCCGGCAGCGCTGCGGCACGCTCGCGTGTGGCGGCCAGCAGGGCGGGCTCGTTCGCGCAGCGGGCGATGAAGGCGGACAGGGTGGGGGTGGAAGCGGCCAGGTCGAGCGCGGTGGCGCTGACGACGCCGGCGCTCGTCTGCACGCCCCAGGTGGGGGTACCGGCGGACTGGTAGCTGATGAATCGCATGGCGGGCGGTGTGTGTGCGATGGGGCCGGGGGGCCGTCACTCGGGCTTCATTCGGCCTTGAGGTTCAAGTCCTTCACGAGCTTGCCCCACTTGGCGACTTCGCCTTCGACGTAGCGGCGCAGCATCGGGCGGTCCATGCGCTGGATGTCCAGCGACAGCGAGGCGAAGCGCTCGGCCAGGGGCTTGCTCTCCAGGGCCTTGTTCACCTCGGCATTGAGCCGGTCGAGCACGGGGGCGGGTGTCTTGCCCGGGGCGAAGAGCGCGAACCAGGTGCTGGCTTCGAAGCCGGGGTAGCCGGACTCGGCCACGGTGGGCACATCGGGCAGCTGCGGGCTGCGGCGGGGCGACATCACGGCGATGGGCCGCACGCGACCGGCCTTGGCGTGCGGCACGGCCGGCGGCATGGAGGTGGAGGCGATGGGCACCTGGCCGCTCACGGCGGCCTGCGTGGCGGCCGCCGGCTGGAACGGCACGTGCGTGACGTCCACCCTGGCCAGCCCGCGGAAGAGCAGCTCGGCGCCCAGGTGCGTGGTGGTGCCGATGCCCGAGGAGGCGTAGGCCATCTTGCCGCCTCGCGCCAGGGCCAGCAGCTCGGCCAGGTTCGTGGCCTTCACGTCGGGGTGCACGTACAGCAGGTTGGGGGTGACGGCGGCCATGGCCACGCCCTGCAGGTCGGCCAGTGCGTCGTAGCCGGCGTTCGGGTACAGCGACGGGTTCACCGAATAGGCCACGCTGTGGAAGAGCAGGGTGTAGCCGTCGGCCGCGGCGTTCATCACGGCCTGCGTGGCGATGTTGCCGCCGGCGCCAGGGCGGTTCTCCACCACCACGGGCTGGCCGATGGAGGCCTGCATCTGCTCGCCGATGGCGCGGGCGACGATGTCGGTGGAGCTGCCCGGGGCGAAGGCCACGATGATGCGCACGGGCTTGTCGGGGAAGGCGGCCTGCGCGGGGGCGGGCGCCAGCAGCGTGGCGAGCGCGGCGCCGGTGGCGAGCAGCGCGTCGAGGGTGCGGTGCAGGAGGGTCATCGGTGCGCCTGGGCTGGGAGGTGTCGAGGGGGGGAAGGACAACCCATGATGATGGCTAAGATGCCTTGCTTCGCCACCGCGGTATACCCGCAAGCCTTTCCGGACTGCCCCCCATGACGAACCCGACCGCCGACACCCTGGCCGCTGCCGCCGCCCTGTGCTTCACCGAGGCCCGCACCCACCACACCTGGACCGACGCGCCCGTGGGCGACGACGTGCTGCGGCGCCTGTACGAGCTCGTGGCCATGGGGCCGACCTCGATGAACTGCCAGCCGATGCGGCTGCAGTTCGTGCGCAGCGCCGAGGCCAAGGAGCGGCTGCTGGCCTGCGTGGGGCCGGGTAACGTGGACAAGACCCGCACGGCCCCGGTGACGGCCATCGTCGGCATGGACATGGCCTTCTACGAGCAGCTGCCGCGCACCTTCCCGCACAAGGCGGGCGCGCGCGAGGTATTCGCGGGCAAAGACGAGCTCGTGGCCGCCACGGCGATGCGCAACAGCAGCCTGCAAGGCGGCTACCTGATCGTCGCGGCGCGGCTGCTGGGGCTGGACTGCGGCGCGATGTCGGGCTTCGACTCGGCGGCGGTGGACCGTGCCTTCTGGGCCGGCACCACCGTGCGCACCAACTTCCTGTGCAACCTCGGGCACGGGGTGCCCGGCTCGCTGATGCCGCGCCAGCCGCGGCTGGCGTTCGACGAGGCGTGCCGGGTGGTGTGAGCCGGGCCTGCGCTACGCCGCCCAGGCGCTGGCGGTGTCGAGCTCGGCCATCGCCGCGGCGTCCAGCGCGAGCGTGGCTGCGCGCGCGATCTCCTGCCACTGCGCCAGAGTCGTGGCGCTGGCAATCGGTGCGGTGATGCCCGGCCGCGCGATCTGCCAGGCCAGGGCCACCTGCGCCGGGGTGGCGTCCAGGCGGGCAGCGACGCTGTCCAGCGCCGCCAGCACGCCCATCCCACGCGCGTTCAGGTAGGCCTTCACCCCGGCGCCTCGCACGCTTTGCCCGAGGTCGGCCTCGCTGCGGTACTTGCCGGTGAGAAAGCCCCGCGCCAGGCCGAAGTAGTTGATGACGCCCAGGCCCTCGGCACGGCACAGCGGCTCGAGCTCGGCTTCGTAGAGCGCCCGCTCCACGAGGTTGTAGTGCGGCTGCAGCGTCTCGTAGCGCGGCAGGCCCAGGCGCCGGCTGGTGGCCAGGGCCTCGGCCAGGCGAGCGGCCTTGTAGTTGGAGGCGCCGATGGCGCGCACCTTGCCCTCGCGGATGAGGTCGGCGAAGGTGCCCAGGGTGTCCTCGAGCGGGGTCTCGGGGTCGTCCTGGTGGGCCTGGTACAGGTCGATGCGGTCGGTCTGCAGGCGGCGCAGCGAGTCTTCCACCGCCTGGCGGATCCAGCGTGGGGACAGCCCGGTGCGCCCCTCGCCGAGCTTCATGCCCACCTTGGTGGCCAGCACGATGCGCTCGCGGCTGCCGCGTGCCTTCATCCAGCGGCCGATGACGGTCTCGGACTCGCCGCCCACGTGCCCGGGCGCCCACACCGAGTAGACATCGGCCGTGTCCACGAGGTTGAAGCCGGCGTCGACGAAGGCGTCGAGCAGCGCGAAGGAGGTGGCCTCGTCGGCCGTCCAGCCGAAGACATTGCCGCCGAAGGCCAGCGGCGCGACCTGCAGGCCGCTGCGGCCCAGTGTTCTCATCTGCATGGGGAGGCTCCTGGTTTTGCTATAATCGTCGACTTTCCTGAGCACCGCGGAGTGGTAGTTCAGTTGGTTAGAATACCGGCCTGTCACGCCGGGGGTCGCGGGTTCGAGCCCCGTCCACTCCGCCACATTCTGCAAGCCGTTGCGGGTTCGATTGAGCCGCAGCGGCTTCTTCATTTCCGGGCCTGCTAAGCTGCCTGCATCGTGAACGCGCTGCGCATCGTGCTCGTGCTGGTGATCGGCCTGCTGCTGCCGCTGCGCGATGTCGTGGCTGCCACCATGCTGTGCGGGGTGCCTGCTTCGGCGGGCGGGTAGGGGCCGCACACCGTTTACACGAACTCAGCCGACTTCGGCTCGGCGCCTTGCCACGGCGATGCGGGCGCGGCCGACCAGGCCGCTGCAACCGACGAGGGTGGCGTACCGGCCGGTGCCTGCCCGGTGTGCGCCAGCGGCTGCCACGCCGCCGCGCTGGCCGTGGACGCGCCGCGCCTGCCGGGTGCACTGCCCCGGACCGCAGCGGCCTTCCCACCGCTGATCGTGCCCCAGCCGGCCTTCGAGGCCGGCGGCCCCGAGCGGCCACCCCGAACACCCTGACGCATCGGGGCCTGCGCAGGCAGGCCAGCAGGGCCCTGCGCGTGCGGTGCAGGGCATCCGGCCGGGACGCGTGCCCGGCACTTGCGATTGAGCGTCGAACATGCTGAACATTTCCATGCGCGGGTGCCCCGCGCGCGTGCACCGTGCGCTGCTGGCCGCAGCCGGCCTGCTCGCGCTGACGGGGTGCGCGTCTTTCTCGCCGGACGGCGGCTTCGACGCCGTCGAGCGCATGACCCGGGCGCATCTCGGCCAGGCGCCCAGTTACGCGCGAACAGCGGCCCAGGCCGACGCCGCCCGGGCGCGGGTGGCCGAACTGCTGAAGCAGCCGCTGACGGCCGACGCCGCCGTGCAGGTGGCCCTCCTGAACAACCCCGAGCTGCAGGCCGACTACGCTGCGCTCGGCCTGGCCGAGGCCGACCTCGTGCGCGCGGGCCGCCTGGCGAACCCGAGCCTGAAGTGGGGGCGCCTGGGCGGCGAAGGCTCGGTGGAGGTGGAGCGGGCCGTGGTCTTCGATCTCCTCGGCCTGCTGACCCTGCCGCTGGCGCGTGAGGTGGAGCAGCGCCGGTTCGAGCAGGTGCAGATGCAGGCGGCCGCGCAGACCCTCGCCGTGGCGGCGCGGGCGCGTGCGGCGTACTTCGAGGCGGTGGCGGCGCGCGAGCTCGCGCAGGCGCACGAGCAGCTCGTGGAGGTGGTGTCCACCTCGGAGGAGCTCGCCGGCCGCGCCGGGAAGGTGGGCAACCTCGCGCCGCTGCCACGCTTGCGCGAGCAGGCCCAGCTGGCGGAGGCCCGCGTCGCCCTGGTGCGTGCGCGCCACCGCGAGGCGGGCGCGCGCGAGCAACTCGTTCGCGCGCTCGGCCTGGCCGGCGCGCAACTCGCCTTCGAGCTGCCGGCCCGGTTGCCGCAGCTGCCTGCCCTGCCCGATTCGCCAACGGCGCAGGCCGACGCTGAGCAGGCGGCGATGGACGGGCGGCTGGACCTGCTGCGCGCCCGGCGCGCGGTCGAGGAGACCGCCCGTTCGCTCGGGCTCGCGCGCGCCACGCGCGTGGTCAACGTGCTGCATCTGGGCCTGCACGACAAGCGCGAGAGCGGCGCGCATTCCAGCCGGGGCTGGGAGGTGGAGTTCGTGCTGCCGCTCTTCGACTTCGGCCAGGTGCGCATGCAGCAGGCGCAGGCGCTGTACATGCAGGCCGTGAACCGGACTGCGGCAGCCGCGGTGCGTGCGCGCTCGGAGGTGCGCGAGGCGTGGTCGGCGCGGCGCACGGCGCACGAGGTGGCGCGCGAGCACCGCGACGTGCTCGTGCCGCTGCGCAAGCGGATGTCCGAGGAGATGCTGCTGCGCTACAACGCGATGCTCGTCAGCCCCTTCGAGCTGCTGGCCGACGCGCGCGAGCAGCAGGGTGCGGTGATCGGCTCGATCGAGGCGCTGCGCGACTTCTGGCTCGCCGAGACCGCGCTGCAGGCCACGCTGAGCGTGCCGGCCCCATCCGCCGCGGACCGAAGCGGCGACCGTTCCCCCGCAGGCCGCGCGGCGGCCGCCCCCGCCCACGCGGCCGGCCACTGAGCAGCAGGAGCCTGACATGAGCAACCGCAGAGACTTCTTCCTCGCCGCTGGCGCCTCCCTCGTGGGCGCCGGCCTCGTCAGCCGCGCCGGTGCGGCGCGGCTGCCCGAGGCGGCCTCGCGCACCTCGGCCGCCACGCAGCCGCCGCCGGCACCGCCCGACGGCCTGCCCTTCCAGCCCCTGGTCACGCTCAACGGCTGGACGCTGCCCTGGCGCACCAAGGACGGGGTGAAGGAATTCCACCTCGTGGCCGAGCCCGTGGTGCGCGAGATCGCGCCGGGCATGCAGGCCCGGCTGTGGGGCTACAACGGCTCCAGCCCGGGCCCCACGCTGGAGGCGGTGGAGGGCGACCGAGTGCGCATCTTCGTCACCAACCGGCTGCCCGAGGTGACCACCATCCACTGGCACGGCATCCTGCTGCCCTCGGGCATGGACGGCGTGGCGGGGCTGACGCAGCCGCCCATCGGCGTGGGCAAGACCTTCATGTACGAGTTCGTGCTGCAGCGAGCGGGCACCTTCATGTACCACCCGCACGCCGACGAGATGGTGCAGATGGCCATGGGCATGATGGGCCTGCTCATCGTCCACCCGAAGGACCCGCGCGCACACCGCGTGGACCGCCACTACGGCTTCATCCTCAACGCCTACGACATCGAGCCCGGCACCTTCGCGCCCCGCACGAGCACGATGCTCGACTTCAACCTGTGGACCTGGAACAGCCGCGCCTTCCCCGGCATCGACCCCTTCGTGGCGCGCACGGGCGAGCGCGTGCGCATCCGCGTGGGCAACCTGACGATGACCAACCACCCCATCCACCTGCACGGGCCGCACTTCGAGGTGACGGGCACCGACGGGGGCTGGGTGCCGAAGTCGGCGCGCTGGCCGGAGGTGACCACCGACATCGCGGTGGGGCAGATGCGCGCGCTGGAGTTCGATGCCATCGCCGGCGACTGGGCCATCCATTGCCACAAGTCGCACCACACGATGAATGCCATGGGGCACGGGCTGCCCTCGATGATCGGCGTGGACCACCGCGGCGTGGCCGAGCGCATCCGCAAGATCGTGCCCGACTACATGGTGATGGGCGACCGCGGCATGCACGACATGGCCGAGATGGAGATGCCGCTGCCTGACAACACCCTGCCGATGATGACCGGCAGCGGCCCCTTCGGCCCGCTGGGCATGGGCGGCATGTTCAGCGTGGTGAAGGTGCGCGACGACCTCGCGCCCGGCGACTGGCGCGACCCCGGCTGGTACCGCCATCCGCCGGGTACGCTGGCCAGCGAGTACACCGCGGAACTTCCCGAGGCCCCCCAGGCTCCAAGCGCCCATACGGGCAAGCACCCAGGAAAGCACCCATGAAGACATCCATGAAGGCATCCCTGCTGCTGGCCGCGGCCAGCGCCCTGTTCACCCACGGCGCCGGCGCGCAGACCGCCGAGCCCCGCACCGCCGCGGAGGTGCGGCGCATCGACACCGCGCAGTCGAAGATCACGCTTCGACACGAGCGCATCGAGAACCTGGACATGCCGGCGATGACGATGGTGTTCCAGGTGGCAGACCCGAAGCTGCTCGAGGGGCTGCAGGCCGGCGACAAGGTCCGCTTCGCGGCCGAGCGGCGCAACGGGGCCTACACGGTCACCGTGATCGAGGTGGTGCGCTGAGGCAGGCCGGCCGCGCGGCGGGTCGAGGCGTTCAGTCGAGATACGACGGATCCCGCCGCGCCACCTGCCGCTCCAGCGCGGCGAAGACGTCTGCCCCGCCGCCGTAGCGCGGGTCGAACTGCAGGGAGTCCTGGGCGCAGCGGCGCTGCACGTCTTCGGGGATGGGCAGGGTCGGGCCGAGGGCGGCGCCGGCAACCTGGATCTCGCAGGCGCGCTGCAGCGTCCACAGCACGGCGAAGGCAAAGGGCAGCGAGGGCCCCCAGCTCAGCAGGCCGTGGTTGCGCAGGATGACCGCCGGCTTGTCGCCGATGGCGGCCACCACCCGCGGGCCCTCCTCGGGCCGCACGGTGATGCCCTCGAAGTCGTGGCAGGCCACGCGGCCGTGCAGCTGCGCGGCGTAGAAGTTGTCCATCGACAGGCCGGCGCGGCTGCAGGCCACGGCCGAGCCGGCGGTGGTGTGGGTGTGCATGACGCAGTGCGCGCCGGACACGCCCCGGTGCAGCGCGGCGTGCAGCACGAAGCCAGCGGGGTTCACGGGGTGGCTGGACGAGCCGACGATGCGGCCTTCCAGGTCGATGCGCACGAGGTTGGAGGCGCGCACCTCGCTGTAGTGCAGGCCGAAGGGGTTGATGAGGAAGTGGTCCTGCGGGCCGGGCAGCCGCACCGAGATGTGGTTGTAGATGAGCTCGGTCCAGCCCAGGAGGTCGAAGATGCGGTAGCAGGCGGCGAGCTGGCGGCGCAGCCCGGCTTCGTCGGTGGGCGTGCCGGGGGCGGGTGTCACAGGTCCTGCTCCTGAAGCTCGATGGGCTGGCCGTGCGGCGTGCGTTCGGCCGCCCGCTCCCAGGCCTGCTGCAGGCGCTGCAGCTCCTGCGGCGTGGTGGCGCCCTTTTCGGCCACGAGGGTCTCCAGAGTGGCCAGCCAGTGGCGGTAGTAGCCCTCGCCGGTGTCGGGGTCGCCGGCGGCCTGCGCGCGTGCGATCTCGCGTGCCAGGGCGGCGGCCCATTCCGGCCAGGTGTACAGGCCGCGCTCGTGCAGCGCCACGGCCAGCGCGAAGGCGCCGGCCTCCCAGGGTTCGCGGAAGACGGGTGCGGGGTCGGGACGTTCCATGGCGCTCAGGCCGGCTCGGCCGCCAGCAGGTAGGGCTCGAAGGCGTCGAAGCGCACGCTCAGGCCGGGCTGCGCCTGCGCGCCCCACAGCTCCTGGCCGTCGAAGGCCACGGTGTAGAGCCACTGCGGCTGCTCGCCTTGGCCGTGGGCGTGGGTGTCGGGGAAGACATGCGCGCCGTTCACCCGCTCCACCGTGCCGGTGCGCCCCTGCAGGTAGCCGGGCAGGCGCACGTGGTGGTCGAAGGGGCCCCGGCGCGGGCGCACGCGCTGGCCGACCGTGAAGGCGGCCGGGCGCGGTGCCGCGCGTTCGGTGGGCGAGCCGGCCGCCAGCACGGCGGGCACGTTGGCTGCGCGCAGGACGCGCGGCACGGCAGGCGCGGGCACGCTTGCCAGCCCGGCGTCGAGCTCCTCCTGCGTGACGAGCCCGCGCTCGCGCAGCAGGCGCTCCAGCGCGGCGATCCAGATGCGGTAGTAGCTCGAGCTCGCATAGTCGGGCAGGCTTTCGCGCGCGGCGCGGCTCATGTCGATGTTCCACGAACCGGTGGCGCCCATGGCCAGCGTGAGCGCCAGCGCGCGCGGCTCCCACGCGGCGTGGAAGAGCTCGCCCTCGGGCTCGGGCACGACGGCGCCGGGCAGATCGCGGCCGCCGAGGTCGGCGTGGGTGACGTGCGGTGCGCTCATGGCGAAGGGGCGGCTTCGGGCGCGCGGGCCAGGCCCGTGCCGATCATGGAGTCGCGCGTGACGAGCCCGGCCAGCGCCTCCTCGCTCCAGCCCTCGGTGCCGGCCGGGCGCTGTGGGATGACGAGGTAGCGCAGTTCGGCGGTGGAGTCCCACACACGGATGGCGGTGGAGGCGGGCAGCTCCACGCCGAAGTCGCGCAGCACGCCGCGAGGGTCCTTGACGGCGCGCGAACGGTAGGGCGCGCTTTTGTACCAGGTGGGCGGCAGGCCGAGCACGGGCCAGGGGTAGCAGCTGCACAGTGTGCACACCACGAGGTGATGCTCGGCGGGGCTGTTGGCCAGCGCGCGCATGTGCTCGCCCTGCCGGCCTGTGTAGCCCATCGAGGCGATGGCGGCGGTGGCGTCATCCATCAGCCAGGCGTGGAAGACCGGATCGGCCCAGGCCCGGGCGACCACGCGTGCGCCGTTGCGCGGGCCCACGCGGTGCTGGTAGGTGTCGATGAGCGTATCCAGCGCCGCGGGGTCGACCAGGCCCTTGCCCACGAGCACCGTTTCCAGGGCGCGCACGCGCAGGTCCATCTCGTCGAGATGGCTGTGGTCGTGGTCGTGGTCGTGGTCGTCGTGTGCAGACATCCCGGGATGCTAAGCCAAGGCTGCGGGCTGCGTCAGGCCGGTATCGGATGCGCACGGATCGTTCCAGCCGTCACAAGCTGTGAACGGGTGGACGCCCGCGGAAGCGGTCTACAGGGACCCGTCGGCCCCGTGGCGGGCAGCCCGCCGGCCCGCATTCGTAACCGAACACTCTCTCACCGCCCCCGTTGAGCAGGCTCGCAGCATGAGCGTCCTGAAGGCGGTTGCGGCCGCCGTGTGACTTCGACAGCAACGACGGGAGAATGGAATGCGAGAAATTGGACGCACGCGTGCAGTGGGGGGTGGGGCATTGTCGGTCCTGGCGGCCGCCGCCCTGGTGGCCTGCGGTGGTGGAGGAGGAGGACAGGAGCAGCTGGTGACGCCGGCGCTGGCGGTGGACGACGGCGAGGCCGCGCACCCGAACGCGACGATCCTGGCCACCACCGACTCCACCGGCTGGAAGTGGGTGGCCAACGAGGGTGCGCTGGCGTGGCTGTCGGCGTCCACCACGGTGCGCTTCGGCACCGGCTCGCTGTGGGCGCAGAAGACCCTGGTGGGGGCGCTGAACTGCAGCACGGCCACTTTCGGCGATCCCGCACCGGGCCAGGCCAAGACCTGCCAGGTGCCCACCACCGCGTCCGTGGTGGCCTCCCTGGCCGGGACGATGGCGGTGCAGCCCGCCATCGACAGCAACTCCGCGGGCGTGGCCGAGGCTTTCTCGGTCACGGCGGCCGTTTCGGGGGTGAGCCAGGTGGTGAACCTGTATGTGGACGCCACCAGCACCGCCTCGCGCGTGGTGGTGGGGGTGTATGCCGACGCAGCGGGCGTGCCGGGCGCGCTGATGTCCACGGGCACGCTGAGCAGCCTGAAGTCCGGCTCGTGGAACAGCGTGCCGGTAGCGGCCGTCTCTCTCGTGGCCGGTACGCGCTACTGGCTCGCCATGATGGCGCCAGCGGGCGCGGGCACGCTGAAGTTCCGCGACGTGACCTCGGGTGGCAGCACCTCGGTGAGCCACGCGGTCAGCGGCCTGTCGACGATGCCGGCGACCTGGAGCGTCGGAGCCCGCTACGCGAGCGGCCCGGCCTCGGTGTACCTGGTCGCGGGGATCGTCGAGGCGGCACCCGCACCGGCGCCTGCGCCTGCGCCTGCACCTGCACCTGCACCTGCACCTGCACCTGCACCTGCAC